>NZ_JAIVFN010000125.1 GCF_030015065.1 Xanthobacter autotrophicus | reverse complement strand
ATAGTGCATGGCTTCGAGGAACTTGCGGTCATCGCGCCCCTTGTCGCCCCGTCGCGACCGGCAAGCGCGGAACACCTCCAGAGCCACCGCCCAATCCTCGTCCGTCATCCGCGTCAGCATGGTCGACCTCGCCAAAAGCCGACCCGCTATGAATCACCGAAAGGACAAGAAGGGAATCCCCCTCCGACTCAACACGGCGAAATCCGTCCACACCGCCTAGAGCGCGACCCGATCAAGTTGAAGCAATTGATGGCCGACAATCTGCAAGCCCGTCGTTCGGGTTGAAAGAAGAGCGGCGGATCAGGTCGAGCCGCTTCATCCGCATCCCGGGAGGCCGGGATGCGTTGAACGGGCTGAAATTCTCTGCCATCTTCCGGCTACTTTCGGGGCTGTCCCAGCGTGAGAGACACGGAGCGCGAACTCGCCGATTGCGTCGGCGCCATCTACCAGGCCGGTGCCGGGGACGGCAGTTGGCTGGACGTCGGCGACCGCATCTGTCGCATCATGGACGCCCGGCGCGCCGTGCTGGTTCTCGGAGGTCCCGGGGGGCCGCGCAACCTGCTGATGCCGCCCGACGGCAGCGAGAGCGCCTATTCAGCCTATTTCCACGCCAGGGACCCTTACGCCGCCAAGGCCCGCTACGACTTTGCGACAGCGCGGGCCTACCACCTCGGCAACGCGAAGCTCGGCGCCGAGCTGGTCGCCGAAACCGAACTCCTCCGCAGCGAATATTACTTCGACTTCGCTCGGCATCATGAGCGTCGCCATGTGATCGGCGGCATGGCCGGCCTCACGGAGGCAACTCCGATATTGGTGTCCCGCGGCGACGACACGGGAGCATTCGACGAAACCCATGTCCGCCTGCTCAAGACCCTGATGCCGCACGTCCAGCGCGCGATCGAGCTTCGCGCACGGCTGGGGCGGGATGACGAGGCGGTCGCTCTGACGCGGGCCGCCCTGGACGCGCTTCCCGTGGGCGTGGGCGTCGTCGATGCGGGGCTGAAGATCCGCTTCATCAACGATCTCGCCCGCAGGTATCTGGCCGGTCCCGATTCCGGCCTGTTCTCCATGCGCTCGGGCCCTTATGCCGGCAGCGGCGTCTACCTCGCAGCCATGTCCCGCGACGAGGCGGGCGTGCTCCGCAAGCTCGTTGCCTCCGCCACGTCAGGGGGCTCCGGGGGGGCTATGCGCGTCACCTCGCGCAACGGCGCCCTCGCCGCGCTGACGGTCGCCCCGGCGCCGCTGGGCCTTGCCAATGACGTGAGCGGGCGGGACGAAGGCGACGCCAGGGAGCCCTTGGCGCTCATCCTCCTGCGGCCGCTCAACCGCAAGGTGGTGCCGCAGGCGGACATGCTGTGCGAGATGTTCGGCTTCAGCCGCGCCGAGGCGGAAGTCGCGGTGGCCCTCACCGGCGGCGCCAGCGCCGAGGACGTGGCGCGCGGACGCGGGGTCTCGCTCATGACCGTCCGCAGCCAGATCCGCTCGATCCTGGGCAAGTCGGATGCAGAGAATTTGCGCGACTTCGAACGCACCATGGCGACCCTCGGCGCACTCGTGCCGCAGCTGCGCTGAGGGGTGTTCGGCCGGCCCGTCGGTCGGCCCGCGTCCCGCATAGACAGTTCTGACGATGAGGCCTCTGGCCCGGCTGGCTAGGCTCCGTTCAATCGAACCGGGACCGGACGCACGCCATGCAACAGCACGTCATTCCTCCGCCACGCAGGCGCATGATCGTCGGCATCAGCGGCGCCACCGGCACCATCTACGGGCTGCGCATCCTGGAGGTGCTGAGGCGCCTCGGCATCGAGACGCATCTCGTCATGTCGAAGCCGGGCGAGCGCACACTCGCCCACGAAACCGACCTGAAGGTGCGCGACGTCCGCGCCATGGCGGATTTCACCTATGGCGATGCCGACATCGGTGCCACCATCGCCTCCGGCTCGTTCCGCACCATGGGCATGATCGTCGCGCCCTGTTCGGTGAGGAGCCTGTCCGCCATCGCCACCGGCAACACCGACGGCCTGCTGACCCGCGCGGCCGACGTCTGTCTGAAGGAGCGGCGCCGCGTGGTCCTCATGTTCCGTGAGACGCCCCTGCATGCGGGCCACATCCGCTCCATGGCGCAGGCCACCGAGAACGGCGCCATCGTCTTTCCGCCGGTGCCGGCCTTCTACGACCGACCGGCCTCTCTCTCCGAGATGGTGAACCATACCGTCGGGCGCGTGCTCGATCTGTACGACCTCGACGCAGGCCTGTTCAATCGATGGGGCGGCCAGCCGGAAGCAGTTCCTCCCGCCGACGCGCGCGCCAGGGGAGACGCCTGATGCCCCTCACCGACCTGCGCCTTTATATCGAGGCCCTGCGCGGCCTCGGGGAAATCCAGGAGATCGACGCGCCGGTCTCCCTCGACCTGGAGCTTGGCGCCATCATCCGGCGCTGCATCGAGACCGGGGCGCCGGCTCCCCTGTTCAAGGCCTTCTCCGACCACCCGGGCGCCTTCCGCATCCTGGGTGCTCCGGCGGGCACCAGCGCGCAGCCCGGCATGGAGCTCGTTCGCGTTGCCGTCGCGCTGGAGCTGCCGCCCACCACGGGCGGCCTCGCGATCGCCGAGGCCATTGCCGCGAGCCTCGACAGGCCGGCCATCAACCCGGTGGTCGTGGACGATGCGCCGGTCTTCGAGAACACGGTCACCGGCGCCGCGGTGGACCTCACCGCGCTTCCCGTGCCGCTGCTGCACTATGGGGACGGCGGTCGCTATCTGAACACCTTCGGCTGCATCGTCGCCCGCACGCCGGACGGAACCTGGACCAACTGGTCCATTGCCCGGATGATGATGGTCGACGGCAAGCGCCTCTCGGGGGTCGTGGCGCCGGAGCAGCACCTCGGCATGGTGGCGAAGGCCTGGGCGGATCTGGGCAAGCCGATGCCGTTCGCGCTGGCGCTCGGGGTCGAGCCCTCCATTCCCTTCATCTGCGGCATGCCGCTGCCCGCCCATGTCGACGAAAGCGGGCGCCTCGGCGCGCTGCTGGCGCGCGCGATCAGGACAGTGCGCTGCAAGACCATCGACCTTGAAGCGCCAGCCAGCGCCGAGATCCTGATCGAAGGGCACCTCCATCTTGATGAACGGGTGGAGGAAGGCCCCATGGGCGAGTTTGCCGGCTACATCCCTCTCGACACGCCGGCGCGCCGGCCCACCTACCGGGCCTGCGCCATCAGCCATCGCGACAACGCCATCCTGCCGGTTGTCGTCGCCGGCGAGCCGGTGGAGGAGAACCATACCGCCTGGGGCCTGCCGAGCTCGGCGCAACTCCTGCATGAGCTGCGCCAGGCCGGCATCCCGGCCACCACGGCCTGGATCCCGCTGCAGTCGGCGCTGCACTGGCTGGTGGTCACCGTTCCGCGCGACTGGCGCCGTCGCAGCGGCGTCGGCGAGAGCGAGGCGCTCTGCCGGCGCATCGGGCAGACGGTGTTCGCGAGCAAGGCGGGGGCGGTGATCCCCAAGGTGATCGTGCTGAATGACGACGTCGATCCGACCGACTTGAAGGAGCTGGTCTGGGCCTTCGCTACCCGCTGCCACCCGTTGCTGGGCCATGCCGTGTTCGACGACATCGAGGCCGCGCCGATGCTGGCCTATCTCCGCGGGAGCGAGAAGGTCTCGGGCCATACCGGCAAGATCGTCTACAACTGCCTTGCCCCGGATGAATGGGGCGAAGCCCTGCCGATGCGGGCATCTTTCCGCCACGGCTATCCGGCGGACATCGTCGACCGCGTGCGTCGCCGCTGGAGCGAATACGGGTTCAAGTGAGCGTTCCCATCCAACCCACGTCAACAGCCGGTGGTCCGGGCATCAGCCCGGCGCCGGGGAAAGGAAAGCCATGACCGACGCATTCGACTCCACCCATCCGGCGGAGATCGCCGCCTTCGTGGGCAAGCACATCATCTATACTTATGCCAATGGCTGGCAGTATGAGATGTATTTCAAGAACGAGCGCACCATCGACTACCGCGTCCATGGCGGCATGGTCGGCGGGCGCTGGGTGAAGGGCCAGGAGGTCCACATCGTCCGCCTTGCCGACGGCGTGTACAAGGTCTCCTGGCACGAGCCGACGGGCACCTGCGTGAGCGTCGCCTACAATCTCAATGAGAACCGCGCCCACGGCGCCACCTTCTTCCCCCGCTGGATCGAGCAGGAGCCGAAGAAGATCATCGGCTTCCAGAACGAGAAGATCGACCTGATGTGCCAGTATCGCGACGCGGGGCCGACCTATCCGACCCTTCTCGTCGACGAGTTTGCCGATATCACCTTCGTTGAAGATTGCGGCCGGGACGACGAAAGCGTGATCGCCTGCGCCCCCGAGGATCTGCCTGCGGGCTATGCCACGCGCCGGAACGTCGGCTGACGGGCGGCCGATGGCCGGACGCGATATGGAGGTTCGAGAGTGGTTGTCTGCGACCTTAATCGTCGTCAAGTCGCGATGCTCGGCGTAGCCTTGGCCGCGACATGGCGCGCTCCGGCGGAAGCACAGACGAGATCCCCAATGCTCTATCCGGGCGAGGAGTTGACCGAGGCGGCCGGCTATCCGGCTCTGGTGCGGTTCGAACCCGGGCGCGAGGACCTTCCCCTCGTGGTGTTCGTCACGGGAGGAGGGGTGCTCGGTCGCATCGCCTACGGACCGCCCGGGGGAAGGGCCGCCGATTTCCTTTGTCATTGGCTGCATGAGGAAGGCTTCCCGTCGCTGGTCCTGTCCTATCCGATCGACAACAGGGGTGTGTTCGAGGCCCCATTCCCGCAATTTTCGGTCACCGACTGGGCGGAGCAGAGCGCCGAGATCATCGCCCGTTGCGTGGACCGGAACGGCCTGCGAGCAAACGCCATCGTGCTCGGCTGGAGCATGGCGGGGCGAATTGCGGAGCCGCTTCATGCCGCGCTGCGGGGCAAGGGAAAGGGCATCGAACTTTTCGTCGCGATGGCCGGCGCATCGGCGCTCCCCAATACCCTGCCTGGCCTCGACCATCTGAAGCCAGCCACAAGCGGCCTCGCCTCGATCAGGGGCGCCTACCTCGACTGGCTGCTCCAATGCCTCGCGGATCAGAACGCGGCTGCCGGCCACGTGGTGCTCGGTGCCGACGAATTCACACGCGAGATGACCGGCGATTTCCCGGTCGGGCTGGCAGCATCGGCCATGCGCTACAGAGACGGAGCTTTCGTTTCCGACCGGGCCGGAGACGCGCGTGAGGTCGGCACCGCGCAGTATCGCGCCTTTCCGCCGCTCGCCTTGATGACGCACGCCTCTGCGATCGACGCCCGGCACGCTCTCACGGACCGCTCCACATGGGGCGTCTACATCACGCAGCAACTTTGCGAAGGTCTCGTTTTCTCGCAAGCGGACAAGCTCGCCGCGCTTCCCTCCGAGAAATGGGCGTTGCTGGTCGAGCATGTCGGGCACGCCGCCCAGCGGCTGAGCGCGACGCTGCCAGGCAACCACATGTTCTTCCTTGGAGAGAATGGTGCGAGGAGAACCGCGCAGACGTTGAAGCTCCTCAGGCAAACCGCTGCAGACGTTGCAGGTGAGATCTCACATCTTATGGACTGAAAAATCGCTCATTCAGTCACCTCTCCAATTGCGCGACTCACCCACGAAAATGGCGGCACCCTTCCTGGTGTCGCCTTTTTCAGCTTAGGCTTGTTCTCTTTTGTTCTTTATTTGTTCAATTTATATTCGCATTCATCCCCGTTATCCCATGGCCCCGCGCCATACGCTGGCCCCGTCAACCATCTCGCAGTAGTTTGAATCTCAGACGAGCGAATCGCTCCTTCGTGTTGAGGCGCCCGGCGGACCCACTCGGTCTGACAGTTGCCCACGGTCTTCAGCTGGGTGCTGAAGACCTCCGGATGGCCCGGAGCCAACACGAAAGGTATGTCGCATGTCTAACTTGAAGTGCGCGTTTCCCAAGTCCGTCCGCGTGCGTAACTATCCGCGTGTGCGGTTTGGCAAGTTGGAGAATGTGCGCGAACACTGTCGCGGACTGCCGACCCGCTGAGGGCCGAACAGTCCGCTTAGTGATGGCAAAAACTAGGACCTAGATTACCAGCCACGGACCTAGCCTGCCCTCGGAAAGGGCACCGACTAAAATCGGTGCCCTTTCTTTTCGCTCGGACACTCACGCAAATTTCGCGCTATCCAACTTTTGAAAGTTGGAATCCGACACGTTTTTCGTACCGAAATATGCGCGCTGCATTTTTTGAGCACAAGGCGCCTTGTTGCGATTTCCGCAACACGCCTTCCAAAGCGACATTTTTGCGCCAGTTTTTGACGCCGTTGGAGGCTGAAATTTCAATGGCCGCGCAAACCGTCGCAGTACGACGAAATGCACCGACCAACTGTTACGAGCTGCTACGCTCGCAAAAGTTCAAGTCGTTGATTTTGTTGTCAAATTTTAGATTGGCTGGGGGACTAGGATTCGAACCTAGATTAACGGAGTCAGAGGCCCCACTAACACACTGATAACGCTTCGTTTTTCCTCCGAACTAGAGGAAAGGCGATGTTGGAAAATCAAAGGGTTAAGCGAGATTTTCCGACCGCTGCGGGCTCCTCGCAAGGGGCATCGCTGGCGGAGGAAGTCCGCACTATCGCGTCCGCCGTGCGCCGCATCGGCCGCGGGCGTGGGGCATCGCCTGAGTCCATGCTCATCCAAAAGCACGACGCCGCCGACCGCTTGCTCGCGCTGGCCAGTCGGCTGGAGGTCGCACGATGACGGAGGTCACCGAAGGCCACCGCCGCATCGCTCAACTGCTCAACGAAGCGACCGCTCCGGCCACCAAGCGCCGGCGGGCGCGCTTCGATGCGGCCCGCCCTTGGCTGTTGGACTGCACGCTGGACGAGAAGGGCCGTCCGCTTTCGAACCTTGCAAACACGCTCCACGGCCTCCGCTGCGACGACGCGCTGGCCAAACTCGTGAGCTACGATGAAATGGCGTCGGCCGTGATGCTCAACGCGCCTATCCCCCTCGCAGCCGACCCCCACGCGCTGCCGGACGACAATTTCCGGCCGCGCGAGCTCACCGACGCCGACCTGATCGGGCTTCAGGAATACCTGCAGCTCGTGGGACTGCCCCGGCTCGCGAAGGACACGCTCCACGACGCCGTGATCGCCAGGGCGCGCGAGGAGTCCTTCCACCCCGTGCGAGCCTACCTCCTCGGCCTGCACTGGGACGGCCATCCGCGCCTTAGCGATTGGCTTCATGCCTATCTCGGTTGCGAGCAAACCCGCTACGCCGCCGTCATTGGTCCCATGTTCATGACTTCGATGATCGCACGCGTCATGGAGCCGGGGTGCAAGGCCGACCATATGCTTGTCCTGGAAGGACCGCAGGGCGCCATGAAGTCCACCGCCTGCCGCATCCTCGGTGGCGAGTGGTTCTCCGACAACATGCCGGATGTGTCAGGCGGCAAGGATGCCAGCCTACACCTGCGGGGAAAGTGGCTCATCGAAGTCGCTGAGATGTCCGCCATCAGCCGGGCCGAAGATGCAGCGCTCAAAGCGTTCCTGACCCGGCCAGTGGAGCGTTTCCGCCCTCCCTACGGACGCGTGGAAATCACACTGCCGCGCCAATGCGTCTTCATCGGCACCACGAACAAGGCGACGTACCTGCGGGATGAGACGGGCGGGCGGCGCTACTGGCCCGTCAAGGTCGGGAAGATCGATCCCGACGCGCTCGCCCGCGACCGCGACCAGCTCCTCGCCGAAGCGCTCCACCTCTATCGGGAAGGGCGACCGTGGTGGCCGAAAGCCGAATTCGAGCGCGAGTGCATCCAGCCCGAACAGGACGAACGCTATGAGGCGGATGCCTGGGAAGGCCCCATCGGTAGCTGGTTGGTCGGCAAGCAGCGCGCGACGGTCTCAGAGGTCGCCACCTATGCCCTCTTCATTGAAACGGGGCGCATCGGCACCTCCGATCAGCGCCGCATCACGGCATGCCTCGGACGGCTGGGGTGGTCACCGGGGAAGCGAGGGACGGGTGGCAGGCGGTGGTACGTGCCAACGGCTGTCAGCGAGTGACGCAGTGACGGAGTGACGGACTTTGACGCACTTTCCATATGAGCCCCATGCGTGCGCGCGCACATCCCTATTTATCCGTATCTGCGTCACTGTCTGTCACTGCGTCACTAACCTTTTAGGTTCAACGGGTTGGAGAGTGACGCACCGAGTGACGGACTTCAGGTGCGTCACTCGGCTTCCTCCGGCACCCAACGGGACGGGCGGGTGTGGCGGCCGGGCCACATGCCCAGCCTCAATGCCCTTGGGTCCTTCCCCGGCAGGGGCGCACGGGGCCGCTGCCTCCCGAGATTTGGCGCGCTGAGGTCAATTTCATAGCTAAAGATCAATCAGGACAACGGGTTAGATATGCAGCAGATGCATGGATCAGAGACCATCGAGGCGCCGACCAAGGTCCGGAAGGTGGCCTTCGCGCGACTCGTGAACGTCTCGCCGGGCCGCGTCTCGCAGATGATCGCCGCCGGCCTGCCTGTGGAGGCGGACGGGCGGATCGACGTGGCGCGGGGCAAGCTCTGGATCCAGGGGAACGTCAGCCCGACCCGCTCGGCGGCGCAGGCGGCCCAAGGCGCCCTGCCCTTCGCTGCCGTGCCCGATGCCGCTGCCGAGCGGCTCCGGCTGGTGAAGGAGCAGGCCGACCATGCCGCCCTGAAGAACGCCGCCCTCCGGCGCGAGCTGGTGCCCGCCGCCGAGGTGGAGCGGGAGTGGGCTGGCATACTGCGCCAGGTGCGCGCCGGCATCTTGGCGGTGCCGTCGCGGCTGCGGCAGTTGCTGCCCGGCCTCACTGCCGCCGAGGTCGAGGCCATCGACGCCGAGCTGCGGCGCGTGCTGGAGGAGATGGCCGATGGCAAGTGAACTTCTCGCCGCCGTCCGCGCCAGCGCCCTGCGCTCGCTGGCGCCACCGCCGCGCCTCTCGCTGTCGGACTGGATCGAGCGCGAGATCCGCTTGCCCGCGGACGTGTCCGCCCTGCCCGGCGCCATCCGGCTGTACCCGTTCCAGCGGGGCATTGCCGACGCCATGAGCGACCCCGGCACCGAGCGCGTCACCGTCGTGAAGTCGGCCCGTGTCGGTTACACGACCCTGCTCGTCGGCCTGCTCGGTTCCCACGTCGTGAACGAACCGGCGCCGGTGCTGTTCGTGCTGCCGACAGAGGACGATTGCCGCACCTTCGTCGTCGGCAATGTCGAGCCCACCTTCGAGGCTTCCCCCAGCCTCGCCGGCGCACTCGCCGGCGACCAGGGCGCGGCGGATCGGAACACCCTCCTGTCCCGCCGCTTCCCCGGCGGTTCGCTGAAGGTGGTGGCCGCCAAGGCGCCGCGGAACCTGCGCGCCCACAACACGCGCATCCTCATCGTCGACGAGGCGGACGGCATGGAGATAACTGCCGAAGGCTCGCCCATCGCCCTCGCCGAGAAGCGCACCCTGTCCTTCCCCGACCGCAAGATCATCGTCGGGAGCACGCCCATTTTCGAGGACTCGAGCCACGTCCTCGGCGCCTATGCCCGCTCCGACAGGCGTGTGTTCGAGGTGCCCTGCCCCCATTGCGGCGAGTTTCATGAGGTGCGGTGGGCGGACATCCATTGGCCGGAGGGGAAGCCGGAGGCAGCGCACTGGTGCTGCCCTGGCTGCGGCTGCGCGGTGGAGGAGCGACAGAAGCCCGGCATAGTCGCCGCCGGCCGCTGGCGGGCCACGGCACCGGAGGTGAAGGGCCATGCGGGCTTCCGCATCAACGCCCTCGTCTCGCCGCTGGCGAATGCCGCATGGGGCAAGCTGGCGGCGGAGTTTCTCGCGGCGAAGGACGACCCCGGCCTGCTCCAGACCTTCGTGAACACGGTGCTCGGCGAGGGCTGGCGCGAGGCGGGCGAGGAGATCGACGAGAACGCCCTCGCCGCCCGGGCGGAGCCCTTCTCGCTGGAGGCGCTGCCGCCGGAGGTGCTCGCCATCACCGCCGGGGTGGACGTGCAGCGCGACCGCCTTGAGGTGACGTTCGTGGGCTGGGCGCGGGACGGCGCGGCCTGTGTGCTGGGCCACCGCGTGGTGTGGGGCCTGCCGGAGGAGAGCGAGACCTGGGCAGAGCTGGACGGGCTGCTGAAGGAGCGCTTCCCCCATCCACTCGGCGGGCGCCTGGGCGTGGATGCGGCGGCGCTTGATTCGTCGGACGGCGCCACCATGGCCCACGTCTACGCCTTCGCCTTCCCGCGGGCGGCGCGGAAGGTGCTCGCCATCAAGGGCGCGCCGGGGCAGCGGCCGTGGATCGAGAAGTCGAAAGGGCGGCAGAAGGGCGGCTGGCTGTGGATCGTCGGCGTGGATGGCATCAAGAGCCACCTGGTGGCGCGAATCGCCCGCGGGCGGGCGCTGCGCTTCTCGCAGACGCTTCCGGCCGTCTGGTACGAACAGCTCGCCAGCGAGCGGGTGGTGGTGCGCTACGCCCGTGGCCAGCCGCAGCGGCGGTTCGAGCGTATCCCCGGCCGGCGCGCCGAAGCGCTCGATTGTGTGGTCTACGCCTTCGCGGCGCACCAAGTGCTGAATGTGAATTTCGACCTGCGGACGAGTGAAATGCGGGAGGTCGTGGAGCAGCCGCGCCCGGTACAGAAAGGGTTGATCAAGTCGAGGTGGATGGAGAGGTGAGACATTTCAGCCGTTGAAACCACTGACGCGAATTATTCGTCTCCATCTTTCCTTCCATAATTGCTGCATCTAAAGCAGAGGAAATAACCTCGATATCATGCTCAATTTCTTCCTGAAAACAGTTCGCATTATTATGTGCCAAGCGTTTCTTTGCTTCCAATAACGTTTGATTTAGCTGCTCTGAGAAAAATAAGTTTCCAAGCGCTATGGCAATGTTAAGTTTATTCTCAGATTTGTCATAGTTTTCCCTCCGAAGTTTATTAACACGATCAGGTCTATTTCGCTTAGTAAGCTCGTCAGAAAGCCATTCTTCATTAATTATTTTCATCTCATTTAATGATGATATAATATCAGTATATGTTAATATTTTCTTTTCCCATATTTTCTCTGATTTAAATCTGTATAATGCCCAATTTACTGTAACTCTTGCGATGAAAAATGCGCCGCCGAATTGGATTATAAGTTTAATCAGCTCAAATGTTGCTGGGTGCGCGACTATTATCGTGCTTATAAAATCCATAGGCATTACCCCTTTGCCGAACCTTTCCGCAACCGCACGCCCGGCCCACCCCCGTTCTCCTCAATAAACTCCACTCCGGCCGTCTCCAAGGCAATCTGGATCGCCTCCACCGTGCGGGGGAGAAGGGTCTCGCCCTTCTCAAGCCTGCTCACCGTGTCAACCGAGACGCCTGCGGCTTTGGCAAGTTCGCGCACTCCCCAACCTACAGCAGCTCGCGCCATGCGAGATTGAACAGCTAACATCATTACAATGTCCTGATTTCCTGTTGACGTACTGACGACGCGCCGATATCAGTACAATGCACTGAAACCAGTTCATACCACAGGAGCACGCGCATGAACATGCATGTCCGCGAACGGGAGAGCTGCGCCCGCGAGTTCACGATGGTGGAGACGAGCACCTTCCGCGACTGTCTGGAGCATACCATCGAAGCCCTCATCGCCTTGCTCGACGCCCTTGATGGCGATGCGGACCTCGAGCCGACCTTCGGCGATATCCCGGCCTCCGGCTTCGACGAGGGCGAGGAAGACGACGCCGAGGAAGACGACGGAACGAGGGAGCCTTCGCTGGGCGCCCCTGAGGGCCTCGCGCGCGGGCCCGTCATGCACTTTGACGGCTACGCGTACAGGACCACCAAGGGCGTGAAGCGCTTCCGGCTCGGCTCGCAAGAGCATTGGGCGCAGGGCGAAGGCTCCTTCGATGCAGAAGAGGAGTTCGACGGCCTTGAGGACGATGATGGCCGCGAGAACGACGATTGCGGCGTGGCCGACGAAGACGGCATGCAGGAGCAGTTCGGCGGGTTTCACCCCAGTGGCTACGTCGGCGTCCTCTAGCTTCCCAGCCCTCCTTCCACTGATCGTGCTGCACGGAGCATCGCCATGTCTGAAATCATCACCGCCCGTCGCGGCTTCCTCCGAGGCCTCCTCGCCCTGCCGCTGATCGGCGGGGGCGTCACCCTCATTGGCCAGCCCACGGCCGCTGCCGTGCCAGTCACCTCCGACCTGCTGGAGCGCTATCAGGCTTTCCTGCTCGCCGAGGCGGCCGAGGCGATCAGCGAACGCGACCTTCTCCGCCATCCGGAGCACCCTTACCTGCTCGAGCAGCGGCGGCAGTGGTGCCGAGAAATGCGCTGGTATGACGGGGCCGACGCGCGCCCGGAAATCATGACGCACGTTCGCGCCGCGCCCGCGGGATCTCGTGCGGCGGTGGTGCTGGCTGCGGCTGGCATCAGGCCGAACAATTCGACGAATTAAACTTGCAATTCAATTCGACGAGTTGCTATTCTGTCGGGAGGAACCGGAACCTCATCCATGGCCAAGCGCGGAAACCACTCAGTCCTCACGCCCGAAGAGCAGGCGCTCGCCGCGCAGCTCGCTCGCACGCCCGACGTATTCATGACCGCCGAGGACCTTGGCCACATCGCCGCGCGCACCGAGGCGCAGCGCGCCGAGTACATTCTCGGCCTCGCCCAGATCGAGGTTATGCGGCGCGAGTTCGAGGGTCCCCTCCTCCAGCCCTACGTGGAACCGCGCTTCACCCTTTCCGCCATCACCGAGGGCCTCGGCGTGCCCGAGGTGACCATCCGCAACTGGCTCACCCGCGGCCAGCTCGACCTTGGCGCGGAGACCGCCCGCGCCAAGGGAAAGTGGCGCCTCTTCAGCCTGC
>NZ_JAIVFN010000124.1 GCF_030015065.1 Xanthobacter autotrophicus | reverse complement strand
GAAGGGTCCTTCATCTCGGCCGTCACGAATCGCGTGCTCCAGGTTGACGGGAAGGGTAAGCTCCCGCCCACCCACGACAAGCCGCCCGTCACGGGCGGGCCGAGCCTTTCAGCCTGAGCCTTCCCAGTGCGAGCCTTCCCAGTGCGAGCCTTGCCATGACCGAGACCCTTTCGCCGCAGACGCCCGCCGCCGCGCCGCGCCCGCCCGTGCGCCCGACGCTCGCGGCGAGCGCCGCCGTGTTCCGCGGCCCGCTGGTGCTGCTCGCCCGCCGCGCGGCCAATCCCGGCGCCGGCCTGTGGAGCCTGCCCGGCGGCCGCGTGGAGCCGGGCGAGACCCTGGCCGAGGCCGCGGTGCGGGAGGTGATGGAGGAAGTGGGCGTGAGCGTCGACATCGTCGGGCTCGCCGCCGCGCGCGACATCATCATTCGCGACAAGGAAGGGGCGCTCGCCGCCCATTTCGTGGTGATCGCCCACGCCGCCCGCTGGCGCGCCGGCGAGCCGCAGCCGGGCGCCGAGGCGGCGGAGGTGGGCTGGTTCCGCCCCAACGAGGTGGCCGCCCTGCCCACCACCGAGGGGCTCGCCGAAGTGGTCGCGGAGGCGGCGCGCCTCGTGATCGAGCCTTGACCTTGCGCCCGCCGCGCCGCAGGAGTGGGGACGGAAACGGCATCTGCATGCGCACCCTCGTCCTTCTCCTTGCCGGCGCGCTCGCGCTCGCCTCGCCCGTCCTGACCCGCCCGGTATCGGCCGCGGGCCCGACCGAGGGCGCCCCGCCGCCCTATGATTCGGACCTCATGCGGCTCGCCGAGATCCTCGGCGCACTGCATTACCTGCGTCCTTTGTGCGGCGTGACCGGGGAGGGCCAGCGCTGGCGCAACGAGATGCAGGCGCTCATCGACACCGAGCAGCCCTCCGAGACGCGCCGGATGAAGATCATCGCCAGCTTCAACCGCGGCTATTCCAGCTATGGCGAGGTCTATCGCGCCTGCACGCCGGCGGCACGCATTGCGGTGGAGCGCCAGCTCGACGAGGGCGCGCGCCTCGCCCACGACATCGTGGTGCGCTATGGCGGAAACTAGAGCGCGATCCGATCAGATTGAATCAATCTGATCGGTGAATCGCCCTCTAAATCCAAGAAAGAGAACGCGTTGCCCGATCAGCTTGCGATGCAAGCAGATCGGCGCGTGCTCTAAGGGCGCGGCGTTAACCTTTTGGTCAGAACTCCCCTGAACGCCCGCGCGCGGCGTGCTAGAGAATGCGGACCGCCGCATGATTTTTCGCGGTGCGGAGACCTTGCCGTGTCGACCTTGCCCACCCCTGCCATCGCCCTCCCCGAGATCGCGGACATGGCCGCGGACGATCGCCACGCCGCACTCACCTATCTGAACGATGCGTGGGTGGAAGCCGTGCGCGAGGGGCTGGAGGAGGACTGCCTGGTGCAGGCCGCGCTGTTCACCGCCCTGCGCAGCCTTGTCGCCACCTATGGCGAGACCGCGAGCGCCGAATTCGTCACCCGCCTCGCCGAGCGGGTGGCGGCCGGTGAATACACCATCGCGGGCCTGACGCACTGAGGGCAGGGCGCGCGGTGGCTTCCGGCCGGTTGCGCGCGGAGCTGGAGCCGCGCTCCGGAACCGGCACGGGGCGCCCTTTCAATTCGTAAAGCTCGTGAGCGCGCATGTGGCTTCGGCTGCATGCGGGGCCCATTGCGGCACGTCCCCGTCATGCCCGGCCTTGTGCCGGGCATCCACGCCGGGCCGCTGGTGTTTGCTGGCGGAGCTTTGCTGCGCCCCGACCCGGGGGATAGCCGGCACAGGGCCGGGCATGACGGCGGTTGTGGTTATGGAGTGGACAGCCCCGCGATTGCCGCTTCCGGGCGCGCGCTGGGGCGCGGGAGTCCGCCGACTGCGTGCGCCGGCGTCGAGCGCCACGGATCCCCCAAACAAAACCGGCGCCCCGAGGGGCGCCGGTCTCGTTTTCACGGATGCTGCGGCTCAGGCCGCCGCGTCGCGCTTGTTCTGGCGGTTGTGGATGAGGTCCTCCACCACGCCGGGATCGGCCAGCGTCGAGGTGTCGCCCAGGCTTTCGAACTGGTCCTCGGCGATCTTGCGCAGGATGCGGCGCATGATCTTGCCCGAGCGGGTCTTCGGCAGGCCCGGCGCGAACTGGATCAGGTCCGGCGAGGCGATGGGGCCGATCTCGCGACGCACCCAGGCCACCAGTTCCTTGCGCAGTTCCTCGGTGGGCTCCTCGCCGTCCATCAGGGTGACGTAGGCGTAGATGCCCTGGCCCTTGATGTCGTGGGGGAAGCCCACCACCGCCGCCTCGGACACCTTGGGATGGGCGACGAGGGCGCTTTCCACCTCCGCCGTGCCCATGCGGTGGCCGGAGACGTTGATCACGTCGTCCACGCGGCCGGTGATCCAGTAGAAGCCGTCGGCGTCGCGGCGGCAGCCGTCGCCGGTGAAGTACTTGCCGGGATAGGTGGAGAAATAGGTCTGCTCGAAGCGCTCATGGTCGCCATAGACCGTGCGCATCTGGCCCGGCCACGAATCGGCGATCACGAGATTGCCCTCGCAGGCGCCTTCCAGCACCTTGCCTTCCGCGTCCACCACCTCGGGCATCACGCCGAAGAAGGGGCGGGTGGCGGAGCCGGGCTTCAGCTTGGTGGCGCCGGGCAGGGGGGTGATGAGGATGCCGCCGGTCTCGGTCTGCCACCAGGTATCCACGATGGGGCAGCGCTCCTCGCCCACCACGCGGTAATACCACTCCCAGGCTTCCGGATTGATGGGCTCGCCCACCGAGCCGAGCAGGCGCAGGGAGGCGCGGGAGGTGCGCTTCACCGGCTCCTCGCCCGCCTGCATCAGCGAGCGGATGGCGGTGGGGGCGGTGTAGAAGATCGAGACCTTGTGCTTGTCGATCACGTCCCAGAAGCGCGAGACGGTGGGATAATTGGGGATGCCCTCGAACATGAGCGTCGTGGCGCCGTTCGCGAGCGGGCCGTAGACGATGTAGGAATGGCCGGTCACCCAGCCCACGTCGGCGGTGCACCAGTAGATGTCGCCGGGGTGGTAGTCGAAGATGTATTGATGCGTCATGGACGCATAGACGAGGTAGCCGCCGGTGGTGTGCAGCACGCCCTTGGGCTTGCCGGTGGAGCCGGAGGTGTAGAGGATGAACAGCGGATCTTCCGCGTTCACGTGCTCGGCCGGGCACTCGTCGGTGACCATGGCGGCGGCTTCGTCGTAATAGACGTCGCGGCCGGGGGTCATGTCCACCTTGCCGCCGGTGCGGCGCACTACGATCACATGGTCCACGCCCTCGGGAATCTGGGCGATGGCCGCGTCCACATTGGCCTTCAGCGGCACCTTGCGGCCGCCGCGCAGGCCCTCGTCCGCGGTGATGATGCACTTGGAGCCGCAGTCGGCCACGCGGCCGGCGAGGCTGTCCGGGGAAAAGCCGCCGAACACGATGGAATGGATGGCGCCGAGCCGCGCGCAGGCGAGCATGGCGAATGCCGCCTCGGGAATCATCGGCAGGTAGATGGTGACGCGGTCGCCCTTCTCCACGCCACGGTTGCGCAGCACGTTGGCGAGCTTGTTCACCTCGCTGGAGAGTTCGCGATAGGTGATGTTGCGGCTCTCGTCCGGGCTGTCGCCCTCCCAGATGATGGCCACCTGGTCGCCGCGGGTCTCAAGGTGACGGTCCACGCAATTGTAGGCGACGTTGGTGACGCCGTCCTCGAACCATTTGATGGAGACGTGGCCCGGGTCGTAAGAGGTGTTCTTCACCTTGGTGTAGGGCGTGAACCAGTCGATGCGCTTGCCGTGCTCGCCCCAGAAGGCATCCGGGTCCTTCACCGAGGCGGCATACATGGACTGATAGTGCGCATCGTCCACATAGGCCTTGTGGGCCCATTCGGACGGAACGTCATAGACCTTTTCGGACATGCTCTTGCCTCCCTCGCGCGGGCGCGTTTCCCGCGATCCTTCATTCATGGCGGATTGTTCCGCCTTGGTTGGCCCGGATTATGAGGAGAGGCAGGAGGCTCCACAAGGCGTTGCCATGGCAGACTTTGGGTGCATAGCCCTTCGTCGCCTCCCGCAAGTGGAATTGCTGCCCTGCACCTTCGCACATGCCGCAGGATCAAGGCATTCCGCCACCGCGATCGCCGCCCTATAGAGGGCTCGGCCACCGCACCTGCGAGATGCCGCGACACCTTTGCGTCACCCGCCGGTCCGGCTGCCTGCCTTCGCCTGCCTGCCTTCGCCTGCCCGCAACGGACCCGCCTCATGCCTGTCTGGACCCGTATCCTTCTCGTGCTCGCCGGCCTCATGGGGGCCGCGGGCGTCGCTGCCGCCGCCGCCGCGGCCCATGTGGGCGGCGGGGCGAACCTGGAGACGGCCGCCCACTTCCTCCTGTTCCACGCCGCCGCCCTCGTGGGGCTCGGCGCCCTCGGCCTGATGCTTGGGCGCGGGCGCGTGGTCCTGTACCTCGGCGCGAGCGCCATGGCGCTCGGCGTGCTTCTCTTTTCCGGCGATCTTGCCGCGCGGGCCTTGATGGAGGTCAAGCTTCTGGGCGGCAGCGCGCCGTTCGGCGGCTCCCTGACGATTCTCGGCTGGCTCCTGGTGGCGGTCGGCGCGCTGGTCGGGCGGCGGGCCTGATCAGCCCCGGCCCCGCCGCGCCCGCCAGCGCGCCTCGGCGCGGTCGATGAGGGCGTCGAGGGCGCCGGGATCGTCGAGGGCGAGGGCGACCGGCAGGGTGGCGATGGCACCGGCGAGTGCCGCGAAGGCGGGTCCGGCGAGGCGCGCCTTGTCCTTTTCCGTCGTCACCAGACGCGCGCCCTGCGCCTTGGCCTCCTGCGCGAGGCGGGCGATCTCGGCGGGGCGGAACGGGTGGTGGTCGGCGAAGGCGTGGCGGGCGAGGGGCGCCAGCCCTGCCTCTTCCAGCGTCGCGAAGAATTTTTCCGGCCGGCCGATGCCGGCGAAGGCGATGAGCGGCACCCCGCGCAGCGCCGCCACGGCGGCGGGGTCGGGCACCAGCCGGCCGGTGAGCACCGCGCATCCGGCCGCGCCCGCGCGCGCCGCCACCTCGGCACCGGCGGCGCCGTCGCCCACCACCAGCACCGCATCGGCGCGGGCGAGCTGCGGCCCGAGCGGCGCCCGCAGGGGCCCGGCAGGGGTGACGCCGCCAGTGCCGACGCCCACCGTTCCATCCACCACCAGAACCGACACGTCCTTGGCGAGGGACGGGTTCTGGAAGCCGTCATCCATGACGATGTGGCTTGCGCCGGCTGCCACCGCCAGGTCCGCCCCCGCCCGGCGCTGGCCCCCGGCCACCACGGTGGGGGCATGGCGCGCCAGCAGCAGGGCCTCGTCGCCCACCGTGCCGGCGTCGTGAATGGCAGGATCGACCCGCAGCGGCATCCGCGCCGTGCCACCATGGCCCCGCAGCAGGGCGAACGGCGTCGCGCCACGGGCGTTCAGGCGCCGGAGGAGGGCGATGGCGGTGGGCGTCTTGCCCGCGCCGCCCACGGTGGGATTGCCCACGCACAGGACCGGCGCGTCCACCCGCGCGCCGGTCCCGCCCATGCGGCGGAGCGCGACGGCGCCCACGACCGCGCCGACGGGCGAGAGCAGGGCCGAGGCAAGACCGGGCCGGCGCCACCAGAAGGCCGGCGCGCGCATCCTCAGCGGGCCTCGAGGCGGATCTGGATGAGATAGGGCTCGATGGCCGTCAGCGTGCGCTCCAGCGCGCCGCCCAGACCGGTGATGGTGGCGAAGGCGGCGTCGGCCATGTGCCCCTGAAGCTGGCTGTCCTGCATCAGGGCGTAGGCGGCGCGGGCGATGCCCATGGCGTCGGAAACCTCGGCCGCGCCCTCCTGCGCGTCCAGGGCCTCGTAGACGGCGGCGAAGTTCCACACATGGGGGCCGTGCAGGACCACGGTGCCGAGCTTGGCCGGCTCGATGGGGTTCTGCCCGCCATGCTCCACCAGCGAGCCGCCCATGAAGACCACCGGGGCGACGCGATAGAACAGGCCCAGCTCGCCGATGGTGTCGGCCACGTAGATCCCGGTTTCCGCGTCGGGCCATTCGTCGAAGGCGCGCTGGCGCGGGGCGAGGCCGGCGGCCTCGGCGAGTTCCGCCACCTCGACGCCGCGCTCGGGATGGCGCGGGGCGATGATGGTGAGAAGGTCCTTCACCTTGGAGGAGATGATCCGGTGCGCCTCGATCACGATTTCCTCCTCCCCCTCATGGGTGGAGGCGGCGAGCAGCACCGGCCGCTTCCCGACCGCAAGGCCGAAGCGCTTCAGCTCGGTGGAATCGACGCCGGGCGGCGGCACGTCGAACTTGAGATTGCCGCAGACCTCGACCCGCGGCGTGCCCAGCGCCCGGAAGCGCGCGCCGTCCTCCGCGCTCTGGGCGAGGCACAGGTCGATGCGCGAGAGCAGGGCGCGGGCGCTCCTGGGCAGGCGGGCCCAGCGCCGGGCCGAGCGCTCCGAGAGCCGGCCGTTGACCAGCACCACCGGGGTGCCGCGCCGGCCGAGCTCGGCGATGAGGTTGGGCCACAGCTCCGATTCGGCCAAAAGCACGAGGTCGGGGGCCCAGTAATCGAGGAAGCGGGCGATGAAGCCCTTCGCGTCCAGCGGTACGAACTGGTGGATCACTCCTTCCGGCGCCCGCGCCTGGGCCACCCGGCTGGAGGTGAGCGTGCCCGAGGTCAGGAGCACCTTGAAGCCGCGCGCGTCGAGGCGCTCGATCAGCGGCAGCACCGAGATCACCTCGCCGACGCTGGCCCCGTGCACCCACACCAGCGGCCCCTCCGGGCGCTCCATGCTGGCATGGCCGCGCCGCTCGGCGAGCCGTGCCGGGTCTTCCTTGCCCTTGCGCACCCGGTAGGAGAGCCAGGCCGGGGCGAGGAGGGCGGCCGCCGAGCTCGCGCCGCGGTAGAGGCGCAGGGTCAAGGGCAGGGCGCGACCCTTCATGCCCCGCCAGCTCCGGCGGCGAGGGCTTCGGCGCGGGCGGTGGCGGCCTCGAGCCGGGCCTGCACCAGGTCGCGGGCGGCCTTCATGGTCGCCTCGTCCGCCTCGCGGGGGACGAAGATGGGTTCGCCCACCACCGCGGCACCGCGGCCGAACGGCAGGTTCAGGCTGGCGCGGTCCCAGCTCTTGAGGGTGATGCGGTTGCGGGTTGCCATTGCGAGCGGGATGATAGGGCGTCCGGAATACCGCGCAATGGTCACGACGCCGAGACCGGCCCGGCGGGCGATTTTCGGCACGTCGGCAGTCATCGCCACGTTGATGCCCTGTTCCAGGGTGTCGAGCAGCTCGTAGGTGGCGGACACCGCGCCCTTGCGGTGGAAGTCATGCCGCGAGGTGGCGCCGGAGCCGCGAATGGTGCCGACCCCCAGCTTCTCCGCGGCGATGGCGTTGATCTCGGCGTCGGCGTGGCGGGAGATGAGCACCTTCGCCTTGTGGTGGGGCTTCATGGCGAAAGGCGTGAGGAAATGCTGCCCATGCCAGAAGGTGATGATCACCGGCATGCGCTCGTCGATGGTCTCGAAGATGTCCGGCGGCTCGATGACGAACCGCGTGGTGCGCGCCACGAGCTTGAAATAGGACGCGAACGTCGTGCCCGCCGCCACTTTGAAGGCGTGGTTTGTCCTCAGTCGCCGCCACATCTGATGGTCTTTTCGCTCCGGGCTGCGCGGCCGGCGGCTCCTCGCCGGGTCCGGCCGACGCTCCTTCTTATTCGATCTTGGAGACGAAAGAACAGGCCGGGCCTGTGCGACCCGGCCGCTTTCCTCTCAGGGGGCCCGCCCCTCAGGGGCGGGCATGATGATGCTCAGCTGCCCTGGACCTTGCCGGTCTCGGGATCGAGCAGGCGGTGCAGGTGCACGACGAAATAGCGCATCAGCGCGTTGTCCACCGTCTGTTGCGCCTTCGCCTTCCAGGCGGTCGCAGCGCTGGCATAGTCGGGGAAGATGCCGACGATGTCGAGCTTGGTGAGGTCCTTGAACTCGGTGCTGTCGAGGGCGGTGAGCTCACCGCCGAAGACGAGGTGCGGCAACTGCTTGTTGGTGTCGGTCATGGCGTGTCCCAATTACTGCGTGTCTGGACTGGCGTTGAAAAACGGGGTTTGCGGCACCGCGCCGACGAGCGCGGCGTGAAGCGCGGGGCCGGCGCAGATGAGCGGGGGATGGCGGGGCTCCGGCGCGTTGTAGGTGAGCGGCGTGCCCTCGCGGGTGGTCAGGAGGCCGTGGGCCTCGTGCACGATCAGGTCGGCGGCGGCTAGGTCCCAGTCGTTGCTGTTGCCGGCGGCGAAGGCGATGTCGATCTCGCCGGTGGCGACGCGGGCGAGGCGCAGCGCCAGCGAGCGGATGCGCGGCAGCGGCTCCACCGCGGCGCGGCGGGAGAGCAGGTCGATCTCGGCGGCCGGGCCCGCCACCTTCGCCCCGTCGAGGCCGCGGCGCGGCGCGACCTCCAGGGGAACGCCGTTGCGCGCGGCGCCGCGGCCGGCGACGGCGGTGAACATTTCGTCGCTTGCCGGTGCGTACAGGGCGGCGAGGATGGGCCGGCCCAGCTCCACCAGGGCAACCGAGACCGCCCAGTCGTGGCCGCCGGCCATGAAGCCCCGCGTGCCGTCGATGGGGTCCACCACCCACAGCCGCTCAACCCCGAGGCGCGCCGGGCCATCGGCCGATTCCTCGGACAGCCACCCGATGCCGGGATCGAGCGCGGTGAGGTGGCGATGCAGGAAGGCGTCCACCGCCATGTCCGCCTCGGTGACGGGGGAATTGTTGCCCTTGGTCCAGGACTTCACGCCGGACTGGAACATGGCGAGCGCGATCCCGCCCGCCGCCGTCACCGTCTCGGTGAGCTGGCGCGCCAGGATCTCCATCGCCATGGCGGCGGGGTCGGGCCCGCCGGGGCTGCTCGTCGGCTCGACGCTCATGGGCCTGCCAAATAGGGGCGTCGGCGTCCCGAGGCAAGAAGACTCGTGCTGCACTGCGTCAATGCCGCGCGGCGCCGCCGGGGGCCGGGAGGACCGCCTTTCCCGGCTGGCGCAGCTCTCCGGGCGGATTCGGGGCAGGGGGATCGCTGCCGGATCATGCCCTTACGGCAGGAGCACCCCGAGGGTGTTGGGCACCAGCGTGTCGAGGGCGAGGCCGGCGAACAGGATCAGCCCCGCATCGCGGTTCGACTTGAACACGGCGAGACAGCGCGCGCCGTCGTCGATGTCGAGCCGGCGCACCTGTCCGGTGAGATGCAGCGCGAAGCCGGCGAGGCCGAGATAGGCGAGCGGACCGGACGGCACCGACATGAGGGCGGCGGCGAACAGGAGCACCACCAGCGTGTAGCACAGGGCCACCGCGAGGGCGGTGCTGCGGCCGAACAGAAGCGCGGTGGAGCGCACGCCCACGATGGCGTCGTCCTCCTTGTCCTGGTGGGCATAGATGGTGTCGTAGGCGAACACCCACAGCACGCAGCCGGCGAACAGCAGCAGGGCCGGGTCGGCGATGGTGCGCATCACGCTGGCCCAGCCCATGAGCGCGCCCCAGGAGAAGGCGATGCCCAGGATGAGCTGCGGCACCGAGGTGACGCGCTTCATCAGCGGATAGACGGCCACCACGCCGAGGGAGGCAAGGCCGGTGATGATGGCGAAATGCGGCAGGCAGAGCAGCACCGCGAGGCCGACGAGGGCCTGCGCCACCAGGAAGGCGAAGGCCGCCGCCACGCTCACCTCACCCGAGGCGACGGGGCGATTGCGGGTGCGCGCCACCTGACGGTCGATCTTGCGGTCGAGGATGTCGTTCCAGGTGCATCCCGCGCCGCGCATGGCCACGGCGCCGATGGCGAACAGCACCAGGAGCCACGGATCGGGATAGGGCGCGTCGTCGGCGATGGCGGCGAGCGCGGTGGACCACCAGCACGGCAGCAGCAGCAGCCACGAGCCGATGGGCCGGTCCAGCCGGGCGAGCCGCAGATAGGGCCGCACGCGCGGCGGCGCGAAACGATCTACCCAGTTACCGCGCACGGCATCGGCGACGGGTGGGGTCATCGCCCCTTCGCTGGAACCTGGGGACAATCCGACCGCCTCACTTCAGCGCGTTGCCGTTCAGCGTGTCGAACACGCCGCCGCGCTTTTGCGAGCCGACGCTGTAGCCGGTGGTGATGCCGAGCGCGCTGGACAGGGAGCCCTGCGGCGGCGGTTTGGCGGCCCCGCCGTCGGGGGCGGCGCCACCGTTGGCCGCGGCCTCGCAGATCTTGTTGCGGATGCCTACGGTCTTCTTGGCGCCTTCGGCGGCATTTTCGATGGCCTGGGGCGGGATCTGGCACCAGTCCTTGTTGTCGCCGAGGAACTTCACCCACTTGGCCTCGGCGGCGGTATAGGCGCGGAACAGCGGGCACAGGGTCTGCGGGTCGCCCTTCTTCTTGATGGCGGCCTGCAGGGCCTTGCCCTTCTCCTCCAGCTCCCCGCGCACGGAGGCGACGTCGCTCTGGCAGTCCGCCAGGGCAGAACCTGCGGACAGCGCGGTCCCGACCAGGACGGCCGAAGTGGCGAATGCGAGCGTCAGTTTCTTCATGAGGCCGAGCCCCTCCTCCTCCGCCCCAGCGGAACCTTGTGGTGATATACACAGCCCAGAGATGGGGCAATATCGGGGCGGATCGCGACACAGCCTATCATTCGCTCCCTAACGGAATTTTGCCGGCACCGCCGCAAGAGCGGTTCCCGCGCTTGACGTGCGGGCCGTGCCTCGGTAGTTTCGCGCAACTTTTGAAAGGGACGGCGCCGACATGCGCAAGATCGTTATTCTTCTCGTAGGGTGGCGCGCCACTTTTTGTCCAGCCTGACGGCTGCGGCAGACGAGGTGGCGCGTGACGAGGGGCCTTCGGGCCCCTTCGTCGTTTCTGAAGGCTTCGGCGTCCCATGGCGGCCGCCATTCGTGAAAGAGATGCCGGCCGGGGCCGGCATCGGTGCAGGACAGGCCGGCGGAGCCGGTGGGGCCGAAGGCGCCCCTCAGGGAGTTTCAGACCATGACGAAGCAGATGACCGGCGCCGAGATGGTGATCCAGGCCTTCGCCGACCAGGGCGTCGCCCATATCTTCGGCTATCCGGGCGGGGCGGTGCTGCCCATCTATGACGCCCTGTTCCACCAGAACCACATCGAGCACATCCTGGTGCGCCACGAGCAGGCGGCGGTGCATGCGGCGGAGGGCTATGCCCGCTCCTCCGGCAAGGTCGGCGTGGTGCTCGTCACCTCCGGTCCCGGCGCCACCAATGCGGTCACCGGCCTCACCGACGCGCTGATGGATTCGATCCCCCTGGTCTGCATCACCGGGCAGGTGGCGACCCACCTCATCGGCAACGACGCGTTCCAGGAATGCGACACGGTGGGCATCACCCGGCCCTGCACCAAGCACAACTACCTCGTGCGCGACGTGAACGACCTCGCGCGCGTGCTGCACGAAGCCTTCTATGTGGCGCAGAACGGCCGTCCCGGTCCGGTGGTGGTGGACATTCCCAAGGATGTCCAGTTCGCCACCGGCACCTATATCGGCCGCGAGAACATCCAGCATAAGACCTACCGGCCCAAGCTGAAGGCGGAGGACGCGCAGATCGCCGCCGCGGTGGAGATGATCGCCGGCGCGAAGAAGCCGATCTTCTACACCGGCGGCGGTGTCATCAATTCCGGGCCGGAGGCGAGCCGCCTGCTGCGCGAACTGGCGCGCCTCACCGGCGTGCCGGTCACCTCGACGCTGATGGGCCTCGGCGCCTTCCCGGCGGCGAACCGGCAGTGGCTGGGCATGCTCGGCATGCACGGCACCTATGAGGCCAACATGGCCATGCACGACTGCGACGTGATGGTCTGCATCGGCGCGCGCTTCGACGACCGCATCACCGGCCGCCTCGACGCCTTCGCGCCGGGCTCGAAGAAGATCCACATCGACATCGACCCGTCCTCCATCAACAAGAACGTGAAGGTGGACCTGCCCATCATCGGCGACTGCACCCGCGTGCTCGCCGACATGGTGGTGGCCTGGACCAGCCGCGCCCTGAAGATCGACCAGCCGGCGCTCGCCGCCTGGTGGGCGCAGATCGAGCGCTGGCGGGCGCGCAACTGCCTCGCCTATCGCGCCTCCGACGAGATCATCAAGCCGCAGTTCGCCATCGAGCGCCTCTATGCGGCGACGAAGGACAAGGATGTCTACATCACCACGGAGGTGGGCCAGCACCAGATGTGGGCGGCGCAGTTCTTCCGCTTCGAGGAGCCGAACCGCTGGATGACCTCCGGCGGCCTCGGCACCATGGGCTACGGCCTGCCCGCCGCCATCGGCGCGCAGAAGGCCCACCCGGACGCGCTGTGCATCGACATTGCCGGCGAGGCCTCCATCCTCATGAACATGCAGGAGATGTCCACGGCGGTGCAGTTCGACCTGCCGGTGAAGATCTTCATCCTCAACAACCGCTACATGGGCATGGTGCGCCAGTGGCAGGAACTGCTGCACGGCGGGCGCTATTCCCACTCCTATTCCGAGGCTTTGCCCGATTTCGTGAAGCTGGCGGACGCCTATGGCGGCGTGGGCATCCGCTGCGAGAAGCCCGGCGACCTCGACGCGGCGATCGCCGAGATGATCAACGTGAAGCGCCCGGTGATCTTCGACTGCATCGTGGACCAGCAGGAGAACTGCTTCCCCATGATCCCGTCGGGCCGCGCCCACAACGAGATGATCCTCGGCGACATGGCCGTGGACCTCGACGAGGCCATCACCGACGAAGGCAAGATGCTGGTGTGAGGCGGCTTCTCCCTCTCCCGCTTGCGGGGGAGGGCTGGGGAGGGGGAGAGCGTTGCCCGCCCACACCGCGGCCGGGCGTTCTGCCTTGTCCCGTTCCC
>NZ_JAIVFN010000123.1 GCF_030015065.1 Xanthobacter autotrophicus | reverse complement strand
CATGCAGCCTTCTTGCGGACGGAGCGGAAGGTTTGCAAGCGCGAAGCGCGGCTTGGGGCGGCTCTATCCGGGGCTGGCCGAAGGGGCTGGGACGACGGAGGCATCTCGGCACCTCTCGGCATACAGGGCGTAGAAGCGGGACAGGCGTTCCGGGCCATCGGCGGCGAGCGCTTCGGCGGTTGCGTGCGCCAGCGGGAAAAGGCCGGCGCCATAGCTCGACATGAGCGCCGCATGTCGCCGAGCGAGGCTCGAAAAGGCATCGGAGGTGGCGAAGGCCGCATCCCCCGCCAGCAGATAAAGCTGGCTCGCCCGCGACTTGCCCTTCAGCATCAACAGGTCGGCCTCGAGGAAGGGGAGGTCCGCCACGGCATCGCGCGTCGCTTCGGAGACGAGGATGTCCACGCGCATGGACTTGGTCGCCCCCTCGATGCGCGAGGCGAGGTTCACATCATCGCCGAGGCAGGAATATTCGAGCCGCTGGTCGGAGCCCAGATTGCCGACGCAGCACGGCCCCGTCGCCAGCCCGATGCCGCAGCGCACCGGCGCGAAGGGCCGGCCTTCCGCCTCCGCCTGCCGGCGCCATTCCACGTTCAGCGCATCGAGGCGGGCCGACATGGCGAGGGCGCACAGGGCCGCGTTGCGGGCGTGGGCCGGATCGTCCATGGGCGCGTTCCAGAACGCCATGATGGCGTCGCCGATATATTTGTCGATGGTGCCGCCATGGGCGAGCACCACCTCGGTCATGGGCGTGAGATAGGCGTTCATGAAGCGGGTGAGGGCCTGGGCGTCCATGGTCTCCGAGAGGGAAGTGAAATCGCGCAGGTCGCAGAACAGGATGGTGATGTCCCGCGTCTCGCCGCCGAGCACGAGGCGCTCGGGATTTTCCGCCAGCTTCTCCACCACCTGCGGCGAGACGAACCGGCCGAACACCGAGCGCACCCACTTCTTCTGCTGCTGCTCGTCGCGATAGAGCGCCAGCACCCCCATGAGATAGACGCCGAGCACCGCCCAGCCCGGCCCCATGGGATCGAGCAGCAGGTCGAGCCTTGTGAAGGCGAGCCACGCCCCGACGGCCAGCGCCGCCACCACCAGCGCTCCGGCGACGCCCGCCGCCAGCGCCGGGACGCGGGGCAGCACCAGGGCCAGCAGCAGGCCCAGCACCGCCGTGAGCACCATTTCCGCGCCGCGCGCCCAGTCCGGCCGAACCAGGTTGGCGCCGGTCACCATGTGCTCGATGAGCTGGGCCTGGATCTCTACCCCCGCCACCGCCGCGTCGATGGGGGTCGCCCTTGTGTCCATGAGGCCGGCGGCGCTGGTGCCTACGAGAACGATGCGGCCCTCCAGTTCCTCCCTTGGAACGGTGCCGTCGAGCACCGCGGCGGCGGAGAGGAAGCGGCGCGGATCGGTGGGGGTAAAGCGCACCCGCACCTCCCCCTGTGCATCGGTGGGTACGTCGAGGGCGCCGATCTTCACCGCGGTAATGCCGGACTTGGTGCCGAAGCCCTCATCGCCGCTGGCGTTGGAGGCGCGCACCACATAGGTGGTCGCCCCCTGCGCCACCCGGAGCGCCTCGGCGCCGAGGCCGGGCACCAGCCTGCCGTCGAGGGCGAGCAGCAGGGGCACGCGGCGCACCACCTGGTCGCGGTCGGGCAGCCAGTTCAGCGCGCCGATGCCCTTCGCCGCCGCCGCGAGGCCCGGCAGGGGCGCCACCGCGCCGGCGAAGCGCGGCACGAAGGCGAGGGGATCATCACCGGCGGCGGCGATGCCCCACTTCGCGGGATAGGCGGCGCCGGTCCGCGCCCCCGTGAGCACCGCGCCGAGCACGGAGGGGCTTTCGCCGAGGGCGCGGGCAAGGATCTCGTCGTTGCTCTGGCGCCCGGCCAGCGCGGTCTGGACCGGCGCGCGGACATCCTCGGGCAACAGGCCCACCACGGCGGCGGGGTCCAGCCGGTCCGGCTCGGAGAACACCATGTCGAAGCCGATGGCGGCGGCGCCGGCGGCGGTCAGCCTGTCCACCAGCCGGGCCACGGTGGCGCGCGGCCACGGCCACTGGCCGATGCGGGCAAGCGACGCCTCGTCCACGTCCACCACGCGCACCGGCAGGTCGGGATCGTAGGCGCGGGGGGCGGCGCGCTGGTAGAGGTCGAACAGGCCATTGCGCGCGTCCGCCAGCGGGCCGGGATCGGCGCCCATGACGAGAAGGCCGGCGGCGAGGGGGCCGCCCACGGCGAGCCAATAGAGGCGGGACCACATGCGGCCGGCGCGCTTTCGCTGGATCGAACGGCGCAAGCCTAGAGCAAATCCGCGTCGATCGGAATCGGGGGCGGGAGGGGCGCATGGAGACGGGCGACGCAAGATAAGGTCGCGTCCCATTCCGGAACACACGCCGCTCCAAGGCCCGCACGCAGCGGGAACGCAGCATGACCGAATCGGTTTTCGTCGGCGTTTCCCGGTTCGTTCCTTCGGGCGCCTGTCGCTCCTTCGCGCTTGCCCCCTCCCCAGCCTTCCCCGACCCGAAGCCGGATGTTTCCGGCTTCGGAACCTCACATCCGAACGCGGCAACAGCCGAGGTCGGGCGGGAGAGGGAGCTTTTCCGGCTCTCTCCTTCAACCGGGTCGCCCGGCCAGTGGCGGGCCGTCTCTCCCCTTTGCGGGCGAACGGTGCTATCCAGTCGCCATGAAGCGTTCTCCGGCAAATAAAGTTCCGGCCGACGACGGGCCCCATGTGCATCCCGCCGCGGTTGTCTCCGCGCTTGCGACCCTTGATGCCGAAAAGGCGGGCCTCGCGGCCCTGGCCACGGCCATGGCCGGCCCGCTCGGCGCGGCCTTCGACGTGGCCGTGGCCACCATCCAGAATTCCCGCGGCCGCGTGATCGTCACCGGCATGGGCAAGAGCGGGCATGTGGCGCGCAAGATCGCCGCGACGCTCGCCTCCACCGGCACGCCGGCCCATTACGTCCACCCGGCCGAGGCCAGCCACGGCGACCTCGGCATGATCACCACCGACGACGTGATCGTGGCGCTCTCCTGGTCGGGCGAGACGGTGGAGCTGCATGATATCGTGGATTATTCGCGCCGCTTCGACGTGCCGCTGATCGCCTTTACCTCCAACGCCGACAGCGCGCTCGCCTCCAGCGCCAGCGTGGTGCTGAACCTGCCGGTGGCGCAGGAGGCCTGCCCCCACGGGCTCGCGCCCACCACCTCCACGCTCATGCAGCTGGCGCTGGGCGACGCGCTGGCGGTGGCCCTGCTGCAGAGCCGGGGCTTTACCGCCCTCGATTTCCGCCAGTTCCACCCCGGCGGCAAGCTGGGCGCGAGCCTGAAATTCGTGCGCGACGTGATGCGCCAGGGCGATGCGGTGCCGGTGGTGCCGGCCGGCACCCTCATGGGCGCGGCGCTGGTGGAGATGAGCGCCAAGGGCCTCGGCTGCGTCGGCGTGGTGGCTGCGGACGGCGCGCTCTCGGGCATCGTCACCGACGGCGACCTGCGTCGCCACATGGCCAACGACCTGACTGCCCGCAAGGTGGAGGAGATCATGACCCCCGCGCCCAGGACGGTGCGGCCGGACCAGCTCGCCTCCGAGGCCCTCAACATCCTCAACAGCCGCAAGATCACCGCGCTGCTGGTGGTGGAGGGCCGGGCGCCCGTGGGCGTGCTGCACATCCACGATCTGCTGCTGACCGGCATCGCCTGACGCTCAGGCGCGGCTCAGGCCACCTCCGGCACGTCCCCCGGCCGGGTGGCGATCAGGTCACGCAGGGTGAGGATGGTGGCGGCGTCCGCCACCCCGTCCACCTTGGCCGGGCGGAAATGGCGCTGGAACGCGGCCACCACCTCGGCGGTAGCGGCGTCGTAGGCGTCGGTCAGCTCGATGTCGTAGCCGTAGAGCGCGAGCATGGCCTTGAGCGCCGCCACCGGCGCCCCGGCATCGCCCAGCATCAGGAAACGCCCGCCCTCGGCCTGCGACGGCGCCACCAGATGGCCGATGCCGGCGGCATGCAGCGCCGCCCATGGGAAGTTCTCCCCCGGGTCGCGCTTGCGGGCGGGGGCCACGTCCGAATGGGCGAGCACCCGGTCGGCGCGGATGCCGTGGCGGGCGACGATGTCGGCGCAAAGGGCGATCACCGCCGCGATCTGCGCGGCGGGAAAGTCGGGCAAGCCGAAATCGTGCCCGCCATTGACGATCTCGATGCCGATGGAGCGGGAATTGGTGTCGCTGATGCCCTCCCAGCAGGAGCGGCCCGCATGCCAGGCCCGCGCCGCCTCGGCCACCATCTGCACCACGCTGCCGTCCTCGCGCACCACATAGTGGCAGGACACCTCGGAGCCGGGGGCGCGCAGCAGTTCGATGGCGGCCTCCGCGCTCGCCATGCCGGTATAGTGCAGCACCAGCATGTCCACCTTGGCCTTGCGCGGCCCGAAATTGGGCGAGGGCAGGAGGGCGTCCACCCACGGGCTGTCGGGGGCGTCGAGAAACCCCGGCGTGGCGGTGTCCGGCGCGGTCATGCCAGCCTCCGCTGCCGGGTGATGACGGCGTAGGCGGCATTGAGCGCCGCAACCCGGTCGTTGGCCAGCTTGATGGCGGCGGGCGGCAGGCCGCGCCCGGCGAGCTTGTCGGGATGATGGCTCGCCACCAGCGCCCGCCAGCGCGCCTTCACCTCCTCGTCCGAGGCGCCGGGGTCGAGGTCGAGGACGGCATAGGGGTCGCCCGGCCGGCGCACATGCCGGGCCTCGATGCGGGCATAAGCGGGGCCGGCGAAGCCGAGGATGCGGCCCACCTCCTCCAGGAATGCCAGTTCCTTCTCGTGCAGGGCATGGTCGGCCTTCGCCACGTGGAACAGGGCGTCGAGCAGGTCCTCGCGGGTGTCCGGGGCGTCGGCGAACATCTGCGCCACCTGCCGGGCGTAGGATTGGAAGCCGGCGGTGTCCTGCTTGGCGAGGTTGAAGAGGCGGGCCACCGCGTCCAGATCCTCGGGCGGGATGTCGAATACCTCGCGGAAGGCTTCCACCTCCGCCGGCACCACCACGCCGTCGGCCTTGGCCATCTTGGCGGAGAGGGCGATGAGCGCCACCGAGAAGGCGGCGGGCTTTTCCGCGGGCGTGAGCAGCAGCCGGTCAAGGGCATGTCCCGCAAGCCCGCCCAGCAAGGCGCCGAGCGGCCCGCCCAGCACAAATCCCACACCTGCTCCCCCGATCAGACCGTAAGCCACGCGTCCCTCCGCCGTTGCTGCGTCGCAGCTAACGGGGTGTCGCGGCGCTCTCAAGGCGGATCAGCCCAATTCGAAGGTGGTGATGCCAAAAATCCACCCGAGCGGCAGGTCCGGGGCCGGGCCGCGATACATGCGCGCGGTCTCGAACACGGGGGTGAGCCCCGCCCCCTCGGCGAGGGCGCGGGCGGCGGCATGGGGCTCGGGCACGTCGAGGAAGACCGGACCGCCCTGCGCGGTGGCGACCAGCGTGCCGAAGAGGGCGGCGGCGCCCTTCGCATCGTCGGCGAATAGGGGGCCGACCTTGTGGCCTTCCCGGCAGCGGCGGATGACGCCATATCCCCTCACCGCGCCGTCCACGAGGAAGGCGCAGGCACGGCCGAAGGGCGGGGCGAGCCAGGCTTTGAGAAAATCGGGGCGGGCAAAGCCGAAGCAGGCGGTATCCAGCGCCGCCACGCCGGCGAGATAAGCCGGGGCGATGTCCACCACGCGGAGATCGGGTGCGCCGGCCGGCGCCGTCCCGCCATAGCGGATGTTGCGATGGGCGAGGCCGAAGCCGGAGCGGGCGTAATTGTCCTGCTGCGCCAGCACCCCGTCGAGCCCGACCGTGCCCTGAAGCCCCGCGAAGGTCTCTTGCCACAGGGCTAGCCCGAGCCCCTGGCCCCGCAGGTCCGGCCGACAGATGTAGAAGCCGACGAAGGTGAAGCCGCCCGCATAGGCCGTGGCGGAAATGACCGAGGCCAGCGCGCCGTCGCGGAACAGGCCGCGGAAGGCGCCCTTGTCCTGCGCGAGGAAGGCGGCGGCATCGGCAAGGCCCGGGTTCCAGCCTTCCCGCGCGGCCCAGTCCACCACCGTCTCCACTTCGGCGGGATCGAGGGTGCGGATGGTGGTGGTCGCGGTCATGGCTTCCCCCTGACTGTCCCGGCCCCGTGTCCCGGCCGACTGCAACGCAGCGTAGCGCAGTGGAAGGAGAGTCGGGAGCCAGCGCAAGAGGCGCCGAAGGCGCCTTATGGGGCGGGCGCTCAGCTTTGCCTGCTGCGCAGCAGTTTTGCTCTGGACCCCGGATCGGCGCTTCAGCTGCGCTGTCGCCGATCCGGGGTACGGGGGCCCTCGGTCAAGGCCGGTTTCGCCTCAGTCCTGCTCCGTCACCGGCGGCGGGGCTTCCCGCGCCACGGTTTCGAGGAAGCCGGCGAGGTCTTCGGTAATGTGGTCCACATAGGCATCCTCGCGGCCCTCGAACTCCCAGCTTTCGCGGGCGGCGATGGTCTCGCCCGGCGGGATCACGAGGACGGTGACCATGCCGAGGCGGTGCGGCACCTCCAGGTTGCGGGCGAGGTCCTCGAACATGGCGGCGCGTTTCGGGTCCACGCCGTGGGTCCTGAGGAAGCGCAGATAGGCCTCCTCGGTGGGCTTGGGGTGGAACTCGGCTGCCACGATGTCGTGCACGGCGGCGAAATGCGCGTCCATGCCCAGCTTTTCCAGCACGTTGCGGGCGTGGCGCTCGGAGCCGTTGGTGTAGACGATCTTCGCCCCCGGCAGCGCCTCGATGGCGGCGGCGAGGCGCGGCGCGGCATCCAGCCCCGACAGGTCCACGTCGTGCACATGGGCGAGGAAGGCGTCCGGCTCCACCCCGTGCTCGATCATCAGGCCGCGCAGGGAGGTGCCGTAGCGGCGGTAATAGTCCTTCTGGATGCGGAAGGCGTCCTCCGGCGGAATGCCCAGCAGGTCCGAGATGTAGCCCTTCATGCGGGCGTCGATCTGGAACCACAGATCGTGGTGGGCGGGGTAGAGGGTGTTGTCGAGGTCGAACACCCAGGTGTCCACCGCGTCGAAGGACATGACGGAGGCGCCGGGAAAGGGAGGCGGGGAAGCAAGGGTCATGGAACGCGACACGCTTTGATCAGCGGGTCGCCGGACCCGCTCGGGTCGCCGCAGCATGCCTCAGAAGGGGCCGCGGGAATAGATCTCGCCCAGCGCCGCTTCCAGCTGGCCGATCCGGGTCCGGTAGGCTCCGGAAAGACAGCCCGTGTCGCCGCCGCAGGTGGAGCGCTGCGCCAGCCAGGCGCGCTGGGCATCCTGGATCATGCCGCGCTGGCCCATGGCCACGAGTTTCGTCAGGACGCCGTAGAGGGTCGCCATCTTCACATCGAGCTGGGCGAGGTCGCAGCTGTCGCAGACCGCCTTCTCGTCCGCGGCACGGGCCCCGGCGCAGTCGAAGCTCGCCGCCCCGGCCGGGGCCAAGGCGGGAACGAGGGCGAGGAAAGTCGCGGCGAACACAGCCGGGACGAGGCGGATCCGGGGCGGCAGGGGCATGGCGTTCTCCTCATCTCGTTGTCGCTTGCGGTGCGGGAGGGTTCAGGCGAGGGCGACCTCGTCGCCCACCGCCACCCGTCCGGAGCGCACCACCTTGGCATAGATGCCGCAGTCCGCGTGACCATAGGCGCCGACCAGCCCTTTCACCACGTTGAGGTCGCGCGCGGCGGTCACGGGGTTCACGTTCACGGCGGCGCAGCGCTCGGTGCGCTTGAGCACGGCGATTTCGGCCTCTCCCACCTTCAGGTGCCGCCCCGCAAGCTCCAACTCGGTGCCGGCGGGCCAGCCCTCCAGATGCAGGTTCATGCGGAAGCGCCGGGGATCGAGCCCGGCGCCCATGCGGGCTTCCAGGTCGTGCACGCTGTCGAGGTTGAGCAAGGACAGGAAGCCCGAGCGCAAGGAATCGGTGAAGCGAAAGCCCTGCGGCGCAGTGAGCAGCTTCAGGGGGCCGCGCGCCTCCTCGCCCATATGGAAGGTGAGGAAGGCCTCCACCTCCGCCCGGCCATCGGCCGTCGAGAGGTCGGCGCTGACCGCCTCGTGGCCGTCGAGGTGGAGCGTGAGCGTCGCCGTTTCCGGGTCGTAGCGGGAGGCGAGGCCGGCAAGGCGCGCATGGCGCATCAGCATGATGTAGGCGGTCTTGGGCCGGTATTGGGGATCGCGGGGGTCGAAGCCGCTCGGTCCGTTCTCCACCGCATAGAGCCGATCGTTCGGGAAGAAGGCGCCGGCCTCCAGCGTCACCGCGTCGAGGGCTTCCGGCGACAGGCCCTTCACCGGGTGGCGGTAGAGGGCGGTGATGGTGGCGGCGGGCAGATCGGCAAGGGCGCAGGCCGGGGATGCCGGCGAGACGGGCGCGGGGGGCACGGGCGCGGGCATGGCGATCTCTCCGGTTCAGGGCCGCCCCTCCCATGGCGGGCGTCGAGCGTCAAGGCCAAGGGCGTTTCGGCGGTGTCTTAGTTGGAAAATCTGCTGCTTCGACGAGGTGCACCCTGGAACCCTCTCCCGCTTGGGGGAGGGTTCCAGGGCCGTACCGGTCGCAGCGGCAGATGTCACACTGGAGCACCAGCGAATTTCGCCTGGATCAAGGCGGCGGGTGCGGATCGGTACATGCTGCCGGCGGGACGAAAGGGGGCCGGGCCTTGCACGCGCAAGATCCGCGCGAAATCGGCCTCCGCCCTCTTCCGTTGCCGCCGGACCACACCCACATGAGGCACGGCACAGGTTCGTTCCACCTGTACAGCGGTAGCCGGGGATGCCGGGACCGTGTCCCGCCGCGCCCCTTATGCTTCCTGAGAAGGTACCGGGCGCGAGAAGGAGGAGAGACATGAATTTTGAGATCTATACCGAGCGCGCGCGCGGCTTCGTCCAGTCGGCCCAGTCGCTGGCGGTTCGGGAGGGCAACCAGCAGTTCACGCCGGAGCACCTGCTCAAGGTGCTGATGGATGACCCGGAAGGTTTGTGCTCGGGGCTGATCCAGCGTGCGGGCGGCAATCCCACGCTGGTGCGCGCCGAGGTGGAAGCGGCGCTGAAGAAGCTGCCGAAAGTGGAGGGCGGCTCCGGCCAGGTCTATGTGAGCTCCGCGCTGGCGCGGGTGTTCGAGACTGCCGAGCAGGCGGCGAAGAAGGCGGGCGACGGCTATGTCACCGTTGAGCGCATGCTGCTGGCCCTCGTCATCGAGAAGGATGCCGAGGCGGGCAAGATCCTCACCAAGGCCGGCGTCACGCCGCAGACCCTGAACGCGGCCATCGAGGCCCTGCGCAAGGGCCGCACCGCCGACAGCGCCACCGCCGAGAACGCCTATGACGCCCTGAAGAAATATGCCCGCGACCTCACCCAGGCCGTGCGGGATGGCAAGCTCGACCCGGTCATCGGCCGCGACGAGGAGATCCGCCGCACCATCCAGGTGCTGGCGCGCCGCACCAAGAACAATCCCGTGCTCATCGGCGAGCCGGGCGTCGGCAAGACCGCCATCGTGGAGGGCCTCGCCCGCCGCATCGTGGACGGCGACGTTCCCGAGAGCCTGAAGAACAAGAGCCTGCTCGCCCTCGACATGGGCTCCCTCATCGCCGGCGCGAAATATCGCGGCGAGTTCGAGGAGCGGCTGAAGAGCGTGCTCTCCGAGGTGGAGAGCGCGGAAGGCGGCATCATCCTGTTCATCGACGAGATGCACACCCTGGTGGGCGCCGGCAAGACCGACGGCGCCATGGATGCCTCCAACCTGCTGAAGCCCGCGCTCGCCCGCGGCGAGCTGCACTGCGTCGGCGCCACCACCCTCGACGAGTATCGCAAGCACGTGGAGAAGGACGCGGCCCTTGCCCGGCGCTTCCAGCCCGTCTTCGTCTCCGAGCCCACGGTGGAGGATACGGTCTCCATCCTGCGCGGCCTGAAGGAGAAGTACGAGCTGCACCACGGCGTGCGCATCACCGATTCGGCGCTGGTGTCGGCGGCGGTGCTCTCCAATCGCTACATCACCGACCGCTTCCTGCCCGACAAGGCCATCGACCTGGTGGACGAGGCCGCCTCGCGCCTGCGCATGCAGGTGGATTCCAAGCCCGAGGAGCTGGACAGCCTCGACCGCGAGATCGTGCGCCTGAAGATCGAGCAGGAGGCCCTGAAGAAGGAGACCGACACCGCCTCCAGGGACCGCCTCGCGCGGCTGGAGAAGGATTTGGCGGACCTTGAGGAGAAGGCCTCCGTCCTCACCTCCAGGTGGAAAGCGGAGAAGGAGAAGCTCACCGAGGCGACAACCGTCAAGGCCAAGCTCGACCAGGCCCGCGCGGACCTCGCCACGGCGCAGCGGCATGGCGAATACCAGAAGGCCGGCGAGCTCACCTATTCGGTGATCCCGGAGCTGGAGAAGCGCCTCGCCGAGATCGAGAAGGCCGGCGCCAACGGCAACATGGTGGAAGAGGCGGTGACGCCCAACCACATCGCCGGCGTCGTCTCCCGCTGGACCGGCGTGCCGGTGGACAAGATGCTGGAGGGCGAGCGCGAGAAGCTGCTGCGCATGGAGCTGGAGCTGGCCAAGCGCGTGGTGGGGCAGTCGGAGGCGGTGGCCGCCGTCTCCACCGCCGTGCGCCGCGCCCGTGCCGGGCTGCAGGACCCGAACCGGCCCATCGGCTCGTTCCTGTTCCTCGGCCCCACCGGCGTCGGCAAGACCGAGCTGACCAAGGCGCTGGCCGAATTCCTGTTCGACGACGAGACCGCCATGGTGCGCATCGACATGTCGGAATACATGGAGAAGCACTCCGTGAGCCGCCTCATCGGTGCGCCTCCCGGCTATGTGGGCTATGACGAGGGCGGGGCGCTGACCGAGGCGGTGCGGCGCCGGCCCTACCAGGTGGTGCTGTTCGACGAGGTGGAGAAGGCCCATCCGGACGTCTTCAACGTCCTCCTCCAGGTGCTCGACGATGGGCGCCTGACGGACGGTCAGGGCCGCACGGTGGATTTCCGCAACGTGCTCATCGTCATGACTTCCAACCTCGGCGCCGAGTTCCTGGCCGACCCCCGCCAGCCCATGGGCTTCAAGGTGCCGGGCCACGAGGGGGAGACCGTGGTGTCCGACGAGGAGGCCTACGACATGGTGATGGGCGCGGTGCGGCGTCATTTCCGCCCCGAGTTCATCAACCGCATCGACGAGATCGTCATGTTCCACCGCCTCAAGCGGGAGCAGATGGACACCATCGTCGACATCCAGATGGGCCGGCTGCGCAAGCTGCTGGAGGATCGCAAGATCGTCCTGGAGCTGTCGCCGGAGGCCCGGCACTTCCTGGCCGAGAAGGGCTACGACCCGGCCTATGGCGCGCGTCCGCTGAAGCGCACCATCCAGAAGCTGGTGCAGGACCCGCTGGCCGAGAAGATCCTCGGCGGCGACATCCTCGACGGGGCGACGGTGAGGGTGGGGCTGGCGGACGGCCACCTGACCTTCGCGGGCGAGGCAGGGCCGGTGGACCGCGATCAGGCGGCGTGAGGGGTGTGAGGAGCCGGGGCGGGTGATGCCCTGGCTGAGAGGGATGGCCCCCGGCGCAGGCGATGCGCCGGGGGTTTTTGGTGGGGGTGGGGTTTCAGCGGCGTCTGGCACGTAAGGAGGGCGTTGAGCGCCATTCACCGAGCGTTGAGTTGCAGCACGGAAGCGGACCCCTATGGCGGCAAGAGTGACACTGTCTTCTTCGTTCGTCCGGTCACCTTGAACCGCCGGACCACGATCCTGTTCTCCTCCAGAGCCGCTATCAAATCGTTGGGGATGGCCTCCCCTTCCGGGACCACAAGGAATCGCTTCGGTGTGCTACCGGTGCCATGTGTGATAAGTTGTCCGATAGCTGTGTAGAGAATTTGGCGTGCGGTGCTCGTTTTTACCTCGTAGAGTTCAATGTACTTGTCGCCCTGGGAGACGAAAAGATCGATTAGAATTGTTCTATTGATCTTCTCGCCGCCGCAGAGTGCTGCTAAACGCTCTTGATACAGGGCCTCCACGACGTCCCCATGATAGCTGATGTAGTCGATATCGCCGGCGCTGCGTCTGCCACGCTTGCGGCCGGAGAATTCCTTTCTGTATTGCTCGAAGTCTGCGACCTGGGTTTGAAATTCGGCGCTGTTGAGATTGCCCGAAGTGGCAGCCTCCTTGAACTCTGCGACCAGTTGGACGAAGCGCCAGATCCGGCCAGCCAGGTCCTCATCGTCGATATTCCCGATGACGAGGCCACTGCGGATCTCGCCTTCGCCCGTGGCGACATTCACCAACTGGGGCTTCGCCCAAAACAGGAAATCCGATTTCCCAATGCCCTTGCGACCGCCTCCAATCTTGCCGGAATGCATCAGGTAGATGGCGCCAGTCAGAGGGTCCTCGGCGAAGAAACCGGCAGTTCGTTCCTGGTTGGTCTCCAGAGGAATGTTAATCTCGACGGTGATGTGCTGGGTCCCGCGCTCAGGCAGAAAAATGCCGAAGCCGTTCCAGAAGCGCTTGGTCGAGTCTTCCTGCACCGGCGGCATGAACGAAGCCCACAACTCACCTGGCCCGAATCCGAAAACGTCGTGGTCGAAATTGGCGCCGCGAAAGCCGATGTTGAAGCAGCCTTGATGATCGAGTGCGGACTTCAGGTTCCGCTCTAGCTGAGCCTGAGCTCGCCTTTTCTTTGCAGTGGTGTCGACGAGAATAAACACCTGCTATCCTCACAGATCATGGGTTAACGAACTGTACGCCGGTATTAATTGCGCGCCAGTGCTAGGTGGCACGGTCTTCGTCTACGAGTCGACCTCAGTTTACCTGATAGGCGTGGCATCGCGTGACACTTAGGCCTGAACCCATGCTTTCTCGGCCAGAGTATCAGGAGATTAGCGAGCCACTTCTGTACGCAGCGCTTGTTACAATGAAGTGGTGCGATACCCGATCAGGCAAATGAACGCTCACTCCAACGGGCTCCTGAAAGCGGGCCTGCTGAACGTTAGCAAGGGCCACCCCCCTCACTTCCCCCT
>NZ_JAIVFN010000122.1 GCF_030015065.1 Xanthobacter autotrophicus | reverse complement strand
GGCGAGGGCGTGGCGGGCGAGGGGCCGGCAGCCGGCAGTGGCACGGCCTCCAGCCTTCTGCCGCTGTTCGCGTGGCTCACCCCATCCTTTCCCGTGGGCGCGTATGCCTATTCCCATACCCTCGAATGGGCGGTGGAGGCCGGTGACATCCGCGATGAGGAGAGCATCGGCGCCTTCCTCGGCGATCTCCTCGCGGTGGGATTCGGGCGCACCGATGCCATCCTCGCCGCCCACGCCCACCGCGCTGCCGGTGCAGGGGATGAGGGGGCGCTGGCCGAGGTGAATACCCTCGCCGTCGCCTTCGCCCCGTCCGCCGAGTTGCGCCTGGAGACCTGCCAGCAGGGCCGCTCGTTCCTCGAAGCGGTGCGCGCGTCCTGGCCTGCGCCGGGCCTCGACAAGGCCGCGGCGGCGCTGGTGGGCGAAGTGGCCTATCCCGTCGCGGTGGGGCTTGCCGCCGGCGTCCATGGCCTGCCGCTGGGACCCACGGTCGAGGCCTTCCTGCTGGCGACGGTGCAGAATCTCGTTTCAGCCGCTGTGCGCCTTGCCCCCATCGGGCAGACCGCGGGCACCCGCGTGGTGGCGCGGCTGGCACCCACGGTTCACGCGCTGGCGCTGGAAATACCCGCCCTCACGCTCGACGACATCGGCAGCGCCACCTTCCGCGCCGATCTCGGCAGCTTTCGCCACGAAACCCAATATACGAGGCTGTTCCGCTCATGAGTTCCGGCGAATCCCTCAAGCGCGCGCCCCTGCGTGTCGGTATCGGCGGCCCGGTGGGCTCGGGCAAGACGGCGCTCATGGAAGCGCTCTGCAAGACGTTCCGGCAGCGCTACGATATCTGCGCCATCACCAACGACATCTACACCAAGGAGGACGCGCGCCTCCTCACCGTCGCCGGCGCGCTGGAGCCTGAGCGCATCCTGGGGGTGGAGACCGGCGGCTGCCCGCACACGGCCATCCGCGAGGATGCCTCCATCAACCTGCGCGCCGTGGCGGACATGAGCGCCCGCTTTCCGGACCTCGACCTGGTGCTGATCGAATCGGGCGGCGACAACCTTGCCGCCACCTTCTCGCCGGAGCTTGCCGACATCACCATCTACGTCATCGACGTGGCGGGCGGGGAAAAGATCCCGCGCAAGGGCGGGCCGGGCATCACCCGCTCCGACCTGCTGGTGGTGAACAAGACCGACCTCGCGCCCATGGTCGGCGCCGACCTCGCCATCATGGAGGCGGACACCATCCGCATGCGGGCCGGGCGGCCTTACGTATTCGCCTCGATCCGCAACGGCGCCGGCGTGGATGTGGTGGCCCGCTTCATCGAGCAGGCCGGAGGGCTTTCGGCGGCGGCCTGAGGGCCGGCCGCGCGGCCCTCAGATCCTGTCTCAGCTCTTGGGCTTGCTGCAGGCGGCCTCGAACTTGGTGGCCGCCGCGGCCATGCCGGACAGGGACACGCTGCGCTTGGCGCCCTTGACCTCGATGGTCATGGTGCCGCCGGTCTTGGCGAGGGCCTTGAGGTCGGCCATCTGGCCGGTGGCCTCGACATCCACGGCGCCGCTTTCCTCATTGGCGATGCCCTTGCCGGCGAAGCTCTTCTTGGTGCCGCCGGCGGTGAGGATGAGGCGGGTGTCGGCGTCCTTCTCCAGGCCCTTCGAGCCGATCATGGACTGCACCGTGAGGCCCGGCGTGCCGGGCTTGCACAGGAAGAAAATGGCCACCTCGTCCGTCTCCGGCACGCCGAAGACAAGGGCGGCGCTGTCATCGGACTCCTGCGTGTGCCAGGTCATCTTCTGCTGCGCGGCGGCGGGCGCGGCGAAGGCGAGCAGAGTTGCGACTGCGAGAGCGGGACGAAACATGACAGGGGTCCTCGTTGCGGCGCGGATCATACCCACTACGCGGCAAAGAGGAAGATGGTCGCGCGGTGCCATGTCGACGGGGCATGCGGAACCTTCCGGTTCGGTGAATCGGTGCCTTCAGGCCGTTGCAGAACAAGATGTTCCCGGATCAGCCATGCGCCCCGAACAGGCCGGGGAGCCCGCCGGGCGCGAGGCTGCGACGTATTCAGCTACCGGCCGGTAAGGCACGCCTTGCGGAAGTCGCCCAGCTTGGCCTTGGCGCCGGCGAGGGGATAGCTGTCGCTGGCGCCGGGCATCCGCACGACCAGCGTGTCGCCTTCGCCCAGCAGGTCGAGCACCCGGCCATCCAGCGAGACCGCGGCTTCCACCACCACCCGCCCCTCGGTTGCGGCGCGGAACGCGGAGGCTGCAAGCTCCAGCCGCCGTTTGCCGGCCACCAGCGTCAGCGCCACGCCGTCACCGGCCTTGACCTTGCCGGAAGCGGCCTCGGCCGTGAACAGGATGAGCTGCGCCCCCGGCTGGCAGGCCATGGCAAAGACCGGATCGGGAGCCCGTGGCATGCCGTAGCGCAGGACGAAGGTGTCGTCGGCCTTGGCGAGCATCCACACACGCGGATCGGGTTTGGCTTCCGGTTTCCTGGTTTCCGGTTTTCTGGCTTCGGACCTGGCCTTGTCCTTCGGCGCCGCCGTCGCCGGTATCGCCATCGAGGACGCGAGCGCCACCGCCAGCGCCGTCGCCACCGCCACCCGCGAAACAAGCCATGCGCCCATGGATCAGAGGTCCTCGCCCTTGAGACAGCAGCCCCGCCCCGAGCATCCATTCGGTCGGAACGGACCCGAAGCCCGTCCCATCCGCGCTGAACCCACGGCCGCGCGGCCGCCGATCGCCAATGGCTCCCGAGAAGACAGGTGTTTGCGTCGCCCTGAGCCATCGCATATCACGGCCCCCGGCGGCCCGCGACCTCGGGCACAGGCGCCCTACGGCAAAAATGGTGAAAACGCAGTCTGATCCCCAACACTCCACCCTGCCGGAGACGGCCTCCGGCGCGCCGCGGCGGGTGCGCATCGACCGCCTGCTGGTGGAGCGCGGCCTGTTCGAAAGCCGCGCCCGCGCGCAGGCGGCGCTGGCGGCAGGGCTGGTGCGGGTGGATGGCGTGGTGGTTGCGAAGCCCTCCACCGAGGTGGAGGCCGATGCGCGGATCGAGGCTGCGGATGTTCACGATTTCGTGTCCCGCGGCGCGCTGAAGCTCACGGCCGGGCTGGATGCCTTCGGCATCGCTCCTGCCGGCATGGTGGCGCTGGACGTGGGCGCCTCCACCGGCGGCTTCACCGAGGTGCTGCTGCGCCGGGGCGCGCGGCGCGTTTATGCGGTGGATGTGGGGCGCGATCAGTTCCATCCCCGCCTCGCCGTTCGCCCTGAGGTGCGGCTGATGGAGGGCACCGACATCCGTGCCCTCGGCCGCGCCGCGATTCCTGAACCCGTCGATCTCGTGGTGGTGGATGTCAGCTTCATCTCGCTGGCTCTGGTCCTGCCGGCGGCGCTTGCCTTCGCGGGGCCGAAAGCCGCGCTGGTGGCCCTCGTGAAGCCGCAGTTCGAGGCCGGCCGGGCCGCCGTTCGCAAGGGCGTGGTGCGCGACGCTGCCGTCCACGAGGCCGTCTGCGCCCGCGTGGCAGGTGAGATCGGCGTGCTGGGCTGGCGTCTTCTCGGACGCATCCCGTCTCCCATCGAGGGCGGCGACGGCAATCGCGAGTTTCTGGTGGGGGCGGGCAGGCCGTGACCGAATTTCTCATCGCCCGCATGGGCGCGCAGGGCGATGGCCTTGCGCAGGGGCCGCACGGCGCCCTGTTCGCGCCCTATACGCTGCCCGGCGAAACCGTGCGCGGGCGCATCGACAAGGACCGTCTGGCGCTCGACGCCGTCCTCACCCCGAGCCCGGAGCGGGTGGAGCCCTTCTGCAGTCATTTCGGAACGTGCGGTGGCTGCCTGCTCCAGCACTGGCAGCTCGAGCCCTATTTCGCGTGGAAGCGCACGCTTGTGGCGGAGGCGTTGGCGCGTGAGGGTATCGAGGCGCAGGTTCACCCCGTGGTGGATGCCCATGGCGCCGGGCGGCGGCGTGTCATCTTCCACGCCCGGCAATATGGCGCGCGCACGGTGGTGGGATTTGCCGAGCGGCGCTCCCACGCCATGGTGGCGCTCGATGCCTGCCCGGTGCTGGCGCCCAGCCTCGACGCCGCCTTGCCGGCCGCGCGGGCGGTGGCGGCCGCGCTGGCGCCGCTGAAGAAGCCGCTGGACCTGCAGGTGGTGGCCACCGACACCGGGCTGGACATGGATGTGCGCGGCTCCGGGCCGCTGCCGCCGGCCTTGCTCGTGGACGTGGCAGCCATCGCCGAGCGCTTCGGCCTCGCCCGTCTCACGCGGCATGGGGAACTCGTGCTCCAGCGCACCGCGCCGATCCTGTCCATGGGCCGGGCGAAGGTGGAGTTGCCTCCTGCCGCCTTCCTCCAGGCCACCGCCGAGGGCGAGCACGTGCTGGCGGATGCGGTCCTTGCCGCGAGCGCCGGCGCCCGCAGGGTGGCCGACCTCTTCGCCGGCGCCGGCACCTTCGCCCTGCGCCTCGCCGAGACCGCCCGCGTCTTCGCCGCCGAGAGCCATGCCGGCGCCCTCGCCGCGCTCATGAAGGCGTCGCGCGCCACGCCGGGCCTGAAGGCGGTGGAGGGGGAGGCGCGGGACCTGTTCCGCCGCCCGCTCATGGCGGCCGAGCTCGCCGCTTTCGATACGGTGGTCATTGATCCGCCCCGACAGGGTGCGGAAGCGCAGGCGCGTGAGCTGGCGCAGGCGAAGCTCGCCCGCCTCGTCTATGTCTCCTGCAATGCCGCCACCTTCGCGCGCGACGCCCGGCTGCTGATCGCCGGTGGCTTCCGCCTGGTCGAGGTGACGCCCGTGGACCAGTTCCGCTATTCGCCCCATGTGGAGCTGGTGGCCTTCTTCCAGCGCGGCTGACGGCGGAAGCCTCTGACATTGGGAAAGCTAGGCGCCGTGCCGGTTCTGCGTTCTAATGCGGTGCAGCATGGGGCCGGACGCGCCGGGGCTCGCAGGAGCCGGGCGGCGGCCGGCCCGACCATTTTCGAGGCTGCCCCGTGAAACCCCAGTTGGATAAAGCCATTTTCGGTGTGGAAGGCGTGAACGAGCCCGCCGGCATCCGCGCCGTGGAGGCGCGCGCCCTCGAAGGGCGGCGCCTGCGCTATTACGATTATTGCATGGTGGCCTTTTCGGTCATCCTCATCTGCTCCAACCTGATCGGCGCCGCCAAGGTCTCGGTGGTGGAGGTGCCGTGGATCGGGCCGGTCATCTTCGGCTCGGCGGTGCTGTTCTTCCCGCTGTCCTATGTGCTCGGCGACGTGCTGACCGAGGTCTACGGCTATGCCCGCGCGCGGCGCGTGGTGTGGGTGGGCTTCTTCGCCTCGGTCTATGCGGCGGCCATGGCGGCGGCGGTGGTGGCGATGCCGCCCGCTCCCGGCTGGCCGGCGCAGGAGGCGCTGGCGACCGTGTTCGGCCAGACGCCGCGCATCTTCGCCGCTTCCATCCTCGCCTTCTGGTGCGGCGAGTTCGCCAACGCCTATGTGATGGCATGGATGAAGCTCGTGACCGGTGGCCGTCACCTGTGGACGCGCACCATCGGCTCGACGGTGGTGGGGCAGGCGGTGGACAGCCTCATCTTCTATCCTCTCGCTTTCCTCGGGGTGTGGGAGACGCACCTGGTGGTGATGGTGATGATCTCCAACTACCTGATGAAAGTGGGCTGGGAGGTGCTCCTGACGCCGGTGACCTACAGGATCGTCGGCTTCATGAAGCGCCGGGAGGGCATCGACGTGTTCGATGTCGGCACCGATTTCACGCCCTTCCGGACCAAGGTTTGAGGGCGCGCGCACGGATCATCGCCGGATGCGCTTCTGCGCGGCTTCGGGCGATGTGGCCGCCAGCGCGCGAGGAAACCCCGTCAGTTAAAATGGAAGCCCGCCCACGGCGCCGGGCACAGCGCGTGGGCGGTCCGGAAGCAACGAGGCTCAGAACGGCTCCCTGCCGATGATGCCGGGCTGCAGCCGGGGAATGCGCGCCGCCTCCAACTGCTGCGCCGAGAGCCTGTCGCGCAGGTTCGCGACCGCCGCCTTGAGGGCCTGCGCCTTGGTGGCGTAGGCGATCAGCGTATCTGCGACCGCCTCAGCCCGCCCGAACGCCTCGGGACCCCTGAGGTCGTCCTTGCCATCGGCGGCGCCGAGGAGGGCGAGCACCCGCTCGCGCTCCGGCACCAGCGCCAGCAGGGCGTTGGTGTAGCTGCGCCAGGCCTCCTGCTGCTCGGCCGTGATGCCGATGGCCGTCTCCTGGGCCGACAGGAGCGCTGCCAGCACCAGCCGCAGCCGGATGCCCGTATAGTTCCGGCGGATCATCTCCAGGCGATCGGCGAGCATCGCCGGCGGCGGAGCGCACTCCTCCACATAGGCTCCTTCGGGCTGGACGGCGGCGGGCGGTGCGGGTGCGCGCGCCAGCGTTGCCTCCTGCGCGGAGGCGGCGATGGGCGTTGCGGTTGCCATGGTGGCGCCGAACAGAGCCACGGCGAGAGTTCTGACCGACATGATGAGCTCCGTGCATGGAATGGGCTCATCCTGCGGCGGTGGATTTGCAGCGGCATCTCCGGTTTGTAGGAATTTGTTGCAGTCCTGCGATATCGATGCGCAGCCCAGGGCTACAAATTGAAACCGTCCGGACATTCCCGGGATACGGCAGACCGCTAAAAGGACCGCTTCCGCTGGCCCCGCCTCCGTAGCTGCCGTGGGCCGACCTTCCCCGGCATCCCGGCAGGCTGCTCCATGACTGGTCCCTCCTCCTGCGTCCTGATCTCGGCGCCGCTGCGCGCGCTCCCCTTTGGCCTCGTGGCGCTGGCGCTCGCTGGCTGCGCCAATTCGCCGGCGCCCAATCACTACCAGGATCTCGCCTCCGCGCCCTATCTGGCCGCCAGCACGCCGGGAACGGGCCGGCGCACGCCTTACAGCTATGAAACGGCGAACGCCCTCGCCCGCTATCGCGCGGTGCATCTTCTGCCGGTGCGGATCTATAGCGGCGCCGATCAGCAGTTCGGCACCCTCACTGCCGCCGAGCGCGCACAACTCGCCGCCACATCGGAGCACACGTTCCGCTCGGCTCTTGCGGGCCATGGCATCCTTGCCGCCGGGCCCGCAGCCGACGCGGTGGACCTCAGCATCATGCTGACGGGCGCCCAGGCCAGCGTGCCGGTGCTCGCCACCGCGAGCCGCCTCACGCCCGTGGGCTTCGCCATGAGCGGCCTCACCGCAGCCACTGACGGCGAGGGACGCTTCTCCGGGATGGTGATCTATGCGGTGGAGTTCCGCGAGCCCGGCTCGGGGCGGATCCTGTGGGCCTATGTGACGAAGCAGTATCCCAACGCCCTCGACATCGGCGCCACGCTTGATCCCCTGGATGCGGCGCGTGCTGGCCTCAAGGCGGGCGCGCAAGAACTGGCGCGGGCGACCGTCGCCAAGCTCCGGCCGCAATAGGTCGCCTCAACCCAGGCGGAACAGGGCCAGGGTGATGAGCACCTGTCCGCCCTGCCCCTCGCCGAGCTCAATGGTGCCGCGCCCGCGAGGGCTCGGCCCGCATGAACGGCTCCATCAGCAAGTCCCGCATCGGCGGCGGAAATCCGGGTCCGTCATCACGCACCACGAGACGCACCTGATCCCCGATCACGGTCAGCGTCACTCGGGCACGCTGGCCATATTTGATGGCATTGTCGATGATGTTGCCGATGACCCGGCGCAGCGCCAGCCGGTCCGCCAATACCCACACGGGCCCTTCGGCCACCGTATCGAGCGTCACCGGTTGGCCGGCGGCCCCCTCAGGTCCGCAGCCTCCGCGCGCACCAGCAAGGCGAGGTCCAGCATCTCCTCGTCCAGCGAGCCGACGCCAGCGCGCGCCGTGAGTAAAGCGTTGTCGAGCAGCTCGATCATGTCGCGGATGTCGGCTTCTGCCCGCTCGCGCTCCACCGGATCCGGCAATTGCTCAATGCGCAGCCGGAGCCTCGTGGTAAAGCTGCGCACGTCGTGCTGGATGCCGCCGATGGAACTTCAGCCGCCAGCACCAGGTCCACCTCCAGCAATGGCGAGCGCAGGGCCGGCAGCGCCGCCGCGCGCGCCGGCGAAGGCAGGGAGGCGAGAAGGTCGGCGATGGCGACAAGGCGCTCCGGCGGAGGCCCGCTGGAGGTGGGGGAGAGCCCGCGGGCCCGGTAGAAGACGACGATGAAGCCGATCCACAGCACCAGCAGAAAGGTGCCGGCGATGGACAGAACCCGCGCAGTGAGGCCAAGGCCCATTGGCATTTCTCCGTCAGGAGGCGTCCACCAGGACACCTGCTTTACCTGCGCCGTCATGAGATAGCCGCCGTTGCGCACGGTGCTGATGAGATTGCAGCCGGGGCTCAGCCCATCGAGCTTCTTGCGCAGCCGCGACACCAGGATGTCCACGGAACGGTCGAACGGGTCGGCGGTGCGCCCGTGCACCCAATCGAGGATCTGATCGCGCGAGAGCACCCGGCGTGGACGCAGCACGAAGCTGGAGAGCAGATCGAACTCGGTGCTGGTGAGCGGCACCAGCTGCTCGTCCTCGGCGAACAACTGGCGTGCATCGAGATCCACCAGGAACCGGTCGAAGGCATAGCGCCGCACCGGCGCCTGCGCCTGCTGTACGCTGGCGCGCCGCAACAGGGCGCGCACCCGCGCCAGCAACTCCCGCGGGGCGAAGGGCTTCACCACATAATCGTCGGCACCGAGCTCCAACCCTACCACCCGGTCGGTCTCGTCGCCCTTGGCGGTCAGCATGAGAATCGGCACGGTGAGGGCGGCGCGCAGCCGCCGGCAGATGCTGAGGCCATCCTCCTCCGGCAGCATCAGGTCCAGAATGATGAGGTCCACCTCATGTCGCTTGAGAATGCCGGCCATCTCGCGTGCATCCTGCGCCAATTCCACCCGGGAGCCTTGCGGGTGAGGAAATCGCTGACCAGCCGGCGAATGTCTGAATCGTCGTCGACGATAAGAATACTGCGCAACTCATGTTCAATGACAACTGATGACTGACAGCGATTGGGCCGATTCTCAACATGTCCAGCCGAACTCCACAAAATGATACAAATCGAAAACTCGCAACACATCTTGGTGTGTACGGCTCATGTGCGGGAAAAAATAGGCCCCCACGTTGAGCTTCGCCGCGGTGGCTGGAGTATCTCGGACGACAGCTCCGCGTCCGGCAGGCTTGCGCCCGCCGTCCATGTTCAGGGAGATGCCGTGTGGTGTCCGCAGGTGCAGGTATCCGGGATCCGGCCGAAGCCGGGGGTGTCTTGAAGGTCAATCGGCTCCCCGCTGCGAGCGAGGCGGGCGGCACCGTCACGCCTCCGCACCTGCCGCCCCGGCCCAGCCCACGCAGGCCCCGTCGCGGCCGCCAGCTTCTTGGCGCCGCCGCGCTCATTACCGCCGTCGCCGCCGCCCTCGCCGGCTGGCGCTACGGGATGCCCCGCGCGACGCAGGCCGAGGTGGTGCGGGCGGGTCCGTTCGAGAGCGTGCTGAGCGGCCCCGGCATCCTCGACGCGCTTCGCAAGGCCAGCGTCAGCGCCAGCATCCAGGGGGTCATCACCACCCTTACCGTGGATGTGGGCGACACCCTGCGCTCCGGCGACGTGGTGGCACAGCTGCAATCGGCGGACCTCAGGGCCGAACGCGAGGCGCTGCTCGCCTCCCACGAGGCCGCACGCAAGGCGGTAGCGCTCGCGGAGGCGGAGGTCCGCAAGGCGAACGCCGCGCGGAACAATGCCCAATCCGTGCTCGGCCGCCGGCAGGAGCTGATCCGCACCGGCGCCACCAGCCGCTCGATTCTGGAAGACGCCCAGACCAGCATGGAGCAATCGCTGGCCGAGGTGGCCCGGGCCGAGGCTGCCGTGAGCCAGGCGCGGGCCACGGAGGCCTCCGCCGAAGCGGCGGTGCGGGTGGCGGAAGCGCAATTGGAGAAGGCCACCATCCGCGCCCCCATCGACGGCGTGGTGGTGGCGCGGCGCATGGACATGGGCGATCTGGTGGTGCCCGGCTCGGTGATCGTGGACATCGTGGATCCGCAGAGCGTGGTGCTTTCCGCCCGGTTCGACGAGAGCGCGATCGCCCGCGTCACCAAGGGCCAGCCGGTGAGGCTGCTGTTTACCGCCACCGGCGACACGGCAACGCCCGGCGAGATCCGGCGCATCGGCCGGGAGGTGGACACCGAGACCCGCGAGTTCACCGTGGACATCGCCCCCCGCCAATTGCCGCGCAACTGGGCCATCGGCCAGCGCGGCACCGCCCTCATCACCCTGAATACCACCCGCGATGCGCTGTCGGTGCCATTCGCCGCCATCGCGTTCAAGGACCGCTCGCCCGGGGTGTTCGTGATGCGCGATGCACGGGCCTGGTGGCAGCCGGTGGAGCTCGGCCCCATCGGCGAGGCTCGCGTGGACGTGCGCGGCGGCCTGAAGGCGGGCGATGTCATCCTGGCGCAGCCTGAGGGCGTGTTCGCCGGCATGAAGGTCGCCGACCCTCCCGGGGCACGGCCATGAATCTCGCCTTCAAGGACATCCGCTTCAACCTGCTGCGCTTCCTTTTGACCGCGCTGGGCGTCGCCTTCCTGATGATGTCCTCCATGGGCATGATCGGCCTTTATCGCGGCATCGTCGCCGATGCCCTGCTCATCATCGAACGCATCGGCGCCGATCAGTGGGTGGTGCAGGGCGGGCGGCAAGGTCCGTTCTCGGAAGGCTCCGCCATCTCCTCCACCATGGATCGCCGGGTGGAGGGGATCGCCGGTGTGGCGAGCGCGCGCCGCTTCGTGCAGTTCAGCCAGCAGTTCACCCGTGATGGACGGCAGCTGCGGGCCTCCGTGACCGGGCTCGATTTTCCCAAGGACCCCGGCCGTTGGATCCCCATTGTCCGCGGACGCCCCCTCGCGTCCGGCCACTATGAGGCGGTCGCAGACATGAGCATCGGCCTTCGGCTCGGCGAGAAGGTGCATCTCGGCCAGGACGATTACACCGTCGTCGGCCTCACCCGCGGCATGGTGGACACGGGCGGCGACGGCCTGTTGTTCGTCACCGTCAACGATGCGGTCGCCATCGCCCAGCGCCGCAGCAGCGAGGAGGTGTTGCTGGCCCGCGCCGGCGCCGGCGCCGGCCCCGCCGCCGCCAGCCGCAGCTCGGTGCCGCAGGACAGCAAGATCGCCGCCGTGCTGGTGACCCTCAATCCGGCGGTCGATCCCGAGGCGGTGCGCCGGGCGGTCGCCTCCTGGGGTGACGTGAACGTGCTGAGCCGGGCGGAGCAGGAAAACCTGCTTCTCAACCAGCGGCTCTGGCGCCTGAGGGTGCAGATTCTGGCCTTCACCAGCGTGCTGCTGGTGGTGACGGGCATCGTCGTGTCCCTCATCATCTATATGCTTACCATGGAAAACCTGCACGAGATCGCCATGCTGAAGCTGATCGGCGCGGACAATTCCGTCATCATCGTCATGATCGCCCAGCAGGCCTTCCTCATCGGCGCCTGTGGACTTGGGTTCGGCCTCATGCTGTCGCGGCTCGTCTTCCCTTTCTTCCCGCGCAAGGTGCTGATCCTGCCCGCAGATGTGACACTGCTCGGGATCGCGGTGGCGGTCATCTGCGCGATCGCGAGCCTGCTCGGCATCTCCCGCGCGCTGAAGGTGCGGGCCCAGGAGGTCTTGTCGTGAGCCCTCCGCCGGTGCTGTCCATCCGCGATGTGCAGCGGCTCTACCGGAGCGGAGATACGACGGTGCGCGCCCTGGACGGAGTCTCGCTCGATATCCATCGCGGCGAGGTGGTGGGGATCTCCGGTCCGAGCGGATCGGGCAAGAGCACGCTGCTGCTCATCGCCGGCCTGCTGGAGCCGCCGAGCGCCGGCGAGGTGCTCATCGACGGGCGGCGTGTCTCTCATCCCGCGGCGGACCTCGACCGGCTGCGCACCTTCCGCCGCAACCACATCGGCTTCATTTTCCAGAAGGCAAACCTCATCCCCTTCCTCACGGCGGTGGAAAACGTGGCGCTGGCGCTCGAGATCGACCATGTGCCGCCGCGCGCGGCTCGGGCCTATGCAGGCGCACTCCTCGCCAGCCTCGACCTTGGCCACCGGCTCGACAACCATCCCGCCCGGCTGTCGGGGGGCGAGCAACAGCGGGTGGCGGTGGCGCGGGCGCTCGCCAATGCGCCGAGCCTGCTGCTGGCGGACGAGCCCACCGCGGCCCTCGACAGCGTGCGCGGGCGTCAGGTGCTGCAGCTGTTCCGCGAGATCGCCAGGACCCGCCAGGCGGCGGTCGCGGTGGTGACCCATGACCAGCGCGCCCTCGACCTGTTCGACCGCACCATCGAGCTCAGCGACGGGCGGACCCGCGATGTGGCCGCGCACAGCGCCGCCAGCGCCGCCGGTACACATTGAAACATATCGTCACGGCAGCGACAGCCGGCGGCGACATGGTCGCTTTAGCCTCCTTGTGATCCTGGCGGGCACAGATGCGCCTGCCATTTGCGGAATGGAGGGCAAAGCGATGAAGCGTCTGTTTTTGGCTCTGGCCACGGTGTTCTGCATATCGTCGGCCGCCGGCGCTGCGACCGTTGCCGTCGCGACCGGGAACGTCAATCTGAGGGCCGGCCCCTCCACTGCCTATCCGGTGGTGACGACGGTGCCGGCCGGAGTCCAGGTGACCACCCATGGCTGCCTTTCCGGCTACACCTGGTGCGATATCTCCATGGGTGTCTATCGCGGCTGGGTCGCGGCCCATTACATCCAGGTGGTCTATCGCGGCGCGCCGGTGGTGCTGACGCCGGCCGTCGCGCCGGCGGTGGGCCTTACCGTCGTGACCTTCAACAAGGTCTATTGGGACACCTACTACGCGGCTTATCCCTGGTACGGCCGCTGGGGCTATTATGCGCCGCCTCCGGTCTACCCGGTCGCACCGGGCGCGCGCGTGACGAGCTATGACCGCTCGGTCCAGTGCGCCAACGGCAGTTGCACCGCCACCCGCTCGGCCACCGGAATCTATGGCGGCTCGGCCAGCCAGAGCCGCACCTGTTCCGGCGGCACCTGCACCTCCACGCGCAGCGCCACCGGCCCCTACGGTGCCTCCGCTTCGCGCACGCGCTCGTGCAGCGGCAACACCCAGTCCTGCACCGTCACCCGCACCGGCCCCGCCGGCAACAGCGGCACCCGAACCTTCAGCCGCTGAGCGAGGGCGACTTGACGCCCCGTGCTGTGGGCGGTGG
>NZ_JAIVFN010000121.1 GCF_030015065.1 Xanthobacter autotrophicus | reverse complement strand
CCGTACCCCCTCCCCACACCTCCCCCGCAAGCGGGAGAGGGAGTTGGCCGGCGCGGGGTGGAGAGCAGGGCTCCCTGGCGGTTCTTTTCAAACTGAGACACGGCCGGACAACGCGTTCTCTTTCTTGAGTCTAGAGCGCGGCCTTGAGCAGGCGATCGGCGGCAGCGCGGGCCTCCGCGGTCACGGTCGCGCCGGCCAGCATGCGCGCGATCTCCTCGCGCCGCGTCGAGGCATTGAGCGGCGCCACGCGCGTGGTCACCGGGGCATCCTCGCTGAGTCCATCCTGTCCCGGCGCGCCATCGGCCGTCGCCTTGGCGATGAGGAGATGGTGCCGCGCCCGCGCCGCCACCTGTGGCGCATGGGTGACGCAGAGCACCTGCACCTTCTGCGCGAGCCGCCCCAGCCGCTGGCCGATGGCATCGGCCACGGCCCCGCCCACCCCGGTGTCGATCTCGTCGAAGATGAGTGTGGGCGCGGAGCCGCGATCCGCGAGAACCACCTTCAGCGCCAGCAGGAAGCGCGACAGCTCGCCTCCGGACGCGACTTTCATGAGCGGCCCCGGCCGGGTGCCGGGATTGGTGCGGACCCAGAACTCCACCAGGTCATAGCCGTCCGGTCCGGCCGCGGCCGGATCGCTCGTGACCCTGGTGATGAAGGCGGCGCGCTCCAGCTTCAAGGGCGGCAGCTCCGACGCCACCGCGGCGTCGAGAACACCGGCAATGGCATGACGCTGCTGGGAGAGCGTCGCCGCGGCGGCATGATAGGCGGATTCGGCGGCCGCCACGGCCTTTTCCAGCCGCGCCAGGGTGGCCGCGCTCTGGTCGAGACGCTCGAGTTCTGCTGAAAAGCGGGCGGCGACGGCGGGCAGGTCGTCCGCGGCGGCGCCGTATTTGCGCGCGGCGGCGCGCAGGGCGAACAACCGCTCCTCGATACGCTCCAGTTCCGCCGGCTCGAAGGCGGCGTCGGCCAGCGCCGCCTCCAGATGTGCGCGGGCGGTTTCCAGCGCATCCAGAGCCTGATCTATGGCTTCCACGGCGGGACGCACCAGATCCTGCGCCTCGCCGGCCCGGCGCTCCAGCCGGCGGACGGCGGCGGCGAGGGAGGGAATCGGCGAGCTTCCGCCCGAAACCGCGTCCAGCGCCTCGTCCAGATCGGCGGCGATCTTCTCCGCGCGCATCATGGCCGTGCGGCGCTCGGAGAGGGCGGCCTCCTCCCCGACACCGGGGGCCAGCGCCTTGAGTTCCTCCACCGCATGGCGGGTGAAATCCGCCTCGCGCGCGGCGATCTCCAGCCGTTCGCGTTCCGCGCCGGCTTCGGTGACGGCCGCGCGCCACGCGCGCCACAAGGCGCCGAGGGCGGCGCTGCCGGCCCCAAGGCCGCCGAAGGCGTCCAGCAGGGCACGATGGCTCGCGGGATCGATCAATGCGCGGTCGTCATGCTGTCCGTGCAGCTCGATGAGGCTCGCGCCGATGAGGCGGAGCGTCTGCACGCTCACCGATTCCTCGTTCACGCTCGCCCGCGTGCGCCCGTCCGCCATCTGGATGCGGCGAACCACCAGCGGGCCTTCATCCGGCAGCTCGGCGGCGGCGAGGATGGCGTGGGCGGGATGGTCGGGGGACAGGTCGAAAGTCAGCGTCACCTGCCCTTTGGGCAGGCCGTGTCGCACCAGCGCTCCGTCGCCGCGCCCGCCGAGGGCGAGGGACACGGCATCGAGCAGGATCGACTTGCCAGCACCCGTCTCACCCGTGAGGACCGTGAGGCCCTCCGAGAGGGTGAGATCGAGCTTCTCGATGAGGACGATGTCCCGGATCGAGAGCGCTGCCAGCATGGGTGATCAGCCAAGCCCCATCTTCTTGAACGCCTGGCTGATCCAGGACGCCTTGTTTTCCTGCGGTTCGACCCCTCCGGCCTGAACCAGCTTGTAGGCGTCCTTGTACCACGAACTGTCGGGGAAGTTATAGGCAAGTACGGCGGCGGCGGTCTGCGCCTCGCTCACCACGCCGAGCGCCATGTAGGCTTCCGTCAGGCGGTACAGCGCCTCCTCCACCTGGCGCGTGGTCTGGTACTGTGTCACCACCACCTTGAAGCGGTTGATGGCGCCGGTGTAGTTGCGCTGCTCCAGATAATAGCGTCCGATCATCATCTCCTTGCCGGCGAGCTGATCGCGGGCAACCTCGATCTTTCTCTTGGCCGTGGCTGCGTATTCCGTATTCGGATACTTACGTACCACGTCTTCGAGCGCGTCGAGCGCCTGCCGCGTCTTGCGCTGGTCGCGGGTGATATCGGGGATGTTCTCGTACAGGGCCGAAGCGACCAGGTACTGCGCATAGGCCGCATCCTGCGAGCCGGGATAAAGCGACACGTAGCGCCGGCCGGAGGCGATGGCCTCGTCGTACTTGCCCGCCTCGAAATAGGAATAGGTGGTCATGAGCAGCGATTTGCGCGCCCACTCCGAATAAGGATGGGTCTTGTCCACATCCTCGAAGCGCTTGGCCGCCTTCTCGGGCTCCTGCCGGCGCAGCAGGGTCAGGCCCTCATTGTAGATCTTCTCCGCCGGCTCGTCGGGGGGCAGCACATCGTCCTTGTCGCTGGCGCAGCCGGTGACAAGCAGGCCCGTCACCAGGGCAAGCGCCAGGGCTCCGCCGCGGACGACGGCGCGCACCTTCAGGACCTCGTAAAAGAATCGCATCACGGCTCAGCTTCCGTCCCGCGCCCAAGGCGCCGCTTGTAAAGGAGGATCGCCGGCCGGGAAATGGCGCGACAGGCGCGCCACCCGACCCTGACCCTCGCATTCATCGCCCGGCACCCGCCCCCGGTGGCCGGCTGGGATGCCGACCCCGCGAACGCGCACCCGCCACAGCCCCGCGCGCATTCGCACACATCGCAGGCCTCGTCCCCGCGGCGTCCATCCCGATCACCCCCGCCCGCAGGGTCGATGAAAAAAACGCCGTCTCCGCGCTATCGGGGCTTTCCGTCGGCAATGTGGCGACGCGGCGGCACGGCCATGCGCCGCGGTCGGCCGGCGCGTCACTGTGACGTTCCCGCAACGCCGACTCACCTTGCGGGAACCCCGGACAATGCTGGCATGGTCGCCCGAGATAAGCGGGAGTGAGGTTAAAAAACCGCAAGCGCGGGCGCCGACGGCGGGAAATGGCTCGCCGGAAACGCAAACGGCGCCCCACGGGGCGCCGTCGAAAAGCCGGAGGATGCGCCGGTCAGACTTCCGGGGCGAACACCGGCACCGGGGCCGAGACACCCATGTCGGCGCCCACCGTGTCGCGCACGGGACGGGCCGGGGCCTCCACCACCGCATAGGCGGAGCGGTCGGCGAAGAGGGCGTCCACCACCTGATAGTTCAGCTTGTGGCCGCCGCGGAAGGAGCGGTAGCGGGCCAGCAGCGGCAGTCCGGAGAGGGCGAGATCGCCCACCGCGTCGAGCGCCTTGTGGCGCACGAACTCGTCCGCGAAACGCAGGCCGCCTTCGTTCATCACCCCGCCGTCGTCGAGGCAAACGGTGTTTTCCAGAGCCGCGCCACGGGCATAGCCGGCGGCGCGCAGGCGCTCCACATCCTTCAGGAAACCGAAGGTGCGGGCCCCGGCCAGCTCGCGGCGGAACACGGCGGGCGACATGGTGGCAGCGAAGCGCTGGCGGCCGATGGCGTCGTGAGCAAACTCGATCTCCACCTCGAGGCGGAAGCCCGCGTCATAGGGCAGGAGCTCGCCGAAGGAGGCGCCGTTCTCCACGCGCACCGGCTTGAGAACCTTGAGATACTTGCGGCGGCCGCGCACCTCGGTGACGCCGGCGGCGTCAATGGCGGCCACGAACTGGGCGGCGCTGCCGTCGAGGATCGGAACCTCCGGACCGTCGATCTCCACCACCGCATTGTCCACGGCGAGGCCGTGGAAGGCGGCCAGGAGGTGCTCGACGGTGGAGACAAGGGCGCCGGAACGGTCGCCGAGCACGGTGGCAAGGTCGGTGGCCTGAACCGACTGGCGGCTCACGACGGCCTTGCGGGGCGGCTGGTCGGCGAACGAGCGAATGAAGACGATACCGGTGTTCGCGATGGCAGGCTTGAGAGTGAGGGTTGCATCGACGGCCGCGTGGACACCCGCACCTTTCAGCGTGATCTCGCGAGCCAGTGTCGTCTGCATGTCGATGCGTCCCGTATCGGAAGAAGGGCCCCGGCGCCTCATGGCTGCCGCAGACCGTCCTTCAAACCTTCACCTTGCGTTCCCACTTTCGCCCCGGTTGTACGAACAAACTGTCAACGCGAGGCGTGTGGAACCTATGGAATGGGTGCACCCTAGTCGCCGGGCGAGGCGACGCCAAATCACGCTTGCCTACCAACTGTTACCAAGCTTCCGCTTAAATTTTCCATTAACTGTCAAATGATTAGCCGATCCACCCCGAGATGCTCCGCAGCCTGTGTTACAGGCTGCGCGATACCGTCGCGGGGTGCGAGCGCGCGAATCACGCGCCCGCCGGTCCGCCGCCCAAACGACATCGGCACCGGCCTTGCGACCGGTGCCGATGGACGATTGAAGCCACAGGTTGCATCCGGGCGGGGAGGCTGGGGGGAAGCCTCCGGACGCCCGGCGGCGGTCAGTTGGCCTGGCGACGCAGGAAAGCCGGGATCTCCAGCTGGTCGTCCTCGTGGTGCGGTCCCGGACGGGAGGGCACCTCGGCGGCCGGACGGGTCGGGGGACGCTTGGCGAACTCGGACACCGGCGGCTCGCCGGGGCGGCCGGGCAGGGTCGGACGCACGTCACGGGTCTCGGTGCGCGGGTCGGCCGGACGGCGCTCGGGCGCGCGCATGCTCGGCTGGTCGCGGCGCTGGGACTCGGGTTCCGGCTCGTCGCGACGGCCCACATGGGCGAGGCGCTGCAGCAGGGTCATGCGCTTCTTGTCCGGCTGGGGCTGCTCCACCGGCGGCTCGCCGCGCTGGGCGCGGATCTGGTTCTGCGCGGGCAGCGGCAGCTCGTCCACCCGCGGCATGCGGGTCTGGCGCGGGCGCTGGCCCTGCGGCGGGATGTAGGGCGCGAACTCGTCCTCCACCATCGGCGCGGGCGGGGCCGCCGGCTCCGGCTCGGCGAAGTAGGCGGTCTTGGGCGCGGCGGTGCGGATGGTCACGTCGTCGATGGCGACGCCGCGATCGGCCGGCTGCGGCGCGCCCGGATGCGTGCCCTGGGGCGCCGGGGCGGCCGGCGCGAAGGACTGCGGCGCATAGGCATGGGTGGCCTGCGCCGCCTGGGCCTGCGCATCCTCCATGCCGATGAGGTCCTCGGCGGAGATGGACGCCACCGCACTGCGGATCTGCGCCTCGCGGGTCGCCTCGACGGCGGCACGGCCGGCGTTGGAGATCTTGCGGCCGGCGAGGTCGGGGAAGCGGTCGGCGCCGGGGGCGATCTGCTCGGGGATCACCGCCGGGTCGATGCCGGTGGCCACCACGGACACACGGATGATGCCGTCGAGCATCTCGTCGAAGGTGGCGCCGAGGATGATGTTCGCGTCGGGGTCCACTTCCTCGCGGATGCGGGTCGCCGCCTCGTCCACCTCGAACAGCGTCATGTCCTTGCCGCCGGTGATGGAGATGAGCAGGCCGCCGGCCCCGCGCATGGAGGTCTCGTCCAGCAGCGGGTTGGCGATGGCAGCCTCGGCGGCCTGGATGGCGCGCTTGTCGCCGGAGGCCTCGCCGGTGCCCATCATGGCCTTGCCCATGTCGCGCATCACGGCGCGCACGTCGGCGAAGTCGAGGTTGATGAGGCCTTCCTTCACCATCAGGTCGGTGATGCAGGCAACGCCCGAATAGAGCACCTGGTCGGCCATGGCGAAGGCGTCGGCGAAGGTGGTCTTCTCGTTCGCCACCCGGAACAGGTTCTGGTTCGGGATGACGATGAGGGTGTCGACGCTCTTCTGCAGCTCGCTGATGCCGTGCTCGGCGACGCGCATGCGCCGGGCGCCCTCGAAGTGGAAGGGCTTGGTCACCACGCCCACGGTGAGGATGCCGAGCTCGCGGGCGGCGCGGGCCACCACGGGAGCGGCCCCGGTGCCGGTGCCGCCGCCCATGCCGGCGGTGATGAACACCATGTGCGAGCCGGACAGGTGGTCGCGGATCTCGTCGATGACTTCCTCGGCGGCGGCGCGGCCGACCTCGGGCTGGGAGCCGGCGCCGAGACCCTCGGTCACCGCCACGCCCATCTGCACCACCCGCTCGGACTTGGTGAGCGCCAGCGCCTGGGCGTCGGTGTTCGCCACCACGAACTCCACGCCGTGGAGCCCCGAGGAGATCATGTTGTTAACTGCGTTGCCACCTGCGCCGCCCACGCCGAACACCGTGATCCGGGGACGAAGCTCACGAATGTCAGGCATCTGAAGGTTGATCGTCATGATTTTGCTCCGTCCCGATCGGCCCTGGCCGCCGCTCGCGAATCCTGAATAACCACTTTGTTACGGCAGCTTTCGTTAACCATGTCTAAAAGCTGTCCTTCAGCCAGCGTCCCACGCGGCCAAAATATCCGGCGCCCTCGCCCACAGCCGCCTGCCGGCGGCGCGGCTCGAAATGCTCGAGGCCGGCCACCTGCGGGTAGACGAGAAGCCCCGCCGTCACCGCGAACGCGGCCCCGCGCGCCGCTTCCGGCAACCGCGAGACGCCCAGCGGGCGGCCGATACGCACCTGCGGCCCGATCAGGCGCGCCACGAGGTCGGCGAGCCCCTGCAGCTGCGCCGCGCCGCCGGTGAGGACGATCCGCCGCCCCGCATCGCCGGCATGGCCGGAAGCTTTGAGGCGATCACGCAGCAGCTCGACGATTTCCTCCGCCCGCGGGCGGACGATGGTGACGAGGCGGGACTTGGGCACCATGTGCGGCTGGTCGCGCGAATCACCCGACAAAGGCGGCACGGTCAGCATGTCGTGGTCATCGGAGGAGACCGCCACGACGGCGCCGTGCAGGGCCTTCATCCGCTCGGCGTCGGCGAGGCGCGCGGGCAGGCCGCGGGCGACATCGTTGGTGATGTGCTGGCCGCCCAGCGCCACGCCGTCCACGTAGAGGCAGTGGCCGCCGGCGACGATGGAGAAGGTGGTGGTGCCCGCCCCCATGTCGATGAGGGTGACGCCCAGCTCCATCTCGTCGTCGGTCAGCGAGGAGAGCGCCGCCGCATAGGGCGCCGCCACCATGGCCTCGATGGAAAGATGGCAGCGCTCCACGCACAGGACGAGGTTCTTGAGCGCCGTGAGGTCGGCGGTGATGACATGCATGTCGGCGCCGAGCTCGCGGCCGAGCATGCCGCACGGCTCGCCGATGCCGCGCCGGCCGTCCAGCGAATAGCCCACCGGCAGCGCGTGCATCACGGCGCGCCCGTCGCCCACCCCGTAGGTGGAGGCGGCCTCCAGCACGCGGCGGATGTCGAATTCCTCCACCGCCGGCGCGGTGAGGCGCACGGCGGCCTCGTAATGCTGGGAGGCGAGGCGGCCGCCCGAGACCCCCACCACCACCGAGGCGATCTGCACCCCCGAGGCGCGCTCGGCCATGTCCACCGCCTGGCGGATGGCAAGCTCGGCCTTCGCCATGTCCACGATGGCGCCACCCTTGATGCCGTGGGCGCGGGTATGGCCGATGCCCAGCACGTCGATGGCGTGGGTGCGGCGGGTGAGAACGTCGGAGGCGCCGCGCGGCTTCAGCCTTGCGATGGCGCACACCACCTTGCTGGTTCCGATGTCGAGCACGCCGACGATGCCGCTTTTCTTCGGCGGCATCGGGCGCATCTTCGGCGCGAAGCCCTGGGTGAGCCTGTGCCTCATGCGGGGCCTCCCTTCTTGGCCTTGGCCCGCGCCTTCAGCATCTGCGCGCGGGCGTCGGCGGCGGCATCCGAAAGCCGGACCACCACGCGGTCCGGCAGGCGCAGGTCCACGATGGAAATGTCGCGGCTGAGCAGTTTCTTCTCGCGGTCGAGATCCATGAGCGCGACCAGTGCCTCCTCCAGGCCCTCTTCCGGCAGGCGAACGTCGATTCCGTTGCGCATCTTCAGCGTCCACCGGCGCTCGGCGACGCGGATGGCGGCGCGGACCTGATCGCGCAGGGATGGCAGCCGGGCGAGGGCGTCCACCACCTCGCCCACCTTCTTCTGCGCGCCCTCGCCCACCACGATGGGCAGCTGCACGTAGCGCGGATCATCCGAATAGGGCGCGATGGGGATGCCGTCGCGGGCGATCACCTTCAACTCGCCGTTGATCTGCCACAGGGCGAAGGCCTGCCGCTCGGCCACCGCGATGTCGATGCGGTCGGGATAGAATTTGCGCACGCTCGCCGACTGGATCCAGGGCAGCGCCTCCAGGCGCGCGCGCATCTCGTCGGCATTGAGGAACAGGATGGAGGTGGAGGACTTGACGCCCGCCACGTCCAGAATCTCCGCGGGAGTCACATGGTTGTGGCCGGAAATGTTGACTTCCTTGACCTTGAAGCCGGCCACGTTGCCCGCCGCGTCGGCCACGTCGAGCACGATCCCCTTCGCCGTCTCCACATGGCCGCCGAGCATGACGCCGTAGGCGGAGAAGCCGCCCACCACGGCGATGGTCAGAAGGCTCGCGCTGCGCCGGCCGAGGCGCGAGGCGGCGAGGCCCACCGTCAGGCGGCGCAGCAGGAGCGCCATGCGGCTCGTGGGGCGTGGATCAATGGCGAGGCGCTTGTGCCGGCCCGGAGGCGGCACGGGAGCGGGACGCTGCGGCGGTCGTCTCCCCGCCTCCGGGCGGGGTCTCAGCGCTCCAGCGAAGCGTCCTCCACCATCCATGTCACAAGCTCGCCGAATGAGATGCCCGCGTGGGCGGCCAGTTCTGGCACCAGAGACGTCTCAGTCATCCCGGGCTGGGTGTTCACCTCGAGGCAGATCAGGCCGGAGCCATCCCCCCTCGAAGGGTCGAACCGAAAGTCGCTTCGCGACACCCCCCGGCATCCGAGAGCTCGGTGCGCCGTGAGGCTTAACATCTGCACCCGTTGGTAAATTTCGGGTAAAATCCGAGCCGGAAGAATGTGCTGCGACCCGCCCGGTGCATACTTGCTTTCGTAATCGTAAAACTTCTGGGTCGACTCGATCTCGATCACGCCCAGCACCTTGTCGCCCATCACCGCGCAGGTGAGCTCGAGGCCCGGAATAAACTCCTCCGCCAGAAGAAATTCCCCGAACGCCCAGTCCACCCGCGTCAGTTCCTGCGGCGGATGGACCTGGTCCTCGCGCACGATGAAGACACCGACGCTGGATCCCCCGGTGTTGTGCTTCAGCACGTAGGGCGGCGCCATGATGTGGGCCTTCGCCGCCTCGGCGCGCGGCACAAGGCCACCCTTGGCCACCGGGACCCCGGCGGCGGCGAGCATGATTCGCGCCTGCGCCTTGTCCATGGCGAGGGCCGAGGCGAGCACGCCGGAATGGGAATAGGGGATGCGCAGGATTTCAAGGATGCCCTGGATGGTGCCGTCCTCGCCTGGCTGGCCGTGCAGCACGTTGAACGCCACGTCGGGCTTGAGGCGCGTCAGCACCTCGGCCACGTCGCGGCCCACATCGACGCGGGTGACGTGGTAGCCCGCCGCCTCCAGCGCCGCGGCGCAGGCCGCGCCGGAGCGCAGGGACACTTCGCGCTCGGAGGACCAGCCGCCCATGAGCACCGCCACGTGTTTCGCCATGACCTTCTTCCCGATCTGATCGCCCGCGCCCGGAAGGACGCGCCTTGCGGCGCCATGGGGCCGGCGTCCCAAAATGGCGCCGTTGCCTTGCGCCTTTGCTAATGGCCCACTCAGGACGCCACAGGCAGGCCGATGCGCTTGATTTCCCATTCCAGCTCGACGCCGCAATGCGCCTTGACCCGGCGGCGCACCTCCTCGCCCAGGCCCTCGATCTCGGCGGCGGTGGCGCCGCCCAGATTGATGAGGAAGTTGGTGTGCAGCTCGGATACCTGCGCCCGGCCCATGACGAGGCCGCGGCAGCCGGCGGCGTCCACCAGCCTCCAGGCGCTGGCGCCGGGCGGGTTCTTGAAGGTGGAGCCTCCGGTGCGGCTCTTGATGGGCTGGGTCGCCTCCCGGCTCTCGGTGATCTTCGCCATCTCGGCGGCGATCACCTCCGGATCGCCGGGCTGTCCCTCGAACACCGCACGGGTGAAGATCACGTCCTGAGGCACCCCGCAATGGCGATAGGTGAAACCCATCTCCGCATTGGAGAAGCTCACCTTCTCGCCGGCGCGGGTGACGGCGTCCGCGCGCGCCAGCACGTCCCTGGTCTCGCCGCCGTAGGCGCCGCCGTTCATGCGCAGGGCGCCGCCCACGGCGCCGGGAATGCCGCGCAGGAAGGAGAAGCCGGCAAGGCCCGCATCGGCCGCCGCGCGCGCCACCTTCACATCCGGCACGCCGGCGCCGGCGATGATGCGGGTGCCCTCCACCGCGATGTCGGTGAAGCCGCGGGCGAGGCGGATCACCACACCCGGCACGCCGCCGTCGCGCACGATGAGGTTGGAGCCGAGGCCGATGACGGTGACCGGCACCTCCGGCGGCAGCCCCGCGAGGAAATAGGCGAGATCGTCCTCGTCCGCCGGCACGAACAGAAGCTGGGCCGGGCCACCGGCACGGAACCAGGTGAACTCGGCCAGCGGCGCATTCGCCTTGAGCGTGCCGCGCAGGTGGGGAAGGCGCGCGGCGAGGCCGGGCACGAGATCCTCGAAGCCCTGACCCATCGGAAGTGTTTCTGCCGCGCTCATCGTGCCTGTCCGTGCCTCACGTCGCTCCCTCTCGGGTCGCTCTCCCATAACGGGCCCGCGAGGGCAAGCATCCCCGGCTTTTGCCGGGCCGCCATACCGTGGCATCATGACCGGCCATTCGTCCTCCCTTTCGCCTGGAGCTGCCCCCATGAGCGAAGACCTGCGTCAAAACCCCGGCCCCGAGCCGGCTCTGCCGCCCGACACCAAGCTCACCACCACCAAGCAGCGCTGGGCGCAGGAAGGACGCTTCCTCACCGGCCGCGTCACCCGCCCGGAGACCGAGCGCCTGCCCGCCGGCCAGCACCTGGTGAAGGACTGGCCCGTGCTCGACCTCGGCATGACGCCGGTGGTGACGCGGGAGGCCTTCCGCCTCGACGTGACCGGCGCGGTGGAGACCGCCCTGTCGCTGGACTGGGATGCCTTCCGCGCTTTGCCGCAGACGCGCAATGTCAGCGACATCCATTGCGTCACCACCTGGTCGCGCTACGACAACGCCTTCGAGGGCGTCTCCACCCGCGAGCTGCTGGAGCGGGTGAGGCCCGCGCCCCACGCGGCGGCGGTGATGCTGCATTCCTACGATGGCTACACCACCAACCTGCTGCTGGAGGATTTCGCCGCCGAGGACGCGGTGATCGCCCATTCATGGGAGGGCGCGCCGCTCACCCGCGAGCATGGCGGGCCGGTGCGTCTGGTGGTGCCGCACCTCTACTTCTGGAAGAGCGCCAAGTGGTTGAAGGGCATCGAGTTCATCGCCCGCGACAAGGCCGGATTCTGGGAGGCGCGGGGCTACCACATGCGCGGCGACCCCTGGGCCGAGGAGCGCTATTCGGCCGATTGAGCGCCACGCCCGTCGGCCTTCGGCCGGACCGGGTCCGCCATGGCCCGGCGGGCAAGATCGGAGCGGGCGAACAGCTCCGCCACCCAATCCACGAACACCCGCAGGCGGTTGGAGAGGTGGCGGCTCGGCGGGTAGACCACATGGATGGGCATGGTGCCGGCGGTCCAGTCGGTGAGCACGCGCACCAGCGCCCCGGAAGCGATGTGCTCGTCCACGTGGAACACAGGCGCCTGGATCACGCCGAGGCCGGCAAGGCCGGCGGCGATGTAGGCGTTGCCGTCATTGCAGGCCATGCGGTAGTCGCCCGTCACCTCCACCACCTCGGAGCCCCGGACGAACTCGAATGGATGGTAGCGCCCCGTCAACGCGCTGAAATAGCGGACCACCACGTGGCCGGCCTCGAAATCGTGCGGGTGTGACGGCACCCCGTGGCGGGCGATGTAGGCTGGGGCCGCCACCGCCTCGAAGCTCAGCTCGCCGATGCGGCGGGCGACGAGATTGGGGTCTTGGATCTCGCCCACGCGGATCACGCAATCCACATTCTCGCCGAGCAGATCCACAGGCCGGTCGGTGCAGCCCACGTCCAGCGCGATGTCGGGGTAACGGGCGAGGAAGTCGGGCAGCGCCGGGATCAGCAGGCGGGTGGCAAGCGACGGCGACAGGTCGATGCGCAGCCGCCCCTGCGGCAGGGCCTGCGCCGTGGAGAGCGAGCCGTCCAATTCGTCGAGGTCGTTGAGGATCAGCAGCGCGCGCTCGTAATAAGCGGCCCCGTCCGGGGTGACGGTGACGCGCCGGGTGGTGCGGTTGAGCAGGCGCGTGCGCAAATGCTGCTCCAGCGATTGCACGTGCTTGGTCAATGTCGCCTTGGGCATGTCCATGAGGTCGGCGGCGCGGGTGAAGTTCCCGGTCTCCACCACCCTCGCGAAGGCCCGCATCGCAGCAAGCTGGTCCATGATCCAACCTCCCGCCCTCGAAATATCGGCACATTATTCATTAGCGTGAACAATGATACCATATTTCCAGGCTTTATCGGCAATATCAGGATCAATATCGTTCCCGCACTGCACAAGGCGGCGCTGCCGCCGGCATCGAGGACCCTTCGCAATGGCGCCCCACTGGCGAGACACCCAGCTTCAGACGGAAACCGGCCCGATGCCGGCCCGCCTGTATGGTGCCCGCCCCGCGAGGGGAAACGCGCCCCTTGTTTTACACCTGCATGGCGGTGCTTTCACCGGCGGCACGCTGGAATACGGCGCCTATGTCGCCGCCTTGCTCGCGGAAGCTGGCGCCGTGGTGGTATCGCTGGACTACCCGCTGGCCTGCGAGCACCCCTTCCCCTTCGCCCTGACCGCCGCCTTCGGGGCGCTGGCGAGCCTTTATACGGGGCGCGCCGAGTTCGCCGGCCGCAATGCCCCGCTCTACGTGGCGGGGGAGGAATCGGGTGGCAACCTCGCCGCCGGCCTCGCCATGATGGCCCGTGACCGGCAATCCCCACCCCTTGCCGGCCAGATCCTCGTCTCGCCCATGCTCGATCCCAGCCTTGCCACCGCTTCGCTGCGCGCCGCCGAGGCCGGCACCTGCGGCTGCAAGTGGGCGGACGGCTGGCAGAAATATCTGGGGTCCCCCGACAAGGCCGCCCACCCCTATGC
>NZ_JAIVFN010000120.1 GCF_030015065.1 Xanthobacter autotrophicus | reverse complement strand
TCTACACTTATTAAGTCGTCGGCAGCGTCAGAGGTGTATAAGAGACAGCACCCGCCGGGGCCGGCGCGCCCGCCGCGATCCCGCAGCCGGCCCCGCCGGAGCCCGCCGCCGCGACGGCCGGCACCGGCGTCACCGGTACCGATCCCCTGAAACCGATCGTCCTCGCGCGCTGGATCAACGAGCTTGAAACCGCCGGCTTCGACGGCGGCGCCCTGGCGGACGTGGGGCTCAAGGACGGCACGCTCGTGGTGGAGAACGAGAGCGCCGGCCGCCGCATCGTCTTCCGGCATATCAGCGTGCGCCTCGCCCGGCCTCAGGCGGGCGGCGCGGAGCTCACCTTCACCATCCAGTCGCCCCAGGGTGTCGCCACCGCCGTGGCGCGCATCGGCCCGGCCCGCGACGGCGAGCGGTCCATGGAGTTGTCGCTGCGCAACCTGTCCACGCGAGACCTGCTCCAAGCCTTCGTCCAGGACCAGCGCCGCTTCTACATGGACACGCCGCTCACCGCCTCGGTCACGGCGCGCCTGTCCGTCGACGGCGAGCTCAAGGCGGCGCAGGCGAGCCTCGATTTCGGCGCCGGCGCGCTGGGCAACGGCGAGGACCCGGAAGAGCGCTTCGTCATTGATCGCGCCCGTGTCGGCGCGACCCTTGACGTCGCCCGGCGGGTCATCGTGCTCGCGCCCATCGAGGCGGTGAAGACCGAGAACATTGTCTCCCTGGCCGGCGAGATCCAGGTGCCGGCGACCCTGCGCGAGCCCTGGCCGTTCCAGATCGGGCCAAAGCAGGTGCTGCTGGCGGGCAATGAGATGCCCGAGCCCGCCCTCGTCATCGACAAGGTGAACGTGGGGGGCCGGTTCGACCCGCCGACGCTGCAACTGGTCGTCGAGACCGGCTTCCTGGGCTCGGCGGCGGGCAGCTTCAGCTTTACCGCGCTGTTCGATTTCGGCGTGGACGTGCCTTACGTGAAGCTCGACGGTGCGGCCTCGCCCATGCCGGTGGCCACCATCAAGCGCTTCTGGCCGGTGAACATCGCCCCGCCCGCGCGGCAGTTCGCGGTGGAGAACGTCTCCGGCGGCACGGCGGACGGCATCACGGTGGCGGTCAGGCTGCCCCTCGACCTCATCGGGCAGAAGCAGGTGCCCCTGCCGGACGACGGGGTGCGCTTCACCATCAACGGCAAGGGCGTCACCCTGCGGCCGGTGAAGGGCCTGCCGCCCATCACCAATGCGAGCCTTGCCATCCTGGTCACCGGCCGCTCGGTGCGCATCTCTCTGCCGGACGGAACCGCGGTGACGCCGCAGAATCGCAAGATCGCGGTGAGCGACGGCGTGATGCTGCTGCCGGACTATTTCCCCCGCGAGCCCACCTCCCAGATCAAGGTGAAGTTCGACGGCCCGGCCGACGGCGCCATCGAGGTGCTGGGCATGGAAGCGCTTAAAGGCCCCACCGGCACCGCCTTTGACCCCTCCACCACGCGGGGCAAGTTCTCCGCCCTGCTGCAGGTGAACATCACCTTCCGCAAGGTGCCGCGGCCGGAGGACTTCGACTATTCGCTCGAAGCCAACCTGACGGATTTCGGCGTGGACAAGGTGTTCCGCGGCCAGCGGATGGAAGGGGCGAGCGTGAAGGCCTTCGCTTCGCCGGCGGGGGTGGTGCTGCGCGGCGACGGCAAGATCGCCGGCGCGCCGGTGGCGTTCGAATACGAAAAGCGCAAGGACGTGGCCGATTCCGACATCCGTGTCAGCGCCACCCTGGACGATGCCGCCCGCAGCAAGCTGGGCGTGGACCTGCCCGGCGTTTCCGGGCCGGTGGGGGTGCGCCTGATCGGCACCACCAACAACAAGGATACGCGGGCGACCATCGAGGCCGATCTCGGCAATGCCCGCATCGCCGACCTCATCCCGGGCCTCAGCAAGCCGGCCGGCAAGCCGCTGAAGGCGAAATTCGCCCTGAACGACAAGGGTAACAGCGTCCGCCTCGACGACATGGTGATCGAGGGGTCGGGCACGCTGCTGAAGGGCTCCATGGAACTGTCCGACGGCGGCGACCTCATCGGCGCCAGTTTCCCCACGTTCCAGCTCTCCGACGGCGACCGCGCCTCCGCCAAGGCGGAGAAGGTGGGCGACATCCTGAAGATCCGCATCACCGGCGAGGTGATGGACGCCCGCGGCATCATGAAGAGCCTCGTCTCCACCCCCACGGGCCAGCGGCGCGCGAAGACGCAGGACGTGGACGTGGAGGCGCGCATCGGCGCGCTCACCGGCAACAATGGCGAGGTGATGCGCCAGTTCGACCTGTCGATGGCGCGCCGCGGCGTGGAAACCCGCGACTTCACCTTGACCGCCAAGGCCGGCCGCGACGGCACCGTGGCCGGCGAGATGCGCAACTGGCAGGGCCGCCAGAGGGCGCTGCAGGTCACCACCTCGGATGCCGGCGCGCTGCTGCGCTTCCTCGACATCTATCCCAAGGTCCAGGGCGGCGAGGCGTGGCTGGTGGTGGACCCGCCGCGCAGCGACAACACTCCCCAGGAGGGCGTGATCCACGTCCGCGACTTCGCCATCAAGGGCGAGCCGGGCCTCGAGCGCCTCTCCAGCGCGGCGCGTGATTCGTCCGGCCGGATCGAGGACGGCACCGCCTCGTTCCAGAAGGCGCAGGCCCAGTTCGCCCGCACCACCGGCAAGATCACCTTCAAGGAGGGGGCCATCTGGGGGCCGTCGGTGGGCGCCACCTTCGACGGCACGCTGGATTTCGCCGCCGACCGCATCTCCATCCGCGGCACGTTCGTCCCGGCCTATGCCCTCAACAACATCTTCTCGAAGCTGCCGGTCATCGGCCTGTTCCTCGGCGGCGGGCCGAACGAGGGCCTCGTGGGCGTCACCTTCGAGATCGTCGGCCCCTTGAGCGGCGGGCCGACGCTGCGCATCAATCCCATCTCCGCGGTGGCGCCGGGCTTCCTGCGCAAGATCTTCGAATTCCGCGATTCCAGCGACGCCCCGCCGACCCGGTAAGACGGCGGGCACTGCGACAGTTCGTCCGAACGCCCCTTGCCGTCGGTCACGGCACCGCTCACACTCACCCCATAAAAGAATACAGGCAGGAAACGAAAAAGGGTGGGAGTGATGCTGGCACTGGTGTTGATCATCGCCTGCGGCCTGCTGGCCGTGGCGTACGGCGTATGGGCCATCCGCGAACTCATGGCCGCCGACCCCGGCACCGCGCGGATGCAGGAAATCGCAGCCGCCATCGCGGAAGGGGCGCAGGCCTATCTGAAGCGCCAATACACCACCATCGGCCTGGTGGGCGTCGTCATCTTCATTCTCGTGGGGCTGTTCCTGGGCTGGCTGGTGGCGGTGGGCTTCGCCATCGGTGCCATTCTCTCGGCGCTGGCCGGCTTCATCGGCATGAACGTGTCGGTGCGCGCCAATGTGCGCACGGCGCAGGCGGCGACCCTCTCTCTGGCCGGTGGCCTCGACCTAGCCTTCAAGGCCGGCGCGGTCACCGGGCTGCTGGTGGCGGGCCTCGCGCTGCTGGGCGTCACGGTCTACTTCCTCGTGCTCACACAGATCTTCGGCTTTGCCGTCAACAGCCGCACGGTGGTGGATGCGCTGGTGGCGCTGGGCTTCGGCGCCTCGCTCATCTCCATCTTCGCCCGTCTCGGCGGCGGCATCTTCACCAAGGGCGCAGACGTGGGCGGCGACCTCGTGGGCAAGGTGGAAGCCGGCATCCCGGAGGATGATCCGCGCAACCCCGCCACCATCGCCGACAATGTGGGTGACAATGTCGGCGACTGCGCCGGCATGGCCGCCGACCTGTTCGAGACCTATGCGGTGACGGTGGTGGCCACCATGGTGCTCGCCGCCATCTTCTTCGCCGCCGCGCCGGCGAGCCTCGCCACCATGATGGTCTATCCGCTGGCCATCGGCGGGGCGTGCATCCTCACCTCCATCGCCGGCACCTTCTTCGTGCGGCTCGGGGCCAACTCGTCCATCATGGGCGCGCTCTACAAGGGCCTGATGGCGACGGCGGGCTTCTCCGTCATCGCGCTGGCGGTGGTGACGTGGCTTTTGCCCGGCTTCGGCGCCATTCCGGGGGCGGACTTCACGGGCACCAGCCTGTTCCTGTGCGGCCTCGTCGGCCTCGCGGTGACCGGCGCCATCGTGGTCATCACCGAATATTATACCGGCACCGGCTATCGCCCCGTGGTGTCCATCGCCCAGGCCTCGGTGACGGGGCACGGCACCAACATCATCCAGGGCCTCGCCGTCTCCCTCGAATCGACGGCGCTGCCGACGCTGGTCATCATCGCCGGCATCCTGTTCGCCTATGGCCTCGCCGGCCTGTTCGGCATCGCCATCGCCGCCACCACCATGCTGGCGCTGGCGGGGATGATCGTGGCCCTCGATGCCTTCGGCCCGGTGACGGACAATGCCGGCGGCATCGCCGAGATGGCCGGCCTGCCCAAGGAGGTGCGCCAGTCCACGGACGCGCTGGACGCGGTGGGCAACACCACCAAGGCGGTCACCAAGGGCTATGCCATCGGTTCCGCCGGTCTCGGCGCGCTGGTGCTGTTCGCGGCCTACAGCCAGGACCTGAAGTATTTCGTCTCGCAGGCCACGCCCGGCTCCTACTTCGCCGGCGTCTCGCCCAACTTCTCGCTGGAAAACCCCTATGTGGTGGTGGGCCTGCTGTTCGGCGGCCTGCTGCCGTTCCTGTTCGCCGCCATGGGCATGACGGCGGTGGGCCGGGCGGCGGGCGCCATCGTGGAAGAGGTGCGCCGGCAGTTTCGCGAGAAGCCGGGCATCATGGCCGGCACCGAGAAGCCGGACTATTCCCGCGCCGTGGACATGCTGACCAAGGCCGCCATCAAGGAGATGATCATCCCCTCTTTGCTGCCGGTGCTGTCGCCCATCTTCTGCTACTTCGTCATCTATTTCGTGGCGGGCGGCGGGGCGGCGGGCAAGTCGGCTGCCTTCTCTGCGGTGGGCGCCATGCTGCTGGGCGTGATCGTCACCGGCCTGTTCGTCGCCATCTCCATGACCTCGGGCGGCGGCGCCTGGGACAATGCCAAGAAGTCGTTCGAGGACGGCTTCGTGGACAAGGACGGCGTGCGCCACATGAAGGGCTCGGAGGCGCACAAGGCCTCCGTGACCGGCGACACGGTGGGCGACCCCTACAAGGACACGGCGGGCCCCGCCGTGAACCCCATGATCAAGATCACCAACATCGTCGCGCTGCTGCTGCTGGCGGTGCTGGGGCACTGAGGGAAAGCCGGCGGGTCCATGCGGCCCGCCGGCACCCCTATTTCCCGTCGCCGAAATCCACCACCTCATTGTTGAGGGGCAGCGCGTCCTGCCGGGGGCCGGCGAGGCGGGTGCGGTCGATGTCGGCCGGAACCGGCTTTTCAAAGAAGTCCGCGCCGGCCGGGTTGGCCACGCCCTGGCCCTGGAAGTGCGTGAAGGCATAGGGCAGGCCGTTGGCGTCCAGCGGCGAGGGGCCGTCCATCACGTGGAAATGCAGGTGCGGGGCGTTGGTGTTGCCGGTGTTGCCGAGCAGGCCGATGACATCCCCCGTGTGCACCTTGTCGCCCAGCCTCACCTTGAGGCTGCCGCGCTGCATGTGGGCGTAGAAGGCGAAGTTGCCGCCGCCCATGTCGATCACCAGCATGTTGCCGCCGATATTCTCCGGCGTGATGCCCTTGGCGTCGCCGCCGGGCACCTGTTCGTCGGTCGCGTCATAAAGGTTCACCACCACGCCGTCGGCCACCGCATGCACCGGCGTGCCGTAAAAGGCGTAGCTCTGCAGCTTGTGCACGTCGCCGGTGAACAGGCGGCCCTCCGCGTCGAGCTGCACGAAGTCGATGGCGAAGCGCTCCGGCACCCGCAGGCGTCCGTTGATCGCCATGATCGCCCCGCGATGGGAGGTGAGGGCATCGCAGCAGCCGTTGATCGCCACCCAGTTCTTGCCGCGCAGCGGCGGCGCGACCACTACCGCCGGGCGTCCGATGGCGGTTTCCCCGCCGGTGAAGGTGTAGGTGGCGGGCAGGGGCGCATCCGCCGGCATGGGCACCGGCTTGCCGTCAGGCCCCGCCTCCCGCCGCGTCGCCATGACGCGCGCGAGGACGCGGTCGGGGAGCTTGGCCTCGCGGGCGAAGGGAATGTCCAGGAACACCGCCGCGACGCCGCCGGGCGGCAGGGTCCGGTCGGACCCGGAATAGTCCGTCATCATGGCGCCAAGCCCGTCGCCTTCCAGGCCGGCGAGGGCGCGGCCCGCATCGTCCACCACCTCCACCTTGTCGAGGGTGACGAACAGCTTGCTCGGGTTGGTGACGTACAATTCATAGGCGAGGTGTACCCGGCCGTCCGCGCCAAGCACCGGGTTGGGCGCCGTGATGGGCTCAATCGCGATGGAACTGAACACCTCTCCGGATTTCAGCGACTGCGCGAGAGCGGGCGACGCCACGGCAAGCGCGGCGAGGGTGAGGAGGAGACGGTGCACCACTGGAACCCCGAGTGAGGAGAAGGCGAGACCGCGCCGACGGCGCACAGCCTCGTTCAAGCCGGCCGGATGTGCAATCTGCGGCAGGATACCTCCGGAACGGGTGCTCAACGACTTGTTCCCAAGCGCAATCCGATGAGATCGCGACGCGGTCTCATCGGCGCGTGCATGGCTGGCCGGGCTCTGCCGGCCAGCCATGCACGCCGGGCAGGCGGGAGGGGCGGACACGCTCTTCCCTCCCAGCGCCCGATCGTGTAACAGACCGGCAACTGACGCGCCGGGCTGATGCCGTGGCGCGAACATGATGGATTCCATGCAGACGGTTCTCATTGTCATTCACCTCATGGTGGTGCTCGCGCTCATCGGCGTGGTGCTGATCCAGCGCTCCGAAGGCGGCGGGCTCGGCATCGGCGGCGGGGGCGGCGGCGGTGCCGGCGGCTTCTTCACCGCGCGCGGCTCGGCCAACCTGCTCACCCGCGCCACCGCCATCCTGGCGCTGATCTTTTTCATCACCTCGCTGGCGCTGACCATCGTGGCCGGCTGGGGCCGTGCCCCGCGCTCGATCCTGCAGCCCGCGACCCAGGGCCAGAGCGGTCCGCAGGTGCCCCAGAGCGGCGGCACCATCCTCGACCAGATTCGCCCGCAGGGCGGCGAGCAGGGCGCCCCCGCGGCGCCGGCTCAGCCGGCCGCGCCTTCGGGCCCGCAGGTTCCGCAGTCCAAGTGAGCCCGTCGCCGCGTTCGCGCGGCGGCACGCTTTCTCCACAGGCGAGGCGAGGCCGATCCCGGCTTCGCCCTCGCCGAATCGCGTTTGCACGAGGTAAGGTCGAGGCCCATGGCGCGCTACATCTTCATCACGGGCGGCGTCGTGTCTTCCCTGGGCAAGGGCCTCGCCTCCGCAGCTCTCGGCGCGCTTCTCCAGGCGCGCGGCTACACCGTCCGGCTGCGCAAGCTGGATCCGTACCTCAACGTCGATCCGGGCACCATGAGCCCGTACCAGCACGGCGAGGTGTTCGTGACCGACGACGGGGCCGAGACCGATCTCGACCTCGGCCATTACGAGCGCTTCACCGGCCATCCGGCGACGAAGCAGGACAACATCACCACCGGCCGCATCTATCAGGACATCCTGACCAAGGAGCGCCGCGGCGACTATCTCGGCGCCACCATCCAGGTGATTCCGCACGTCACCAACGCCATCAAGGACTTCGTGCTCGAGGGCAACGAGGGCTTCGACTTCGTGCTGATCGAGGTGGGCGGCACGGTGGGCGACATCGAGGGCCTGCCCTTCTTCGAGGCCACCCGCCAGCTCAAGAACGAGCTGCCGCGCGGCCACGCCATCTTCATCCACCTGACCCTGATGCCGTACATTCCCTCGGCCGGGGAGCTGAAGACCAAGCCGACCCAGCATTCGGTGAAGGAGCTGCGCTCCATCGGCATCCAGCCCGACATCCTGCTCTGCCGCACGGATCGCGAGATCCCGCGGGAGGAGCGGCGCAAGCTCTCGCTGTTCTGCAACGTGCGCGAGAGCGCGGTGATCGAGGCGCGGGACGTGGACAACATCTATGCCGTCCCCTCCGCCTATCACGCGGAAGGGCTCGACAAGGAGGTGCTGGCCGCCTTCAACATCGAGCCGGCGCCGGCCCCCAACCTCAAGCGCTGGACCGACATCGAGGGGCGCGTGCGCAACCCCGAGGGCGAGGTCACCATCGCCATCGTGGGCAAGTATACCGGTCTCAAGGACGCCTATAAGTCGCTGATCGAGGCGCTGGCCCATGGCGGCATCGCCCACAAGGTGAAGGTCAATCTCGACTGGATCGAGAGCGAGACTTTCGAGCGCGAGGATCCCGCGCCCTTCCTGGAGCACGTCCACGGCATCCTGGTGCCGGGCGGCTTCGGCCAGCGCGGAGCGGAAGGCAAGATCCGCGCGGCCCGCTTCGCCCGCGAGCGCAAGGTGCCCTATCTCGGCATCTGCTTCGGTATGCAGATGGCGGTGATCGAGGCGGCGCGCAACCTTGCGGGCATCCGCGACGCCAATTCCACCGAGTTCGGCCCCACCGGGGAGCCGGTGGTGGGCCTGCTCACCGAATGGCTGAAGGGCAACGAGCTGGAGCGCCGCACCGCCGCCGGGGATCTGGGCGGCACCATGCGCCTCGGCGCCTATGCCGCCCATCTGGAGCCGGGTAGCCGGGTGGAGGCGGTCTATGGCGGGCGCGACATCTTCGAGCGCCACCGCCACCGCTACGAGGTGAACACCGCCTATCGCGAGCGGCTGGAGCAGCACGGCCTCAAGTTCTCCGGCATGTCGCCGGACGGGCTTTTGCCGGAGATCGTGGAATATGGCGACCACCCCTGGTTCATCGGGGTGCAGTTCCATCCGGAGCTGAAGTCGCGGCCGTTCCAGCCCCACCCGCTGTTCGCCTCGTTCGTGGGCGCGGCCATGGAGCAGAGCCGGCTGGTGTGACCTCTCGGCGGGCAATCGCCTGCCGGTATTTCCATCCCGGCCGTCGCCGCTCTAAGCTCCCTGTCCGGAGAGTCGGGCAGGGGAGTAGCCATGCGACGCGGTCTTGACCATGTGGTGCATCTCGTCCGCGATCTCGATGCGGCGGGAGAGGTCTACGACCTTCTGGGGTTCACGGTGGGCGGGCGCAACCGCCATCCCTGGGGGACGGAGAACCGCATCGTCCAGACCCCAGGCTTCTTCGTCGAGTTGCTGCAAGTCGTTGAGCCAGAAAAGATTCCGCCGCACGAAGGCACGCGGTTCTCGTTCGGCGCCTTCAACCGGCAGTTCCTCGAATCCTGCGGGCAGGGCCTCTCCATGCTGGCGCTGGAGGGCAGCGACCCGGCCGCCGAGAAGGCCCATTTCGATATCGAGAACTTCGGCGGGTTCGACACCTTCGAGTTCGGCCGCACCGCCCGCCGGCCGGACGGGCAGGAGGTGGAGGTGGGCTTCACCCTCGCCTTCGCCCGCGAGCCCGGGTCGCCGGACCTCACCCTGTTCACCTGCACCCAGAAGCAGCCGGAGAATTTCTGGTCGGCGGACCTCCAGCGCCATTCCAACCAGGTCACCGGCGTCGCCGGCGTGGTGCTGGTGGCGGATGCGCCGGTCCAGCACCAGGCGTTCCTGGAAACGGCGACCGGCGGGCCGGTGCGCCGGGCCAGCGACGACTGGTATGTGGGCGAGACCCCCCGGGGGGCCGTGGACGTGATGAGCCGCGCCCTCTTCACCGAGCGCTATGGCGTGCCGGCACCGGGTGGGGTGGGGCTTCGCCTCGCCGCGGTGCGCTTCTCCACGTCCGGCGCACCGGAGCTGCGGCGGGCGCTGGCGGCCCGCCGCATGGTGGAGGAGGCCATCTCCGGTGTGGTGGTGGTGCCGCCCAAGGCCGCCATGGGCGCCACGCTGGTGTTTGAGCAGCCGCCGGGGTGAGGCGCAAAAGGGCCGCGGCGCCGGCAGGTCAGTACCACTCCGCCAGTTCGACCGTGATGCCTTCCGGCCCTTCGAGGAAGACGAGCTTGCGGTCGTGGAACTCCATCATGGCGTTGCGCAGCCGGATGCCCTCGCCGGTGAGCCGCGCGATGTCGGCTTCGAGATCATCGACCGTGAAGCAGATGTGGTTGAAGCCGATCCGGTTGAGGCGGTGGATGTTGGGATCCTCGATGGGGGCGGGGTGGTGGTAGTGGAGAAGCTGCACCTCCATGTGCGGGTCCTCTATGGCGAGGGTCACGTGGTCGGCCTCGATGCCCTCGATGCCCATGTAACTGTCCATGACCGGGCCCGCGATAACGATGGACTGGACCTCCTTGAAGCCAAGCAGCTGAAAGAACGACGTGGCGCCCTGGACGTCGTGAACGACGATCGTCATGTGATCGAATTTCCTGATCATGTGACGTCCCTCCCTCCGGCATCTGTGATCGTGGGCTGATGCCCGGTCGGGCGCGCCGGATGCGTGCCGGACGCGGGCACAATGGGCTGCCTCGCTTACGGCCGCAATTGCCGGCCGGTGGACACCCGCGCCCCCTTCGGCGATGCCGGCCCGCTCCACGGCCTGGCATCACCGGCATCGGCGGGGCCCGGCGCCGCCGGTTTCGCATTTTTCCGGGAAATGTCCTATCAAGGCGCGCCGCCGGTCCGTCCCGCGGCGCCGTTCCGAGGACCTGCCCCATGACTGCCGCACCGCCCGCCACCACGCCCCAATCCATCGTCGAGGTGGGTCATGTGCGTTTCGGCAACGGCCTGCCGCTCGCCCTCATCGCCGGCCCCTGCCAGATGGAAAGCCGCGCCCACGCGCTGGAGGTGGCCTCCGCCCTGAAGGAGATGGCAGAGCGGCGCGGCATCGGCCTCGTCTTCAAGACCTCCTTCGACAAGGCCAACCGCACCTCGCTCTCGGCCCAGCGGGGCCTCGGGCTGGAGGCGGCTTTGCCGGTGTTCGCCGAGATCCGCGAGAGCCTCGGCCTGCCGGTGCTCACCGACGTGCACGAGATCGACCAGTGCGCGGCGGCGGCTGAGGCGGTGGACGTGCTCCAGATCCCCGCCTTCCTGTGCCGCCAGACCGACCTGCTCATCGCCGCCGCCCGCACCAGCAAGGCGGTGAACGTGAAGAAGGGCCAGTTCCTCGCCCCCTGGGACATGGCCAATGTGGTGGGCAAGCTCACCGGCGCCGGCAACGGCCGGGTGCTGGTGACCGAGCGGGGGGTGTCCTTCGGCTACAACACCCTCGTTTCCGACATGCGGGCGCTGCCCATCCTCGCCAGGACCACCGGCGCGCCGGTGGTGTTCGACGCCACCCATTCGGTGCAGCAGCCGGGGGGGCAGGGCTCGTCCTCCGGCGGACAGCGCGAGTTCGTGCCGGTGCTCGCCCGCGCGGCGGTGGCGGTGGGGGTGGCCGCGGTGTTCATCGAAACCCATCCCGACCCGGACAAGGCCCCCTCCGACGGACCGAACATGGTGCCCCTGGCGCAGCTCGAAGGGCTGATCGCCATGCTCCAGGCGTTCGACGCCGTTGCAAAAGCCAATCCCGTCACTATCTGAGCTCAGCTTGGGCTTGGCTGTCCGACCCCCCGCCGGACCTGCCGCCTCGGGCGCATCCCTGTTCGCCGGGCAACGCGACCCGGTTGAAGGGTGTGTCCGGGCGGTATTGAGAAACCGAAGCGTCTGTTGCCTTGGCCGGGCCGCCGTGTATGGTCTCGCGCCCGATCGTTGAAGAGATTTCGTATGGCCCGCGACACCCTCGATGCGACCCCCGTCGCCAACCGTGACGAACTCGTCGCCTGGATGGAACAGGGGTCAAAACCGGAGCGGGCCTTCCGTATCGGAACCGAACACGAAAAGATCCCGTTCACCCTCTCCCGCCATGAGCCGGTGCCCTACGAGGGGCCGAAGGGCATCCGCAAGCTGCTGGAGGGCATGCGCTCCCTGCTGGGCTGGGAGCCCATCATGGAGGGCTCCACCATCATCGGCCTCGCCGACGTGACCGGGGGCGGCGCCATCTCGCTGGAGCCGGGCGGACAGTTCGAGCTGTCCGGCGCGCCGGTCTCCACCATCCATGAGACCTGCGCGGAGCTGAACGCGCATCTGGCGCAGGTGCGCGAGGTTGCGCTGCCTCTGGGCATCGGCTTCCTCGGCATCGGCATGAGCCCCAAATGGACGCGCTCCGAGACGCCGATGATGCCCAAGGGCCGCTACAGGATCATGGCCGGCTACATGCCCAAGGTGGGCAAGCTCGGCCTCGACATGATGTTCCGCACCTGCACCGTGCAGGTGAACCTCGATTTCTCCAGCGAAGCCGACATGGTGAAGAAGATGCGGGTCGGCCTCGCGCTGCAGCCGGTGGCAACCGCCCTGTTCGCCAATTCGCCCTTCACGGAAGGCAAGCCCAACGGCTTCCTGTCATTCCGCTCCGAGATCTGGCGCGACACCGACAATGACCGCTCCGGCATGCTGCCCTTCGCCTTCGAGGACGGCTTCGGCTTCGATCGTTACGTGGACTACGCCCTCGACGTGCCCATGTATTTCGTGAAGCGGGGCGACGCCTATATCGACGTGGCGGGCACCTCGTTCCGCGACCTGCTCGCCGGCCGCCATCCGCTGCTGCCGGGCGAACAGGCGACCCTCTCCGACTGGATCAACCACCTCTCCACCATCTTCCCGGAGGTGCGCCTGAAGCGCTTCCTTGAGATGCGCGGCGCCGATGCCGGCCCCTGGGCCAAGCTGTGCGCGCTGCCCGCCTTCTGGGTGGGCCTGCTCTATGACAGCCAGAGCCTCGACGCCGCCTGGGACCTCGCCAGAAACTGGACCGCCGAGCAGCGCCAGCAGTTGCGGGACGACGTGCCCCGCCTCGGCCTCAAGGCCGAGATCGCCGGCCGCCCGCTGCGCGAGATCGCCCGCGACGTGCTCAAGCTGTCCGAGGCGGGGCTGAAGCGGCGCGGCTTCCACGACCGGATGGGGCGCGACGAGACGCGCTTCCTGGAGCCCCTGGAAGAGATCGTGCTCACCGGCCGCTCACCGGCCGACAAGCTGCTCGCCCTCTATAATGGCGAGTGGGAGGGCTCGGTGGAGCCCGTCTTCAAGGCGCTGGCCTACTGAGTCGGGGCGGCGCGGCAAGGGCTCCCGCCCTCCCTGCGCTGGCGCTTCAGTCGGCCGGAGCACGAGGGCTACTCCGCCCGCCGCTGCGACATGATCTGCGCGCATTGCAGCCATGCGCTGATGCCATGCGGCAAGGATCGGTTTCGACCCGACGGTGGTGTCCCAGTCTGAAATTCCGCGGCTTCGACCGGGCGCGCCCTTGAACTCTCTCCCGCGTGCGGGGAGGGCAGGGT
>NZ_JAIVFN010000119.1 GCF_030015065.1 Xanthobacter autotrophicus | reverse complement strand
CTGCAGTCTCGTGGGCTCGGAGATGTTTATAAGAGACAGGCCTCTGGCCGATGCGGGCCGGTTCGGGCATGGTGCGCGCGCTCGCCCATGAGGCAGGAGAGGCCATGGCACCGCACGGGAAGTTTTACTGGAACGAGCTGATGACCGACGACGTGGACAAGGCCAAGGCCTTCTACGGCGCGGTCTTCGGCTGGACGTTCGCCGAAATGCCCATGGAAGGCGACCGCCTGTACTACGTCGCCATGATCGGCGAGGAGCCGGTGGCGGGCCTCATGGACAAGACCGACATCGTGCCCTCCCACGTGCCGCCCCACTGGTTCAGCTATGTCAGCGTTGATGACGTGGATGCCCGCGTCGCGCTTCTGGAGGCCAGGGGCGGGCAGGTGGTCCGCGCGCCGTTCGACATCGAGGGTGTGGGCCGCATCGCCATCGTCGCCGACGCGACCGGCGCGCCGCTGGGCCTCATGACCGCCTTCGAGGACTGAGCCCGAAGCCGCCTCAGTCCATCACGTCCGCCGTCCGGATGCGCCGTACGCCCGCGGCGGCCATGTCGGCATGGGCCTTGGCCAGAGAGCCGTCCACGTCCAGCGCCCGGCAGGCATCCTCCAGCACATAGGTGGTGAAGCCGTGCCGGGCGGCGTCCACCGCCGACCACGACACGCAGAAGTCCGTCGCCAACCCTATGAGATACACCGTATCTATGTGTCGATCCCGGAGGTATCCGGAGAGCCCGGTGGGGGTGGTGCGGTCCGCCTCGTAGAAGGTGGAGTAGCTGTCGATGGCGCGGTGGTGCCCCTTGCGGATGATGAGCTGGGCATGGGGGATGTCCAGCACGGCGGACAGGCGGGCGCCGTCGGTGTCCTGCACGCAGTGATCCGGCCACAGGATCTGCCGGCCGTAGGGCAGGTCGATCTCGTCGAACGGCGCCCGTCCGGCATGGCTGGAGGCGAAGGACACGTGGTCCGCCGGATGCCAGTCCTGGGTGAGCACCACGTTGCGGAAGCCTTGCGCCACGGCGTTGGCCAGCGGCACCACCTCGTGCCCGCCGGGCACCGCCAGGCGGCCGCCGGGCAGGAAGTCCACCTGCAGATCGACCGCCACCAGCACGGCCCGGGCGCGGGGATCGGCGGCAGAAGCGGTGGCGGGCATGCGGACCGTCCTTCGCGATAAGCCCGGCACAGGCGCGCCGGGCGCCTCGCGGGGACGTGAAAAAGGACCGCGGTGCGCGCCGGCATGCCTTGCGGCGCCAAAACACCCCCCCTATATCCGCCTCGATCGTCGTTGTCGCGACGAACCCCAATTTTAAGTTCAGGGGGCCGGCGGATCGGCAGCGGGAGGGGCCTGCTACCATCCCCCGCGGGTGCCGAAAGGGCCCGGTCGGCCTGCCGGCAAGGAGAAAACCATATGGCCAAGATCATCGGTATCGACCTCGGCACCACCAATTCCTGCGTTGCGGTGATGGAGGGGTCTGCCCCGAAAGTCATCGAGAATGCCGAAGGCGCGCGCACCACGCCTTCCATCGTCGCCTTCACGGAGGACGGCGAGCGTCTCGTCGGCCAGCCTGCCAAGCGGCAGAGCGTCACCAATCCCGAGCGCACCTTCTTCGCGGTGAAGCGCCTCATGGGCCGTCGCTACGACGATCCCACCGTCGAGAAGGACAAGAAGCTCGTCCCCTATTCCATCGTGCGCGCCGACAATGGCGATGCCTGGGTGGAAGCGGACGGCAAGAAGTATTCCCCCTCGCAGATCTCCGCCTTCATCCTGCAGAAGATGAAGGAGACGGCCGAATCGTTCCTGGGCGAGAAGGTGGAGAAGGCGGTCATCACCGTCCCCGCTTATTTCAACGACGCCCAGCGCCAGGCCACCAAGGACGCCGGCAAGATCGCTGGCCTCGAGGTGCTGCGCATCATCAACGAGCCCACCGCGGCGGCGCTCGCCTACGGCCTCGACAAGAAGTCGGCCGGCACCATCGCGGTCTATGACCTCGGCGGCGGCACCTTCGACGTGTCGGTGCTGGAGATCGGCGACGGCGTGTTCGAGGTGAAGTCCACCAACGGCGACACCTTCCTCGGCGGCGAAGACTTCGACATGCGGCTCGTCAGCTACCTGGCGGACGAGTTCAAGAAGGAGCAGGGCATCGACCTGCGCAACGACAAGCTCGCTCTGCAGCGCCTCAAGGAGGCCGCCGAGAAGGCGAAGATCGAGCTGTCGTCCGCGACCCAGACCGAGATCAACCTGCCCTTCATCACCGCCGACGCCACCGGTCCCAAGCACCTCACCATGAAGCTCACCCGCGCCAAGTTCGAGGCGCTGGTGGACGACCTGATCCAGCGGACCGTCGAGCCCTGCAAGCTCGCGCTGAAGGATGCCGGCCTCACCGCCGGGCAGATCGACGAGGTGGTTCTCGTCGGCGGCATGACCCGCATGCCCAAGGTGCAGGAAGTGGTGAAGCAGTTCTTCGGCAAGGAGCCCCACAAGGGCGTCAACCCGGACGAGGTGGTCGCCATCGGCGCCGCCATCCAGGCGGGCGTGCTCCAGGGCGACGTCAAGGACGTGCTTCTCCTCGACGTGACCCCGCTGTCGCTGGGCATCGAGACCCTGGGCGGCGTGTTCACCCGCCTCATCGACCGCAACACCACCATCCCGACCAAGAAGAGCCAGACCTTCTCCACGGCCGAGGACGGGCAGACCGCGGTGACCATCCGGGTGTTCCAGGGTGAGCGCGAGATGGCGGCCGACAACAAGATGCTCGGCCAGTTCGACCTCATGGGCATCCCGCCCGCGCCCCGCGGCGTGCCGCAGGTGGAGGTGACCTTCGACATCGACGCCAACGGCATCGTGCAGGTCTCCGCCAAGGACAAGGGCACGGGCAAGGAACAGCAGATCCGCATCCAGGCCTCCGGCGGCCTGAATGACGCCGACATCGAGAAGATGGTGAAGGACGCCGAGGCCCATGCGGCCGAGGACAAGAAGCGCCGGGCCCTGGTGGAAGCCAGGAACCACGCGGAAGCTCTCGTCCACTCCACCGAGAAGGCGGTCGCCGAGCATGGCGACAAGGTCGGCGCGGCGGAGAAGGGGGCCATCGAGGCGGCCCTGGCGGACCTCAAGTCCACGCTGGAAGGCGAGGACGTGGAGGCCATCACCGCCAAGACCAACGCCCTGGCCCAGGCCTCCCTCAAGCTCGGTGAGGCCATGTACGCGGCCCAGCAGCCGGGCGCCGAGGGCGCCTCCAAGCCTGCCGACGACGTGGTGGACGCCGAGTTCACCGAGGTCGACGACGACAAGAAGAAGTCGGCCTGATATCGGCCTTGGCTGATGGCCCGTGCCGGTTTGAGATCGAAGGTCCCCGGGGGAACCCGGGGATACTTTCGTTTTCGAGCGGCAACCCTGTTCTCCGGCATAGCCATCCTCGTGGCTGTTGTCGGGGGAACGGTTGCGGCGACGGGCGCGGAGCGGCACGACATAGCGCCCGCTTATTTTTACCAGCGCGCGCTTTCGGCGGAGTTGGTGATCAAGGATGCTATGGCGAGCGGCAAGACCCAGCGCGTTCTCACCGTCTACAATTCGCTGTTCGACGAGTATGACGTGCTCGCGCGCGGCGGGGTCGGTGGCCTCACCGGCCCTTGTTACGACACGATGAAGACGTTGGTCCTCGTTGCCCTTCAGACCTTCAGCTACATGGACGGCCAGTCTGCAGGGGCGAAGGGTGCAGCATCGGTTCAGGATGCGGTCGATAAATATCGCGGCAAAAAGGCTCTGTGCGAGAAAGAGCCGGGCATCGGAACGCAGGTGCCGATGCCTCGAATTGAGTGAGGTCTTTTGAGGCGATGGCCAAGCGCGACTATTACGACATCCTCGGCTGCGACCGCGGCGCCGACGAGACGGTGCTGAAGGCCACCTACCGCAAGCTCGCCATGAAGTGGCATCCGGACCGCAACCACGGCAATCCGGAAGCCGAGGTGATGTTCAAGGAGGTCAACGAGGCCTACGAGGTCCTGAAGGATCCCCAGAAGCGCGCGGCCTACGACCGCTTCGGCCATGCCGCCTTCGAGAATGGCGGCGGGGGCGGCCCCGGCTTCGGCAACGATTTCGCCTCCTCCTTCGCCGACATCTTCGACGATTTGTTCGGCGGCGCCATGAATCGCGGCCGCGGCGGCGGCCAGCAGCGCGGGCGCGGGGCGGACCTGCGCTACAACATGGACATCACGCTGGAGGAGGCCTTCTCCGGCAAGACCGCGCAGATCAAGATCCCCACCTCCGTCTCCTGCGAGGAGTGCTCGGGCACCGGTGCCAAGGCCGGCACCCAGCCCAAGCCCTGCCGTATGTGCAACGGCGCGGGCAAGATCCGCCATGCCCAGGGCTTCTTCACGCTGGAGCGGACCTGCCCATCCTGCCAGGGACGCGGCAGCGTCATCGAGGACCCCTGCGGCGCCTGCGGAGGCGCCGGCCGGGTGACGCGCGAGCGCACCCTCTCGGTGCAGATTCCCGCCGGCGTCGAGGACGGCACCCGCATCCGCCTCGGCGGCGAGGGCGAGGCCGGGATGCGCGGCGGGGCCGCGGGCGACCTCTACATCTTCCTGTCCATTGAGCCCCATGCCTTCTTTCAGCGCGAGGGGGCGGATCTCTATTGCCGCGTGCCCATCTCCATGGTCACGGCGGCGCTCGGCGGCACAGTGGAGGTGCCCACCATCGACGGCGACAAGAGCAAGGTGAAGATCCCCGAGGGGACCCAGTCGCAGAAGCGCTTCCGCCTGTCCGGCAAGGGCATGCCCATCATGCGCACCCGCAACCATGGCGACATGTATGTGCAGGTGGTGGTGGAGACCCCGCAGAAGCTCACCAAGCGGCAGAAGGAACTGCTCGCCGAGTTCGACAAGGAATGCTCCGGCGAGACCCATCCCGAATCCACCGGCTTCTTCGCCAGGGTGAAGGAATTCTTCCAGGGCGCCGCCGGCGAGGGGGCCTGAGGGGCCGCCCTGCCGGCGCATCCTTCGGCCGGGACGAGACGGCAACTGCGGCATTTCAACTGCCCGCCGGCGCCTTCGAGGTCCTCGATCGCGCCGGCCGACTGAGGCCGGGACAGGATCCGGGCGGGCTGGCGCCGATCGTCCCGATCCTGCTGCACGGGACGCTCAGCCTGAATTCGGACCCCTGCCTTTCTTTCGCCACCTGAGGGGGACCTTCTCGCCACCGCTCTCGACAGCCCCTCAACGGGGGCTGGCGCCGGGCCGAAAGAGCCGGGGCGGTAAATCCGTCATCGAGCCGTGATTTGAGAACGTGTTGTTCGATCAGCTGGTGATCGGTGCTGGTCGCCGGGCCTCCCTGCCGGGCGGCACGAACCTTGACCCCGTCTGCTTTCCCGTCTAAGCGCCTGATATCCGATCCTCTCGGGCGCCCGAGGTGCCGTTGATGCTTCAGTCCCACGACCAGCGCAGGCCGCTCCACAAGCCCTCGCTTCCGAAGCCGAATCTCAAGGATGAGGTCCGCTTTCTGCAGTCGTGGTTCCAGAATCCGCTCAAGACCGGTGCGGTGGCGCCGTCGAGCCCGGCTCTGGCCAAGATGATGGCGAGCTACCTCGATCCGAAGCAGGATGGCCCGGTCATCGAGCTCGGCCCGGGCACCGGCCCGGTCACCAAGGCCCTGCTCCAGCGCGGCTTCGCGCCGGAGCGCCTGTTCCTGATCGAGTACAATCCCGAATTCTGCGCCCTGCTGCGCCTGCGCTATCCCGGCGTCACGGTGATCAACGGCGACGCCTATACCCTCGCCAAGACGCTGACGGGCCGGCTGCCCGGCAAGGCGGTGGGCACCATCTCCTCGCTGCCGCTCTTCACCATGCCGGAGAGCGAGCGGCACCGCATGGTGAACGAGGCGTTCGACATGTCGCACCCCGGCTCGCCGTTCGTGCAGTTCACCTATGCGGTGGTCTCGCCGGTGCCGCTGGTGCCGGGCGCCATCGAGGGCGAGCGTTCGCCGCGGGTGTGGAGAAATATTCCCCCGGCCCGGGTCTGGGCCTATCGCCGGCCCTGAGCCTTCCTTGTCCCGCCGGCGCCGCCCGGCGCCCGGCTTGCCACAGCGCCGGGGCCGCAAGTGACGGATTTCCTTTACCTAACCCATCCCCAGGTCCAGGTGGACCGGGCCATCCCGGTGCCCCAATGGGGCCTGTCGGAGGTGGGCCGGGCGCGCACGCGCGCCTTTGCCGCACGCGCGGATCTTTCCCCCTATCGCCGCATCGTCTCCTCCACCGAGGTGAAGGCCATGCAGACCGCCGCGCTCCTCGCCGAAGCCCTCGGTCTCCCGGTCGAGGTGGCGGAGGGGATGGAGGAAAATGACCGCTCTGCAACAGGTTACCTGCCGGAAGCGCACTTCCAGCAGATGGCGGATGCCTTCTTCGCCCGCCCGCAGGAGAGCGTCGCGGGCTGGGAGCGGGCGCAGGACGCGCAGGCCCGAATCGTCGCCGCAATCGCCCGAACCCTTGCCGAAGTTCACGACCATCGGCAGCTTCCAGTTCTGTTTGTGGGCCATGGCGGGGTTGGCACCTTGCTTCTGTGCCATCTGGCGGGCTACCCCATCTCCCGCATCCACGACCAGCCGCCGGTGGGTGGCGGATGCTGGTTCCGCGCCGGCGCGGGACAGCGCCCCGACCGCTGGCGCACGATGGAGGAGGGCGCGGGCCAGGCCGCCGCCCGGGAGGAGGGCGCCGCGCAGGCCGGCGCCGGGGCAGAGAGCACAGCGCCAGCCGGCGCGCGGGAGAAGGGCGCATCGCTCGCATGCGCACCGGAGGAGGGCGCATGAGCCTTGTCGATGCGAAGGTCCGCGACCGCATGATCGTGGCGCTCGACTATCCCAACGTGGGCGCGGCCGAGGCCCTCGTCTGGCAGCTCGGCGACATCGTGTCCTTCTACAAGATCGGCCTCGAGCTCTCCATCGCGGGGGGGCTGGACCTCGCCGCCGACCTCATCGGCGCCGGCAAGAAGGTGTTCCTCGACCTCAAGCTTCACGACATCGGCAACACGGTGGAGCGGGCGGCCGCGGCCGCGGCGGAGCGGGGGGTGCACATCCTCACCGTCCATGCCTATCCCCAGACCATGGCGGCGGCGGCGCGGGGGGCGAAGGGCAGCCCGCTCGAGGTGCTGGGGGTGACGGTGCTCACTTCCTACGACGACTCGGACCTCGCCACGGCGGGCTATCGCATGGGTGTCACCGACACCGTCCGCATGCGCGCCGGACAGGCGCGGGAGGCGGGGATCGCCGGGGTGATCTGTGCGCCCACCGACGCGGCCATGGTGCGCGCCATCCTCGGGCCGGACGGCCGGGTGGTGACGCCGGGCGTGCGGCCCAAGGGCGCCGACGTGGGCGACCAGAAGCGCATCGCCACCCCGGCCGAGGCCATTGCCGCCGGCGCCGACCGCATCGTGGTGGGCCGGCCGGTGACAGCGGCCGAGGACCCGGTGGCGGCCGCCGAGGCCATCCTCGCGGAACTGGCGGGCGCCTGAAGGCCGGGCACGGGGCAACAGGAGGCGGGGCGATGGCGAAGGGCTACTGGTTCCTCAATCTCGACGTGGTCAATCCGGTGGACTACATCACCTACCGGGAGGCCAACGCCCGCTTCGCGGCGGAGCATGGCCTGCGCTTCATCGTGCGCGGCGGCGATTTCGAGCATCTGGAAGGCATCAAGCGCCATCGCAATGTGCTGGTGGAGCTGCCCTCCTTCGATCTGGCGGTGTCCACCTACGAGGCTCCCGAATACCAGCCGGTGAAGGCCCTGCGGCGGGCCACCGCCATTGCCGACCTCGCGGCGGTGGAGGGCTATGGGGGCCCCCAGCCGTCGCCGGCGCCGCCGCCCGAGGGCACGCCGGACAAGCCCCGCGGCTACTGGATGGCCAAGGTCGATATCACCGATCCCGAGCGCTACAAGGATTACATCGCCGCCAATGCGGAGCCGTTCGCCGAGCATGGCGCGTGGTTCCTGGTGCGCGGCGGCCGGCACCATCTGCTCGATGGCCGCGGGCGCTCGCGCTATGTGGTGATCGCCTTCCGCGACATGGAGACGGCGCGGGCCTGCTATTTCTCGCCCGGCTACCAGCGGGCGCTGGCCATCCGCCAGTCGGCGTCGGTGGCGGACCTCCTCCTCATCTCCGGCTATACCGGGCGCGAGTCGCCGCCGGCTTGACGGCCTGCGATCCACCGAACCAGCCCATCCCCCGCGAAACGCCCGGAACGCTCCGCCCGGCCAAGCGAAGGACCAAGACCGTGTCTCACCTGCGCATCGTCATCTCCGGCGCCGGCGGCCGCATGGGCCGCGCCCTCATCCGGGCCATCTCGGAAACCGAGGACCTCGCGCTCGTGGGCGCGCTGGAATATTCCGGCTCGTCCCATCTCGGCGAGGATGCCGGGATCATGAGCGGCCTGAGGGCCAACGGCGTGACCGTGGAGAGCGACGTGGCGCCCACCCTCAACGGCGCCGACGTGGTGGTGGATTTCTCCAGCCCTTCCGCCTCGGTGCGGCTCGCCGAGCGTCTCGCGGAGGCGGGCATCGCCCATGTCATCGGCACCACCGGCTTCTCCAACGAGGACAATGCGGCCATCGCCGCCGCCGCCCGGCGCACGCCCATCGTCAAGTCGGGCAACATGAGCCTCGGGGTCAACCTGCTCGCCGCCCTGACCCGCCGCGTGGCGGCGACGCTGGACGAGAGCTTCGACATCGAGATCGTGGAGATGCACCACAACAGGAAGGTGGATGCGCCCTCCGGCACCGCGCTGCTTTTGGGTGAGGCCGCAGCACGGGGCCGCGGGCGCCATCTCGACGAATGCTCCGAGCGCGGGCGCGACGGCGTCACCGGCGCGCGCAAGCCCGGCGCCATCGGCTTTGCCAGCCTGCGCGGCGGCTCGGTGGTGGGCGAGCACGTGGTGATCTTCGCCGGCCAGGCCGAGCGGATCGAGCTGGTGCACAAGGCCGAGGACCGCATGATCTTCGCCCGGGGGGCGCTGGCCGCGGCGCGCTGGGTGAAGGGCCGCGAGCCGGGCCTGTATTCCATGGCCGACGTGCTCGGCCTTTCCGATTTCTGACTGCCGGTTTCTGACTGCCGGTTTTTCTGCCGCCGATTTTCCTGCCGCTGTTTTTCGAGCCGGGAGCCACGCCCGGAGACCACCCAGGAGCTTTCCATGTCCGACCGCATCCTCGTCCTCGTCCGTCACGGGCAGAGCGAGTGGAACCTGAAGAACCTGTTCACCGGGTGGCGCGACCCGGACCTCACCGAGCAGGGCGTCTCCGAGGCCAGGCGCGCCGGCGCGCTGCTGAAGGCGGAGGGGCTCACCTTCGACGTGGCCTTCACCTCGGACCTCACCCGCGCCCAGCGCACGCTCTCCCTCATCCTCGGCGAGATGGGCCAGGAGGGGGTGCCCACCACGAAGAACGTGGCGCTGAACGAGCGCGACTACGGCGATCTCGCCGGCCTCAACAAGGACGACGCTCGCGCCAAGTGGGGCGAGGAGCAGGTGCACATCTGGCGCCGCTCCTACGACATCTCCCCGCCCGGCGGCGAGAGCCTGCGCGACACCGTGGCCCGCACGCTGCCCTATTACGTGCAGGAGATCCTGCCCGAGGTGCTGCGCGGCAAGAAGGTGCTGGTGGCCGCCCATGGCAACTCGCTGCGCGCGCTCATCATGACGCTGGAGAAGCTCTCCCCCGAGGGCATCGTGAAGCGCGAGCTGAACACCGGCGCGCCCATCATCTACACGCTGGCGGCGGATTCCACGGTGGCGGAGAAGCGCGACCTGATGGAGTGAGGTGGCTCGTGCCGGCCTCGCCCAACCGTGCGGGGCCGGTACGATGTGTTGTTCTCGGGCACTGCCGCGCGCGACGCAGCTGGAATGCGTTGGATGGCGTCTTGCCGAGTTGGCGTCGACGCGCAGCCCGGTGAAATCATTGGTTCCCGGTCTCGGATTGGAATTGGCTTGCCTCGTTCCTCAGGGCTTGCTCCAAGGCCTCGACGCCGCCTTTGGTTTCATCCACGGCGCCGATCTTGTCGAAGAGAACGTTGGCGATATTGTCCCCTTCGATGGCCAGATAGTTCCATCGGCGCTTCAAAAGCTCTTCCTCTTTGAAGAGCTTCATCTGGTCGCCGACATTCGGTGCGCCGTGGTTGAAGTCCATGACATATCTGGAGCAGTTTTGTAGGACGATGTAGGAAAAGCTGCCATCTTCGTTGAGATAAAAGTCGTTCAATACGCCCTTGTACATTAGGACGCAATTGTTGCCCTCCGTCTTTGTCATTACATAAGCGGTGACGACGCCGCCGCGCTTGTTCAGAAGCTCGTTCGTCCAGGGATAGCGGGAAAGGGACCCGAGACACCCGGACCTAACCAGCCATGCGCCGGCCCACCCGAGCAGAAGTGCCGCGATTGATATTATAATCGAATACAAGGCGACAAAGACGATCAGGCTTTCGATCTCGTTCGAAGCTTTGTGGGGGTCTTCGTAAGCGTGGAGCCCAGACTGCAAAAGCTCGGCAAAGGTACTTCGCAGGCATGTGAAATAAAGCAAAAGGTGGATCGTCATCGAGATGAGCAGCGCCAGGGCGATTTCGCCCAGCACGCCGGTTCGCACGATCTCTCTTGGAAATTTGTCCTTACGGGCAAATCCTACAAGGAATGCTGCGCCGGGAAGTAGCAGCGCTACGATGGTGATGGTCGCCCAGGCGATCGACACGGCGCCCAGCCGTCAGGCGACCTTTTGCGCGTGAGAACGGTCGCGATGTCGCAGGACGTATCCCACGACCTTCTCCAGGTCGGCCGGCTTGTCCGGCGCGGTCGTGCAGATGCGAATCGCGTCCTGGACCAACTCAATGTCACCGCGGGCGAGCACGAGGAGTTTCTCAAAAATTTCCTTTTGCTTCGGCGTGGTTACAACCATCTGTGCCTCCAGCCGTCCGCCGACCAGTTTGGCAGCATCGCACCACCGTGTTCGTTCGGCAACCCTTCCCCCTCACCCCCGCGCCGTGGCGGTCGCCCGGCGGGGGGCTTCCTCGTCTTCCGCCGGGCCCTCGAACACGCTGACCAGCGCCCGCCGGATGGCGGACTGCCGCGCCGCCCCGGTGATCTTCGCGCCCATGAGGTCGGTGACGTAGAACACGTCCACCGCCCGCTCGCCGAAGGTCGCCACATGGGCCGAGGCGATGTTGAGGTTCAGCCGCGACAAGGTGTTGGTCAGCGCAAACAGGAGGCCGGGCCGGTCGAGGCCCGACACCTCCACCACCGTGTGGCGGTTGGACCAGGAATTGTTCACCGTCACCTCGGGCTCCACCGTGAAGGTGCGGCGGCCCTTGGGGATCTTGCGGGCCATCACCTCCGGCAGGCGCACCTCGCCGGTGAGGGCCTGCTCCACCGCCTCCTGGATGCGGCCGGCGCGGCGCAATTCGTCCTCGTCGCGGTCGAAGGCGCGGCGCAGGGCGATGGTGTCCAGCGCGAGGCCGTCGGTGGTGGTGGAGATGTGGGCGTCCACGATGTTCGCCCCCGCCGCCGCGCACGCCCCGGCGATGATGGACAGCAGCTTGGGATGGTCCGGCGCCACCACGGTGAGGGTGGTGATGCCGCGCCCGGCCTCCAGCGTCGCATGGGTGGCGATGGAGCGGCCGGCGGTCTCCGCCTCGTCGATGAAGCGGGCGTGGCGCAGCTTGGTGTCGAGGTCCACCCGCAGCCAGTAGGGCGGATAGTGCCGCGCCACATAGGCGGCCACCTTGTCGTCCGACCAGTCGGCGAGCTGGGCGCGGAACTGGGCCTGGGCGGCGGCGACGCGCTTGCCCCGGTCCACTTCCGAGAAGCCGCCGGTGAGCACCGGCTCGGTCTCGTAATAGAGCGTCTTCAGGAGCTGGGCTTTCCAGCCGTTCCAGGTGCCCGGCCCCACCGCCTTGATGTCGGCGGTGGTGAGGATGGTGAGCAGCTTCATGCGCTCGAGATTCTGCACCACCGAGGCGAAGTTCTCGATGGTCTTGCGGTCGGAGAGGTCGCGGGACTGGGCCACCTGCGACATGACGAGGTGCTGCTCCACCAGCCACACCACCGTCTCCGTCTCCACCGGCGTGAGGCCGAGGCGCGGGCAGATGCGCCTTGCGATGCGCGCGCCGGCCACCGAGTGGTCCTCGGGCCGGCCCTTGGCGATGTCGTGCAGCAGCAGCGCCACATAGAGCAGGTTGCGGTTCTTCAGCGTGCCCATGAGGTCGTTGGCGAGCCCGTTTTCGGGGTTCACCTTGCGCTCGATCTCCGACAAGACGCCGATGCAGCGCAGCAGGTGCTCGTCCACCGTGTAGTGGTGGTACATGTTGAACTGCATCATGGCCACGATCTTGCCGAACTCCGGCAGGAAGCGGCCCAGCACGCCCACCTCGTTCATGCGCCGCAGCACCGTCTCGGGCGCATTCCTGGAGGTGACGATCTCCAGGAACAGCCGGTTCGCCTCCGGATTCTCGCGCAGCTCGGCGTCGATGAGCGCCAGCGAGCGGGTGGCGAGCTGCATGGCGTCGGGATGGAGCGCGAGGTTGCGCTTGTCCGCCACGTGGAAGATGCGGATGAGGTTGACCGGATCGCGCCTGAAGGCCTGATCGTCGATGACGTTCAGGCGGTCATGGTCGAGGATGAAATCCGGCGTCTCCTTCAGGGTGATGCGGCGGGAGCCGGCGCGGAACCGCTCCACCATGCCCTTCAGGCCCGGCACCGGCTTGTCGTGGCGGGCCTCCAGCGCGGCGGAGAGGATGGCGGTGAGGTCGCCTACGTCCTTCGCCACGAGGAAATAGTGCTTCATGAAGCGTTCCACGTCGCGCTGGCCGGGATGCTCGGTATAACCGAGGCGCTGGGCCATCTCCCGCTGCACGTCGAAGGAGAGGCGGTCCTCGGCGCGGCCGGTGAGGAAGTGGAGGTGGCAGCGCACCGACCACAGGAAATCCTCGCAGCGGGTGAACAGGCGCGCCTCTTCGCGGGTGAACACGCCCTTCTGCACCAGCTCGCCGGCGGTCTGCACCCGGTAGACGTATTTGGCGATCCAGAACAGGGTGTGCAGGTCCCTGAGGCCGCCCTTGCTCTCCTTCACGTTGGGCTCGACCAGGTAGCGCGACTGGCCGGAGCGGCGCAGCCGCTCCTCCCGCTCGGCCATCTTGGCGGCCACGAACTCGGCGCCCGTGCCCTCCACCACCTCCTTGTCGAAGCGCTTCTCCAGGTCCTCGAACAGGCTCTTGTCGCCGACGATGAAGCGCGCCTCCAGGATGGAGGTGCGGATGGTGAAGTCGGCCCGCGCCTGCCTGAGGCACTCTTCCACCGAGCGGGTGGCGTGGCCCACCTTCAGGCCCAGGTCCCACAGCATGTAGAGCATGGCCTCGGCCACGCTTTCCCCCCACGCCGTCTGCTTGTAGGGCAAAAGGAACAGGATGTCGGTGTCCGAGCCCGGCGCCATCATGCCCCGGCCGTAGCCGCCCACGGCCGCCACCGCCATGCGCTCGGACCGCGAGGGATTGTCGGCCGGGTAGAGGAAGCTGGTGGCCACCTCGTGGGCGCAGGCGATCACGCTGTCCTGGAGGGTGGAGAGCCGCATGGAGCAGCAGCGCCCGCAGCCGTCCTCCTTGAGCAGGCGCTCGGCCTCGGCGCGGCCCTGCTGGAGCGCCTTCTTCAGGCGGGCGACCACCGCGTTCCTGAGGTCGAGGTCGCGGCCCTTGTGGGCGGCTGCGATCTCGCGCACCTCCACCCTTAGCTTGGTGCCTACGAACGGTTCGCCGATGACGCGGTTGGCTTTTGAAGAGCGGACGGTGGGCATGCTCGGCGATCTGAAAGGCAGCGGGAAGCAGCTTATACCTTTAGCGCAATCGCATGCCGGCCGCGAGGGGGCCGGTCGCGTCTCGGTTTGGAACGGCGCACCGCGCGCCGGCGGCGAGGGGGAGCCCCCTCCCTGCCCTCCCCCGCAGGCGGGGGAGGGTTCCGCGTTGCGATGAGGGAATATCGGGAGGGCCGCAGGCGCACCGCCCGCTCCCTCTCCCGCCTGCGGGGGAGGGCTGGGGA
>NZ_JAIVFN010000118.1 GCF_030015065.1 Xanthobacter autotrophicus | reverse complement strand
TCCCTGCCCTCCCCCGCAAGCGGGAGAGGGGGCTGCGGCACGTGCCGCGCTCAGGCCTCGACGCGCTTGATGCCGAGGCTTTTCAGGTAGGCGTGCGGATCGGCGGGATCGAAGACCTTGCCGTCGAAGAAGGTTTCCTTGCCGCGCGAGGTGCCGGCGGGAATATCCGAGGCGGCGACGCCGAGCTCCTTGGCGGCCTCGCGCCAGATGTCCTCGCGGTTCACCTTGTTGACGAGGGCGTTGATGTCCGTCGAGGGCTCGAACTTGCCCCAGCGGATGTCCTCGGTGATGAACCAGGCGTCGTGGCTCTTGAAGGGATAGGAGGCATGGTCCTTCCAGAACTTCATGTACTGGTCGGTGCCCTTCTCAACCCGGCCGTTGCCGTAATTGATGTCGCCCTTGAGGCGGCCGATGATGTCGGCGACGGGCACGTTGAACCACTGGCGCTTGCCGACGATCTCGGCCAGCTCCTGCTTGTTTTCCATCTTGTCGCACCACTGCTGGGCTTCCATCACCGCCTTCAGGATGGCCTTGGCGGTGTTGGGGTTTTTCTCCACGAAGTCGGCGCGCATGCCGAGCGCCTTCTCGGGGTGGTGCCGCCAGATCTCGCCGGTGGTGCAGGCGGTGAAGCCGATGCCCTGGTTCACGAGTTGCTCGTTCCACGGCTCGCCCACGCAGAAGGCGTCCATGTTGCCGACCTTCATGTTGGCCACCATCTGCGGCGGCGGCACCACGATGGTGGAGACGTCCTTGTCCGGGTCGATGCCGGCGCTCGCCAGCCAGTAGCGGATCCACAAATCGTGGGTGCCGCCGGGGAAGGTCATGGCGATCTTGACCTCCTTGCCCTCGGCTCTCTTCTTGGCGAAGGCCGCCTTCAGCGCCCCGGCGTCGGCCGTGACCTTGAGGTCCTTGTATTCGTTGGAGACCGAGATGGCCTGGGCGTCGAGGTTGAGGCGCGCCAGGATGACCATGGGGGTCGGCACGTTGTTCTGCGTCACCTTGCCCGCGGAGATGAGGTAGGGCATGGGCGAGAGGATGTGCGCGCCGTCGATGCCGTTCTTCTCGCCGCCGAGCACGAGGTTGTCGCGGGTGGCGCCCCAGGAGGCCTGCTTCACCACCTCCACGTCCGGCACGCCGTGCTTGGCGAACAGGCCCTTCTCCTTGGCGATGACCAGGGGCGAGGCGTCCATGAGGGCGATATAGCCCAGGATCGCCTTGGTGGTTTCCGGCGCTGCCGCATAAGCAGACGGCACGCCGCCGGGGAAGGCCATGCGCACCGCGTCGAACAGGGCGGCGGTACCCAGCGCCGCGGCCGAGCCTTTCAGCAGCGAGCGGCGGGACACGCCTGCGGCGGCGGCGGGAAACGTGGTCTTCGAAGCGTCGCTCATTCTTGGTTCCTCTGGATCGGCGGACGGCGCAGAGGGGACCCGAAACAAAAAAAGCCGCAGGACATCACGACCGGCCGAAGGGCCATCGGTGTCAGCGGCTTTGCTGCGGGTCCCGTCATTGGGACGAATGTTATGGGGGGCGAGATCGTCGTTGACCGCGCTTGGGGATTACCAATGCAAGCGGCGGGCCAAGTGGGTTGAAAGGCTCATGTATCTGAAATTACAACATTTACGCCTTGGTGAAAATTCGGGCAGCAGAAATCCCTGCCTTCTGGCTGCGCATGGATGAGGTGCACTTGCATTCAAATTGTGCGCTGCGGTCGGCGCGAAGGGGCTGCCGGGAAGCTGTCGGAAAGCTCGATCCGAGGGCCGTTTGCAGACGGCTATGGTGATCCATGACGGCGGGGCGAACAGGCCAAAGGTCCTGGCGGCGCGGCTATGTCCCGCTCGCGCCCCCCAGAAACGCCCGCGCGTCGAAGGCCGCGCCGAACTGGGTGGCGACGCAATCCGGCTCGGGATGCTTCACCGGCACCGCGCCCACCGCCTGGTCGAAGATGTCCGGCCGGTAGACGCTCATGGCTTCGCGCGCCGCGTCGGCGGCGAACTCGCCCTGTCCGGCGGCGACGATCTGGGCATACATCCACAGGGCATGGTCGCGCTCGGGCCGGTTGGCGCCGTCGCGGTTGAGCACCAGATAATCGGGATGGACCCGCAGCGTGCCGCCGGGCGCCGAATGCAGCCGCCCGTCCAAGGTGCGCTTCAGCACGTCGGCGGGCAGGTTGAGATGGCGCGGCTCGCCCAGGAGCCGGGCAAGGTCCTCGTGGTTGGCCGCATCCTCGCACCAGCGGGCGGCGGCGTGGAGCGCGCGCACCAGGCGGTGCAGCAGCTCGGGCTCGGCATTGGCGAAGCGGGCGTGCACCCCCAGCACCTTCTCCGGCACCCAGCCGAAGATCTCCGCCCCCAGCACCGCGATGCGCCCCACATCCGCCTCCACCGCCACCGAATTCCAGGGCGAGCCGACGCAGAAGCCGTGGATGAGCCCGCCGCGCAGGCTCTCGGCCATGTACGGGGGCGGCACCACCACGAACCGCACGTCCCGGTCCGGGTCGATGCCGCCGCCACTCAGGAAGTGGCGCAGCAGATAGGTGTGGGTGGAGAAGGCATAGACCGAGGCGAAAGTGAGCGGGTCGCGCCCCTCGGCCTTGCGCTGGCGCACCACCTTGCCCAGCGCCTGCGCCGCGCCGGGGGCGATGGAGAGGTCCTCCCCCACCTCGCCCATGGCGGCGTAGATGTGCTTGTCGATGGTGATGGCGCTGCCGTTGAGGTTGAGCGCGAACGGCACCACCAGGGGCACCCGCACGTGGCCGAGGCCCAGCGAGGAGGCGATGGCCAGCGGCCCCAGCATGTGGGCGCCGTCGAGCAGGCCCACATTCACCTTGTCGCGGATGTTGGCCCAGGACACCTCCTTGTGCAGCTCGATCTCGATGCCCTCCGCCATGGCGAAGCCGCGCTCTGAGGCGGCGATCAGCACCGCCGCGTCGGTGAGGGGGATGAACCCCATGGCGAGCCGTCTCATCGCAGAAGCTCCGCGGCGGTGATGATGGACTGGGCGATGTCGGCGATGCGCTTCTTCTCGTTCATGGCGGTGCGGCGCAAAAGGCCGTAGGCGGCCTCCTCGTCGATGCCCTTCATCTTCATGAGGATCATCTTCGCGCGGTCCACCACCTTGCGCTCCTCCAGCTGGGTCTTGGCCTCCTCCAGCTCCGCCTTGAGGCGGGCGAAGGCGCGGAAGCGGGAGATGGTGGTCTCCAGGATCGGCTTAACCCGGTCCTTCCTCAGCCCGTCCACCACATAGGAGGCGACGCCGGCCTCGATGGCGTCCTCGATGGTTTTCGAGTCGGTCTGGTCCACGAACATGGCAATGGGTCGCTTCACCTCGCGGCTCACCTGGAACATCTGCTCGATGGTGTCGCGGGAGGGGTCCTCGAGGTCGATGAGGATCACGTCCGGGTCGATGGCGTAGATGCGCTCAAGGAGGTTGGTGCGCCCGGTGATGCGCAGCACGTTCTGGAAGCCGGCCTCCTTCAGGCCTTCCTCCAGAATGGCGGCGCGGACGGGGCTTTCGTCCACGATCACGATCCGCAGCGAGAGGTCGTTCGCCATGAGTGTCCGAGGGATTGGCCGGATCCGGGGAATGGGGCGGGCCGGCTTGAAGCCGCTCGCTCCCACCTCACCCGCCGGGGCCTTCGAGGTCAAGCCTTACCGGGGCGCCGGCCGTGCCTCTGTTTTAAGCGGCCCCCGTCGCCGCGTTCGGCGCGGGGGCCGGGGGATGCCCGGTCGCAGCACCGTGCTTTTGAGGCGAGACCCCGCCGGTGTGGCGCCGACGGCGTGGACCTTCGCGCATTCGCGCTCTAGAACGCGGGCGAATGCGGCGTCGCGCCGCGTGCCGGGCGGAGGATGATCGTGAGCGTGGAGGCGAGCGAAAGGCGCAGGAGCACCGTCGCGTTGCGCGGCCTCGTCTTTCTCATCGTGCTCCTGCTCGCCACGGCGGTCATCGTCGCCCAGCAGCTGGGGGCCGGCGCCTATGTGGCGGAGCTCGGCGCCACCGATCCCGAGGAGGCGCGCCATTTCGTCACCGCCCTCATGGTGGCCGACCACGCCGCCGCCGGCTTTCCCGCGCCGGGCGCCTTCGCGGCGGACTATGGCCTCGCCGCCCCGCAGGCGCTGCCGCTCTCCCGGCTCACCCTGTTCCATGTGCTGACGGGCGGCTGGCTGCTGCTGCTGACGCCCACCACGCCGGCGGCGCTGCTGCTGCCGGCGGCGCTCGCCGCGCTGCTGGTGGTGAGCGCGGGCTGGGCCACGGCGTGGTCGGTGGGCGTGCTGCCGGCGGTGGCGGTGGGCTTCGTGCTCGCCGCCTTGCCGCTGCTGCGGGAGGCGAGCCTCGTGCTGGGCCTCGATCTGCCGCTGGCCTTGTCCGCGCTCCTGTCCGCTTTGGCCTTCGGCCGCTGCATGCGGCGCGGCACCACCGCTTCCGCCGCCTTGTTCGCCGCCGCCGGGGCGATCAGCGTGCTCGTGGCGCCGGCGGGGGCGGTGGTTCTGCTGCTGCCGCCGCTGGCGGCGCTGATGGCCGGGCGGCTTGATCTGATGCGGCGGGCGCGCGTCCTCGTGCCGCTCGCGGCTCTCGCTGTGCTGGCGCTGGCGGTGGCGCTCGCCGCCGGCCGGCTGCCCCCGGTGGTGACGGCGCAGGGGCCGGAGCAGGTCTGGCAGACGCTGCGCGCCGCCTTCGGCACCCTGCCGCTGGCCCTTGCCGCCGCTGGCCTCGTCTTCACCGTGGTGGACGGCTGGCGCAAGGCGGCAGGGACGCATGGGGAGGCGCAGGCGCTGGCCCCGGTGGCGGCGCTGGTGCCGGCCTTCACCCTCGCCTTCTGGCTGGGGGTGGGGCGGGGCGTTCCCATTGATGCCATTGTCCTTCTGGCGCCGGTGGCCATGCTGGCGGCGTTCGGCGCCATGCGGCTCACCGGCCTCCTGGTCTCGGGCTGGGGCACCATCCGGGAGCTGGCGGTGGCGCTCCTGCTGCTGCTTGCCGCCATGCCGGGCCTGCTCCAGCAGGTGCGCAAGGGACCCATCGGCATGGATGCGGCGGCGGAGGCCTTCCTCGCCCGCGATGCGGCGCCCCCCGTGATCGTGGTTGCCGGCGATGCGAGGGGGGCGGCGGCGCTGGGGGCCGCCATCGCCCAGCGCGACCGCGCCCGCCGCAGCTTCGTGGTGGAGGCGGACCGCCTGCCCACCGCCACCCCCGAGGAGCTTCTGGCCGCCTTTGACGCCATCGGCGCGGCGGCCCTGGCCGTGGAGGCGCGGGAGACCGGGGCGACGCCCGCCAGCCGGGCGGCTCAGGCGACGGTCGCCGCCTTCCCGGACCGGTTCCGCGCCATCGGTACCTTCCCGAGGGCGGACGGGCGGGGCGAGGTGGTGCTCCATGCTGTCTCCCGCGCCGTACCCCCGCCTTCGGACCCCGTCCCCGTCCTGCGCCGCCTCACGGCGCCGTCCCAGCCCTGAGCCGACCCATGCGCGATCTCGCCGACTATGCGCTGAAGGACTGGCTCGGCGCCGCCCCGCTGGCGCACCGCCTGCGGCGGGCGCGCAACCTTCTGGTGGACCGCATCTATGCCCGCCGGCACGCCCGCGGACAGCAGGCGCTGGTGGCGCGGCTGAAGGCTGAGCGCGCCCCCGCCCTGGCCTTCACCGTCGCCTTCAACATGCCGGAAGCCGTCGCCCTGCTGGCCGAGGCCATGGGCCGCTTCCTGCCCGATACGCCGCTGGTGGTGTGCGACAACTCCACCGATGCCGCCGCCCGCGCCGCCATTGCCGCCCTGTGCGCGGAGCGCGGCATCGCCTATTGCCCGCTGCCGCCCTCGCCCTATCGCGGCGGGCGCAACGGCTCGCGCTCCCATGCGGTGGCGCTGAACTGGATCTGGGCCAATCTCGTGCGCCCGGTGGCGCCGCCGGTGGTGGCCCTGCTCGACCACGATTTGATCCCGCTTCAGGGGGACGACCTGCCCGCCCGCGTCGCCGCCCAGCCCTGCTACGGCATGGCGCGCCATGGCGAGGGTCATAAGGCCTGGTACCTGTGGCCGGGCTTCAGCGTGTTCAATTACAAGGCGGTGCAGGGCCTGCCGCTGGACTTCGGCACCGACACTCCGCTCACCCTTGACACCGGTGGGCAGAACTGGAACGTCCTCTACCGCCGCCTCGACCGGGAGGCGCTGGCATTCGCGGAAACCCGCACCGTGTTCGTCGCCGATCCCGGCACGGGGGCGGGAGAGGATCACCTGCTGGTGGACGGATGGCTGCACGCCGGTGGCGCCGGCCATGGCGGGCGCGGGCGGGCCTTCGACACGGTGGCGCGGGCCTTCGCGGCGGATCCGGACGGCCTTCTCGCCCGATTGCGCGCCGGGGCGGGAGACACGGCCGCATCGGGAGCAGCCTCATGAGCGGGTCTGAAGGGCACAAGCGGGCCGGGCTGGCCGGCCTGATCGCGTCGCTGCCGGGCCTCCATACCCTCAACCACGCGCGCTACGCCGTGCTCGACCGGCTCTATCGCGGTCGCCGGGCCGAGGGGCAGGCCGAGGTGGTGGAGGCGCTGGGCCGCCGCCGCGACGGTGCCCTCGCTTTGACCATCGCCTACAACGTGCCGGAAGCGGTGGCGCTTCTGGCCGATTCCATGGCGCGCTTCGCCCCCGGCACGCCGCTGCTCGTCTGCGACAATTCCACGGAGCCGCAGGCGCGGCGCGAGCTTGCCGCCATCGCGGCGGACAAGGGACTTTACTACCTCGCTTTGCCGCCGGCGCCCCTGGTGCGGGTGCGCACCGCCCGTTCCCATGCCGCCGCCGCCAACTGGGTGTTCCACAACGTGCTGCGCAAGGTGAAGCCGCGCGTGTTCGCCATGCTCGACCACGATCTGGTGCTGCTGAAGCCCACCGACCTTGCCGCTTTGGTGGCGCGCCAGCCCATCTACGGGCTCCAGCGCTGGAGCAGCCGGGTGAAGGCCTGGTACCTGTGGCCGGGATTTTCGATCTATGACGGCAGCCTCGTGGCCAAGCCGCTGGATTTCGGCCCCGACCGGCTTTTGGGCACCGACACCGGCGGGCGCAACTGGCATGTGCTGTTCCGCAAGCTCGATGTCTCCGGCTTCGCCTGGCCGCACGCGCGCTCGGTGCGCGTGCCCGCGCCGGACGGGGGCTGGAGCGAGCCTAAGATGCTGCTGGATGCTTGGCTGCATGTGGGCGGCGCCAGCTATCGCGGCGGCGAGACCGCGCTCGCCGAGATCCGCCGCGCCTTCGATGCCGACCCGGACGGGCTGTTCGCGCGCCTCAGGGACGACGTGCCGGGCGCCTGAGCAGCCTGGATGCCTTCGCTCAGGCGCTGCGCGGGCCCGAAACGAAAAAAACGCCCCCGGGTGGTCCCGGAGGCGTTGAATATTCGGCGCTTCAGGCGGCGGATGCCGGCCCTGGGGCTCTGCTCACTCGGCGGCGGCGACGGGGGCCGATTTGCCGCCCTTCTTGATCTTGCCGTCGGCGGTGCGGTCCTGGCGCTCGGCGATACGGGCCGACTTGCCGCGACGATCGCGCAGGTAATAGAGCTTGGCGCGGCGCACCTTGCCGCGGCGGACCACCTTGATGGAATCGATCAGCGGCGCATAGACCGGGAACACGCGCTCCACGCCCTCGCCGTAGGAAATCTTGCGAACCGTGAAGCTCTCGTTGAGGCCGCCGCCGGAACGCGCGATGCACACGCCCTCATAGGCCTGCACGCGGGTGCGCTCGCCTTCGACCACCTTCACGTTCACGATAACGGTATCGCCGGGCTGGAAGTCCGGGATGGCACGCTTTTCGGCGAGTTTCGCCGCCTGCTCGGCTTCGAGCGTCTGGATGATGTTCATGTCGCCAACCTTTATGCAGTCACCGGTCCGGCAAAACGCCCCGGTGCCGCATCGTGTCGTTTTAAGTTAAGGGACGCGGCTCCATAGCCGAGAAATAGGGCCGTGTCATTCCCTTTCCTTCATGGTTCCGTCATGCGGGAGAAGATCCGGCCGCCGCGCGCGGGTGACGGCGAGGGACTGGGCGTGGCGCCAGCGGGCGATGCGGGCATGGTCGCCTGAGGTCAGCACCTCCGGGATGGGCTGGCCCTCGAACAGCTGCGGGCGGGTATATTGGGGATATTCCAGCAGGCCGGCGGAAAAGCTCTCCTCGGTGCCGCTTTCCGTCTTGCCCATGACGCCGGGAATGAGCCGCACGCAGGCATCCAGCAGCAGCAGCGCCGCCGCCTCGCCGCCGGACAGCACCACGTCGCCGACGCAGATTTCCTCGAGGTTGCGGGCCGCGACGATGCGCTCGTCCACCCCCTCGAACCGCCCGCACAGGATCACCGCGCCGGGCCCTTCCGACAGAGCGCGCACCCGCGCCTGGGTGAGCGGCGCGCCGCGCGGGGTCATGAGCAGGCGCGGGCGGGGATCGCCGGGCGGGGAGACGGCGTCGATGGCGCGGGCCAGCACGTCGGCGCGCATGACCATGCCGGGGCCGCCGCCGGCGGGGGTGTCGTCCACCGAGCGGTGCCTGTCGAGGGCATGGTCGCGGATCTGCACCGCCTCCAGCGCCCACAGCCCCTTCTCCAGCGCCCGGCCGGCGAGGGCATGGCCGAGGGGGCCGGGAAACATCTCCGGATAAAGGGTGAGGATGCTGGCGCGGAAGGTCATGGTGGCGTGATGGGGGAGGGGCGCGCCCAAGTCAAACGGGGGGCTCGGTGCGCCGCGCTCACTCCGTCCCTATTCGCTCGCGTCCTCGCCGTCCTCCGGCTCCGGCGCCTTGCGCTCCACGAAGGCTTCGGCGATCACCACGCGCCGGCCGGGCACGTCCACCACCGGCACCGCATCCTTCGAGAAGGGCACCATCAGCGTCCTGGCCTTGGTGGCGGGCAGCAGGGGGGCGTATTCCAGGATGTCGCCGGCGCCGAAATCCTGCAGCGCCACCACCTTGCCGATCACCGCGCCGGCCTCGTCCACCACGTCGAGGCCGATGAGGTCGGCATGGTAGAAGGTGTCCGCGTCGTCCGGCGCCGGCAGGGCCTCGCGGGCGACGAACAGGTCCACATTGGTGAGCGCCTCGGCCGCCGTGCGATCGGCGATGCCCTCGATGCGGGCGACGAAATGGTCCTTGGCCGCGCGCAGGGCGGCGATGCGGAAGCGCTTCTTGCCGGTGGCGTCGGTGAGCGGATCGTAGTCCAGCACCGCGCCGGGGTCCTCGGTGAAGACGAACAGGCGCACCTCGCCCCTCACGCCATGGGGGGCGCCGATGCGGGCGACGAGGATGCGGTCGGCCATGGGGTCTCCGGAACAGGAGATCCGGCTCTAGCCCAGGACCTCGCCCTTTGCCAAGGGCGGCGGGACGGGAAGCAGGGCGCCGGCCCGTTCCGCGTCCCGCGCCGCGCCGCGGCCGCCTTCGCCCGCCGCGGCGCGGGCGGCCCGGTGCTCGATGACCCGGATGAGGTCGGCGTGCACGGTGGCGATATGGGCGTCGAGGAAGCGGCTGGCCTCCGCCACGGCGCCGGCCCGGCACAGGGCGATGAGCTGGGCGTGCTCGCTTTCCGCCCGGCCCATGGCTTCCGTGGTGGAGAGCTGGAGGCGGGTGTAGCGGTCGGAGGTCTGGAGCAGGGCGGCGACGATCTGGCGGGTGCGGGGCAGGGCCGCGCGATCATAGAGCGCCATGTGGAAATCGGCGTTGAGGATGCCCCACCGGCTCACGTCGTGGGCCTTGGTGGCGGCGGTGAAGCGGGCGTGGATCGCATCGAGCCTTGCGAAGTCCTCGGTGGTGAAGAGCGGCACCGCGCGTTCCAACAGGCGCGGCTCCATGATGCGCCTGAGCTCGAACACGTCGTTGATCTCCTCCACCGACAGGTCGGAGACGATGGCTCCCTTCTGCGGGACGATGCGCACCAGGCCCTCGGCCTCCAGCTGGAACAGCGCCTCGCGCACCGGGATGCGGCTGACGCCATAGGCATCCGCCAGCGCATCCTGCCGCAGCTGGGTGCCGGCGGGATGGGTGCCGTCGAGGATCGCCTGGCGCAACTGGTCGAGGATCGCCGCCGAGAGGGTGCGGTGCTTGAGGCCCTTCTGGGCGGCGGTCGGACTGCCGGAATTCATGCTGCCGGAATTCATGGGTCTGAGCTACAGCAAAAAGCGTTGGCGGGGTATTGACGTGTCGAATGTATAAAATCTACATTTAAAACGAAAGCACCAAATCGAGGCCCACAAGGGTCCGCCTTCCAGAGCGATAAAATGAACCATGCGACCAAGACAGGCGCCGCGGGAGCGGGGCCGTGCGGGCTCGTGCTCGCCCTCTCGTCCGGCCTTCTCGCCTTCGAGCGGGTGGCGGTGATCGGCCTGATGGGGCTCGTGAGCTTCCTCATCCTGCTGAATGTGGTGACCCGCTATACCGGGACGCCCATCTACTGGATCGACGAATCGGCCGTGTATGCGGTGGTGTGGCTGAGCTTCATCGGCGCCTCGGCCATGACGCGGCTGCGCCTCGATTTCAGCGTCGGGCTGCTCACGGAGCGCCTGCCGCCCGCCGGCGTGAAGGCGGCCCGAGCCATCGCCACGGTGTTCACCGTGCTGTTCGGGCTGATCCTGTCCTACATGTGCTGGATCTGGATGGACCCGGTCGGCATCGCCGCCGCCGGCTTCGATGCCAGGACCTTCGCGGGCGAGACCTTCAACTTCCTCTATACGGAACACACCCAGACGCTGAACTGGCCGACCTGGGTGGTGAGCCTCGTCATTCCGCTGTTCGCGGTCTCCATCACCCTTCACGGCCTCGCCAACCTGGTGGAGGACTTGGAGTTCATGCCGCGCCGCGTCTATCGCGGCTTCCCCATGGCCCATGCGGAGGCGGCAAGCTGATGGTCACCACCGCCGCCTTCCTCATCACCATGCTGGTGGGCGTGCCCATCAGCCTGTGCATCGCCCTGTCCGGGGTGGCGTTCATCCTCGCCACCGGCAACCCGCTGCTGCTCCAGACCTTTCCCACCCAGCTGTTCGGCGGGGTGGACAGCTACGGCCTCATCGCCATCCCCCTGTTCGTGCTGATCGGCGAGATCATGAACGGGGGCGGCATCACCCGCCGCCTCATCGACATGGCCATGGCGGTGGTGGGCCGGCTGAAGGGCGGGCTCGCTTATGTGAACCTCATCGCCAACATGCTGGTGTCGTCCATCCTCGGCTCGGCCACGGCGCAGGTCGCCATCATGGCGCAGATCCTGGTGCCGGAGATGGAGAGGAAGGGCTACGACAAGACCTTCGCCGCCGGTCTCACCGCCTATGCGGGCATGCTGGGGCCCATCATCCCGCCGTCCATCATGTTCGTGGTCTATTCGGTGCTGGCGCAGGTGTCGGTGAGCGACATGCTGATCGCCGGCATTATCCCCGGCGTGCTGCTGACGGGGCTGTTCTGCCTCTGCGTCTACATCATGGGCTTCTTCTACGACTATCCCCGCGGCGAGGCCATGACCTGGCGCCAGCGGGTGGATATCGTGCTGAACGCCATCCCCACGCTGATCATCCCCGTGGTCATCGTCGGCTCCATCCTCACCGGCCTTGCCAATGCCACCGAGGCGGCGGCGGTGGGGGCGCTGGCGGCGCTCCTCATCGGCCGCTACTGGACCCGCGAGCTGTCCTTCTCCGACCTGCCTCAGATGCTGCTGAAGGCGGGGCTCTATTCCTCCGTCATCCTGTTCCTGGTGGCGGTGGCGGCGGTGTTCTCCTGGGTGCTGGTCTACGGCAAGGTCCCGCAGGCGGTGGCGGCCTGGGTGCAGACCGTGGCCCACGACCCCGTCACCTTCATGCTGCTGGTCAACGTCATCCTGCTGGTCATCGGCACGGTGATCGACGGCGCGCCCGGCCTCATCATGACGGTGCCGATCCTGCTGCCGGTGGCGACCCTCGTCTATGGCATCGACCCCGTGCATTTCGGCGTGGTGGTGGTGATCAACCTCGTCCTCGGCTTCCTCTCCCCGCCGGTCGGCCTGTGCTTCTTCGTCGCCTCGGCAGTCACCGGGGCGAAGGTGGGGCGGATGTTCTACGTCACCCTGCCGTTCTTCTTCGCCGCCTGTGCCCTTCTGGTGCTGCTGTCGCTGGTGCCGTCGCTCTCCACCGCCCTCGTCAAATGAACAAGCAACCTTCCCGGAGCCCCGCCATGATTCTGTCCCGTCGCCATTTCCTCCTGAGCGCCGCCGCCGGCGCCGCCCTTCCCCTCGCCGCGCCGGGCGTGGTGCGGGCCCAGGAGGCGAAGGAATTCCGCCTCGGCATCATCACCCCGGTGGGCCATCCCTGGAACGTGGCCGCCGAGAAGGTGGGCGCCATGCTGAAGGAGGAGACCAAGGGCCGGCTTTCCATCAGCGTCTTCCCCTCGGGCCAGCTCGGCAACGAGGCGGCCATGCTGCAGCAGATGCAGACCGGCGCCCTCGACATGGGCTGGATCATGACTGCCGAATTGGGCTCGCGGGTGCCGGCGATTGCCGCCATCAACGCCCCGTGGGTGGTGGATTCCACCGCCAAGGCCGGCAAGCTGGTGCGCACCCCCGTGGCCATGAGCCTTTTGGACGTGCTGCCCAAGGAGACCGGGACGGTGGGCCTCGCCTGGGGCATCACCACCATGCGCGTCGTGTTCTCCGCGAAGCCCATCACGGGCATCAAGGACCTCAACGGCATGAAGCTGCGCATCAATACGACGCCGGCCTATCGCGACTTCTACCAGCTGCTCGGCGCCGCCCCGACCCCGATCCCGACGCCTGCGGTGTTCGACGCCATGTCCAACGGCCAGGTGGATGGCCTGGAGGCCGACCTCGACTTCTCCTGGAACCAGCGCTTCGACAAGGTGTCGAAGACCATGCTGAAGATGGACGCCATCTTCATGCCGGTCATTGCTTTGGTCTCGGGCCGGGTGTGGCAGACCCTGTCGCCCGCCGACAAGGCGCTTATCAGCAAGCTCACGAAGAGCGCGCTCGACGCCCAGGTGGACGAGACCGTGGTGAACGAGCCGGTGCTGCTGGAGAAGTTCAAGGCCGCGATCCCGATCAAGGTGGCGGAGGTGGCCGACCGCGAGAAGATCATCGCCGAATACGACAGGATCTGGCTGCCCAAGGCCCCGATCCTCGCCGACCTGCGCAAGGCCGGCGCCGCCCTCTGATCCCGCAAACCTGCACGCGGGCGGGGCGGGGCCTCGTCCGCACTCCCTATCGACACAAGGATGACATGAGATGAAGCCGGCAATCAGCTGGGAAGGGGTCTTTCCGGCCGTGACCACCCAGTTCCGCGAGGATTTTTCGCTTGATATCGACGCCACCGCCAAGGTGATGGAAGGCCTCGTCCGCGACGGCGTGTCCGGCATGATCGTGTGCGGCACCGTGGGCGAGAACTGCTCGCTCACCACTGCGGAGAAGATCCAGGTGATGGAGGCCGGCAAGGCGGTTGCCGCCGGCCGGGTGCCGGTGATCTGCGGCATCGCCGAATTCACCAGCGCATTCGCCATCGCCACCGCGAAGGAAGCCGCCAGGGTGGGCGTGGACGGCATCATGCTCATGCCGGCGCTGGTCTATTCCTCCAAGCCCCATGAGACGGCGGCCCATTTCCGCACCGTCTCCAAGGCCACCGACCTGCCGGTGATGATCTACAACAACCCGCCGGTCTACAAGAACGACGTGACCCCGGACGTGGTCGCCTCCCTCGTGGATTGCGAGACCATCGTCTGCTTCAAGGAAAGCTCGGGCGACACCCGCCGCTTCATCGACCTGCGCAACAAGGTGGGCGACCGCTTCATCATGTTCGCCGGCCTTGACGACGTGGTGGTGGAGAGCATCGCCATGGGCGCGCAGGGCTGGGTGTCGGGCATGTCCAACGCCTTCCCGCGCGAGGGCGAGACCCTGTTCCGCCTCGCCCGCGCCGGCCGTTTCGCCGAAGCCATGGCGCTCTACGAGTGGTTCATGCCGCTGCTGCATCTCGATGCGCGCCCCGATCTGGTCCAGTGCATCAAGCTGTGCGAGCACATCATGGGCCGTGGCACTTTCCTCACCCGCCCGCCGCGCCTCGCGCTGCTGGACCACGAGCGGGCCGAGGTGGAGGCGCTGATGGCGGCCGCCCTGAAGACCCGTCCGGAGCTTCCCGACGTGGGGCTGCAGGCGGCCGCCTGAGGATGTTTGAGGCTAGCTCCCTTCCCATCCTTCCCGCCAGAACTCGGCGGTTGCCGAGTTCTGTTCTCACGCGCTGAAGCCGGAGATAGCCAGTTTCGGCGCTTGAGAGGGTTGCTCCCTCTCCCGCTTGCGGGGGAGGGATGGGGAGGGGGCC
>NZ_JAIVFN010000117.1 GCF_030015065.1 Xanthobacter autotrophicus | reverse complement strand
CTACCCACCCCGCCCCAATGCGCGGGCGATGTCGGCCTGAAGCTGCGGCAGCAGGTCGGCTTCAAAGAAGGGGTTGCGCTTGAGCCAGCCGGTGTTGCGCCACGAGGGGTGCGGCAGGGTATAGACCGCCACCGGGTGCGCCAGCGCCATGCCGGCGGCGCGCACCTCCCGCCAGTGGTGCACGGTCTGGGTCAAGCTCGCCTTCAGGTGGGCACCAAGGCCGAGCCGCGCCAGATGATAGGCCTGCGCGGGACGGCCCACCGCCAGGATCAGCCGGAACGCCGGCAGGGTTACGAACAATGTGTCGTGCCAGGTGGCCGCGCATTCGCGCCGGGGCGGCAGGTCGCCGCCGGCCGCGTCCTGCCCCGGAAAGCAGAAGCCCATGGGGGCGATGGCGATGCGGCTGGAATCATAGAACTCAGCGTCGCTCACCCCCATCCACTGCCGCAGCCGGTCGCCGGAGGCATCGGTGAAGGGGCGCCCGCTGGCATGCACTTTCGTGCCCGGCGCCTGGCTCGCCACCAGGATCGCGGCCGTGGCCGACACCCGCAGCACCGGGCGCGGTTCGTGGGGGAGCGGGGCGCCGCGCGGCGCCTCGACGCACACCCGGCAGGCGCGGATGCGCGCCACCAGGGCGTCGAGGGCAGGTTCAGATTTCGAGTTCCAGCCCATCCTCGGCCACGATGAAATGGGTGGTGTCCACCTCCCCCCGGCGCGCCCACATCTCGTCGCCCATGTGGGTGAGCAGGATGCGCCGGGCGCCAAGGTCGGCGCGCCGCTCGGCAATGGTGCGGTAGGCGAGGTGGCCGTAGGGCTGCCCCTCGAAGGCGAAGCTCTCGCAGATGAAGAGGTCCACCCTCTGGGCGATGGGCAGCAGCGCATCAGTCCACTGGGTGTCGCCGGAGAAGGCGAGGGTGCGTGTCCCGTCTTCCAGGCGCAGGGCTGTGGAGGGGGCGCCGGAGGGGTGGACCACGGCGGCGGTGGTCAGGGCAAGGGGGCCGTGGCTTGTGGTGGAGCCGGGCTCCACCTCGGTCACGGTCCAGGAAAAGCGCCAGTCGATCTCCCCCATGCCAGGGAACAGCACCTCCATGGCCGCCTCCAGCCGCGCCCGCGTCCCCGGCGGGCCGACGATGGCCAGCGGCCGCTCCCTCAGATGGACATACTGCCCATCCAGCAGGAGGAATGGAATACCACCGAAGTGATCTCCATGAAGGTGGCTGATGAACACCGTGTCGATGTCCGCCGAACCGAGGTTGAACCTGTGGAAGTTCACGAGGGCGCTGGCCCCGAAGTCGAGGGTGGCCGTGTGCGCCCCGGCGGTCAGCAGGAAGCAGCTGTTGCCGCGCCCGCCGGAGCCGAAGGCGTCGCCGCAGCCGACGACCTTTAGCTTCATGATTTCAAGCCTTTGCGCTCGGACGGGCCGAGACGGACGCATGCCAGCGGGCCAGATTGTCATGAGTCGGCGCCAGCGCCACGCGGATCACGCGCATGAAATCCACAGCCACCAGCAGCGTAATGTCCGCCACCGTGAAGCGATCGCCGGCCAGATAGGGGCGGCCGGCCAGGGCATTATTGAAAAAATCAAGGCCAGCCAATACCTTGGGCTTGTTCGCCTCGCCCCATTCCGGCACCTGTGGCACCTCCATGGCGGCCATGCCGGGATTGAGGTGTCGGAGCACCATCATGATGGGATAGAGCAGGTCCAGCTCCACCCGGCGCTGCCACATTTCCACCAGCCCCTGCTCCGTCGGCGTGTGGCCGAACAGGTTGGGCTCGCTCTGCAGCGCCTCGAAATAGCGACAGATGGCAATGGTTTCGCAGATGACGGTGCCGTCATCCAGCTCCAGAACGGGCACGCGCTGGCGCGGGTTGAGGCGGGTGAACTCGTCGGACTTCTGCTCCAGCTTGCCAAGGTCGACCTGCACGGTCGGAACGGAAATCCCCTTTTCCGCCAGGAAGATGCGCACGCGGCGCGGATTCGGCGCGCGACTTGTGTCGTAAAGCTTCATGCCCCTGGCGCCTCCAGCCTCGCCTTGTTTTATCCAGCGAAAGACCACGCCTTTACCAGCGGCGCAAGGCCCTGCGGCGGGAAGGCAAAGGGCGGAGGCATGCGGCTGCGGCACCCCTCGCGGCGTCCCTCCCCAGCCGGTCAGGAACCGCGCGGATGGGCGGCGCGCCAGTCCGCGGGCGCCTCGAAGCTGGCGCCCCAGATGCCCCGCCCCGCCGCCCGCGCCTCGGCCTCGGCCCCGGCATAGGCGCGGCCGAGATAGGCCACCGCAAAGCCTTGCCGCGCCATGTGTTCCGACAGATCGACCCCGCCGGCGCGGCACAGCGCCACCGGCCGTCCATACTTGTCGCGCCCGGATGCGGTGCAGGCGACCGGCCCGGCGCGCAGCGCCTCCTGGAGGACGCGGCGGGCCGCCTCGCCGCAAGTCCAGGGCCGGCCGGCGCGCGTGCACTCCTGCCCGAGCTCCGGAGCATCAATGCCCTTGAGCCGCACGCGGGTACCGGCAAGGTCCAGCGTGTCGCCATCCACAGCAAACGCATGCCCCTCCAGCGTGGTCTCCCGGCGCAGCAGGTCCGCCAGAAGCGCGACCGTACCAAGGATCAGCGCCGCGGTCAGAAGGTCCTTGATGCGCATGAAGATGCCTTGAAATGTTAAGCGGGCGGACTTTCTGCGAAGGCCCGTTAACCCCCCGTTAACCGCGACGGCCCCAGGAGTTGGGGACGCGTTATCCGTCTGGCCCGGCACCGGTCTCCTGAAGGGGCCCCGCCGTCCGCGAAGGGCTCCTGCCGCATGTCCGGCCCCTTTTGCCCCCCGCTCGACGCCGCCGCCAGCTCCCCTCCGGAGCCCGCGGCGCAGGCGGACGGACTCCCGCTTCCCCTCCCCCCGTCCATTGCCCCGTCCATTGCTCCGTCCCTTGCCCGGCGTGCCCGCAGCCTCGCCGGACCGTGCCTCCTGGCCGCTCTCGCCGTGTTCGGCCTGCTGCTGGCCGGCGGCGCCCTCGCCGGTTTGGCCGGGGCCGCGGCCGGCGGCACGGCGGCGCTGATCGCCGTGAGCCTGCTCGTGCTGCGCGCCCGCCGGCTGGAGGCGGCGCTGCGCCGGGCCGAGGCCCGCGCCCGCGCCGCAGAGGCGGACGCCCGGCGCGCGGCGGCGGAAAACAGCGCCAAGTCCCGCTTCCTCGCCGAGATGAGCCACGAGCTGCGCACCCCGCTCAACACGGTGATGGGCTTTTCCGAAATGATGGCGGACGAGGTGCTGGGCCCCCACCGGGTGACGGCCTATGCCAGCTATGCGCGGGACATCCACGCCTCCGGCCAGCATCTCCTGGCCCTCGCCGACGATCTCCTCGACCTCGCCCGCATCGAGAGCGGCCACCGCACCCTCATGGAAACGCCGGTGCGCCTCGATGCCCTGGCCGAGGAGTGCGTGGCCATGATGCGGCCGCTGGCCACCGGCGCCCGGGTGACGCTGTCGGCGGTGGTGGACGGCGCGCCGCGCCTGTGGGGCGACGAGCGCGCCTTGCGCCAGATCGCCCTCAACCTCCTCGCCAATGCCGTCAAGTTCACGCCGCCGGACGGCGCGGTGCGCCTGCTGGCCGGCATCGGGACGGATGGCGTGCCGTTTGTGGCGGTGGAGGATACGGGCCCGGGCATCGCCGAGCGCGAGCTGCCGTTCGGCGCGGCCCACCCTCGCGAAAGCCGGCTCGATGTTGCCACCGGCCGAGGGGCGGGGCTGGGCCTTGCCATCGTGCGCGGGCTCGCAGGCCTGCACGAGGGCACCCTCACCCTGGCGCGGCGGCCGGGGGGCGGCACCAGGGCCGAGGTGACCTTCCCGCCGGCCCGCGCCCTTCCTGCCAACAGTCCCGGTCTTTGACCGGCGCCGGGCGGGTTTCGCTCAGACGCGGCGCGGGCTCATGCCGGGCGCTCAGCCTTCGGAGACCCCCGCCTCGGCGAAGGTGGCCATGCCGCGATGGCAGGCCACCGCCGCCTTCACCACGCCGATGGCCAGCGCCGCGCCCGAGCCTTCCCCCAGCCGCATGTCGAGGTCAAGGACGGGACGAAGGCCCAGCCGGTCGAGCAGCAGGCGGTGGGCCTTCTCCGCCGAGACATGGCCGGCGAGGCAATGGTCGAGGGATGACGGGTCGAGGGCGTGGAGCACGGCGGCGGCCGCGGTGACCACGAAGCCGTCGAGCACCACCGGCACCTTCTCGTGCCGCGCGGCGATGATGGCCCCGGCGATGGCCGCCACCTCCCGCCCGCCGAGCCGGCGCAGCACCTCCAGCGGATCGGACAGATGGTCCTTGTGGAACGCCACCGCGTCGCGCACCGCCGCGATCTTGCGCTCCAGCACCTCGCCCGTGGAGCCGGTGCCGGCGCCCACCCATTCCTCCGCCGTGCCGCCATAGAGGCCATGGCACAAGGCGGCGGCGATGGTGGTGTTTCCGATGCCCATCTCGCCAAGGCACAAAAGATCGGACCCGCCGGCGATGGCCTCCATGCCGAAGGCCATGGTCGCGGCACAGGCCTTCTCGTCGAGGGCGGCGTCCTGGGTGATATCGGGAGTGGGATAGTCGAGGGCGAGGTCGAACACCCGCAGGCCGGCGTCGAAGGTGGCGCAGATCTGGTTCACCGCCGCCTTGCCGGCGGTGAAGGTCGCCATCATCTGCTTGGTCACCGCGCCCGGATAGGGCGAGACGCCGCGATCGGCGATGCCGTGGGTGGCGGCGAACACCGCCACCATGGGCCGGTTGACGGTGGGCATGGAATTGCCCTGCCAGGCGGCGAGATGGGCGGCGATGGCCTCCAGCCGGCCCAGCGCGCCCAAAGGCTTCACCAGCTGTTCCTGCCGCGCCAGCGCTGCCTCGCGCGCGCCCTCGGAGGGGCCGGGCATGGTGGCGACGAGCTGGCGGATGTCGTCGAAGGGCAGGCCGGATTCGCTGGGGTACATGGGCAGGCTACCTGAAGCGGCGCGCGGGGCGGATCACCGCGGCGCGGGAACGGAAAGCCGCTCCATAGAGCCAAAGCGCGTGCGAGCGAAGGGGGAAGAAAGGGGAAAGCGGCGCCCGGAAGGACGCCGCATCACGGCCAATGGGGCACATCTTCCCGGTGCTCAGGGGCAGCGCCGGCTCCGCGCGGCCTTGCGCGGGAAGCCGTGGCGGCGGCGGGCGGCAGCGCCCCCCGGGCCGGCCGCGGGCAGCCCCACACCCCCAGATTGCCGCCGCGCTCAGCGCTCGCCCTGGGACTGCGCCACGTGGTCGCGCAGCTCCTGGAGGGAGGCGAAGCGCACCACGCCATCGGGCAGGTCGGCCTGGATGGAGCCGTCCGAATAGAGGGTATAGGCCATGCCGCCGACGATGCCGGACTTCAGGATGCGCGGCTCCTCCGGCTCGCGCCGGGGCGGCGGAGCAGGCGGGACGGCCGGGGCCGGCTGTTGCTCGGCTGCCGGACGGGCCGGGCGCGGCGGCGGCTCGTAGCCGGTGCGCGGACGCGGAGGGGGCGCGGGAGCCGGCGCCGGGGATGGCTGGGACTGAGGCTGCGGCTCGGCCCGGCGCTGGAGCCGCTGGCGGCGCGCCTCGACCATGGGGTCGGCCGCCTCACCGCCGGGCTCTGCCGGGGCCTGGAGCGATGCGGTGCGGGGGGGCGGCGCGATCCGCTCCCGGGTCTCGACCGGCGGAAGCGCAGCGGGGGCAGGTTCGGCGGTGAGGGCCTCCGGCTCCGGCGGCACCAGATCGTCCACGGTGAGGCGGCCCTGGGGCCCGCGGCCGCCGACGCGCGCCGGGTGGCCGCCCTCGGGGACATCGGTACCTGGATAGGCGCGCTCGACCTGCTGGGAGAGGCGCTCAAGCTGGCGCAGCACCAGCCCCATGGCGGTGATGACAAAGCCGCCCGAGGCCGCCACCGCGCCGGTGGTGATCAGGGTGTTGCCAAAGGTGGAGACGAAAATGGAGACGCCGAGCGCGATGACCGCGAGCCCGGCCAGAGCGATCAGAACGCCGAGAAGGACCAGGAACCACCACATCTGCCACCCCACTCCCGCTTGCCGGCCTCATGCCGCGTATACACCAAAGGTGGTACCTCGCCGGGAAAATCGGCCGCATCAAGGTTGTTTGGAGGCAATGGCCGCCCTATCTAGGTGCTCGCTCGGACATGTCGTATACCCGGTGTGGCGCCGGGGCAGCGATTTCGCCCCGGGCACGACGCCGGATAGATTGCGGAGATGTTTCATGTCCTTCACGCTGCCCGAACTGCCTTATGCCTATGACGCCCTCGCCCCCTACATGTCGCGCGAGACGCTGGAATACCACCACGACAAGCACCACCTCGCTTACGTGAACAATGGCAACAATCTCCTAAAGGGAACTGAATTTGAAGGAAAATCCCTGGAGGAGATCGTCAAGGGCTCGTTCGGCAAGAACGCCCCGCTCTTCAACAATGCCGGCCAGCACTACAACCACCTGCATTTCTGGAACTGGATGAAGCCGAACGGTGGCGGCGCCATCCCCGGCGAGATCGAAAAGAAGATCATCGAGGACATCGGCTCGGTCGAGAAGTTCAAGGAAGACTTCATCGCCGCCGGCGTCGGCCAGTTCGGCTCGGGCTGGGCCTGGCTCGCCCTCAAGGACGGCAAGCTCGTGGTCCTCAAGTCCCCCAACGGCGAGAACCCGCTGGTTTCGGGCGCGACCCCCATCCTCGGCGTCGACGTGTGGGAGCACTCCTACTACATCGACTACCGCAACCGTCGCCCCGACTACCTCAAGGCGTTCGTGGACCACCTCGTGAACTGGGACTACGTCGCCGAGCTGTACAGCAAGGCGGTCTGATCCACCCGGGATCGCCCCAGCTCGCCTCCCGGCCCCAAGCCGGGAGGCCCTCTTCGCCGGCGAAACAAAAGCGCGAAGCAACTTCTTCTCTTTGTGGTGAACGACTCGGGACCAGCAAGATGATCCCGGCACCTCTCCTTCGGACACGGGTGCAACCGGCCTCAATTTCACACCAGATTGGCCGCAACTTTTCGCATTGCACAGCATAATTTTGTTGCGATCGGGCGCTACTCCATCTTAGCTGTGTCGCGCTTCACCAACTGCGGTATGTCGATAAGGCATACCCTGAGGGCAACGAGAGCCATCAAGGCTCTCGCGGTGGGCGTGCATGGAAAAGCTGATCGTCCGTCGGGGTCCTCGTTTCATGTCGTTCCTAGAGATCGATCGTCGGCCAGGCGCGGTTGCGGATGCCTGCGCCGTTGTCCTGCTTGCGGCCGTCACCGTCATCGCCGCCCTCACCTTTTCCGATTACGGGCTCGGCTGGGATGACTTCACGCATTCCCAGTACGGGGACCTGCTCTACAATTATTTCAGCTCCGGTCTGACGCAGCGGAAAGTATTTTCCTTCGTCAACCTGTATTACTATGGCGGTGGCTTCGACCTGCTGGCCGCAGCCCTCGCCAAGGCCCTTCCCTTCGTCGACGTGTTCGACATCCGCCGCCTGCTCGGCGCGCTGGTGGGCATCGGCGGCTTCTTCATCGTCTGGCGCACCGGGCGGCGGCTCGCCGGCCCGTGGGGCGGCCTCGCGGCCATGGCCCTGCTCATGATCTGCCCGCTGTTCTACGGGCACATGTTCATGAACGTGAAGGACGCGCCGTTCGCGGTCGCGGTCGCCGGCCTGGTCTATGCCATGGTGCGGGCTTTCGACGAATTCCCCAATCCCTCGCCGCGCACCGTCACCCTGTTCGGCCTGTTCCTCGGCCTCGCCGTGGGCACGCGGGTGATGGGGCTGATCTGCGGCGTCTATATCGGCGCGGCCATCGTCTTCGTGGCGGTGGTGGAGACCGCGCATCTGGGCCTGAAGACGGCGCTCAAGCGGATCCTCGGCTTTACCGGCCTGCTCTGCCTTGGCCTGCCGCTCGCCTATTTCGTGCTCGGCATCCTGTGGCCCTGGGGCGTGGCGGAACCGCTGAATCCCCTCGTCGCGCTGAAATACTATTCCCACTTCTGGGAAGTGCCGTGGCGCGAGATGTTCGAGGGCCGGCCGATCCTGGTGCCGGACATGCCGCGCTCCTATGTCCCGACCCTGTTCTCGGTGCAGATGCCGGAACTGTTCCTCGGGCTCGCCCTGGCCGGCGCGGCCGGGGCGGTGGTCTCCGCCGTCTTCGGGAAGGACACCCCGGCCCGGCGCGCGCGCCTCGTGCTCGTCGTCACGGCCGCCGCCTTCCCGGTGCTGCTCGTGGTGACCACCCAGCCCGTGGTCTATAACGGCATCCGGCATTTCGTGTTCGTGACACCGGCCCTCGCCTTGCTCGGCGGCTTCGCCGCGGCCTGGGTGTGGGACAAGGCCCAGCGCCTGCCGCGCCTCGCCCAGGGCGCCGTGGCCGCCGTCTTCCTGGTGGGCCTCGCCATGCCCGCCGCGGCCTTCCGCAACCTGCACCCTTATGAATACACGTACTACAACCACCTGGCAGGCGGCATTCAGGGGGCGGACAGCAGGTTCATGCTCGACTATTGGGGCCTCGCCTTCAAGCAGGCCACCGAAGAGCTGGACGAATATGTGGAGCAGCACCGCCGCTCCCTGCCCCAGGGCCGCAAGCTGCGCGTGGCCGTCTGCGGCCCCTATTTCGCCGCCGCCGCCGAGCTCGGCCCCCGCTACGAGACCACCTATGACAGCCGCAACGCGGATTTCTACCTGCGGCTGGGCGAATTCTACTGCGCGGACGTGAAGGCGCCGGCTTTGGTCAAGATCGAGCGGGAAGGTGTCACCTACGCCACCGTCTATGACGTGCGCGGGCGCCCCTTCCCGAGCGTGTTCGCCGCCGGCCAGTAGCGCGCACCCATCCCGAAAGCGAACAAGGCCGGGCCCTTGCGGGTCCGGCCTTGTTGTTTGCGAACGTCCGGCGTCGCACCCGAGCCCGGCTTGGCAGCCCGACTTGGCAGCCCGGCTTGGCCCGACGGTCCCTGTCTGCGGCCGATGACGGGAAGGCGCCGCTCACCCGCCGCGCGGGCTCAGATCCACTTCAGCCGCCGGAACAGCCACAGCAGGACGAAGCCCATCACCAGCATGGCGACGGCCAGCGCCCAGAAGGCCTCCGGATCCGCATTGCCGGGAATGCCGCCCACATTCATGCCGAACATGCCGGAAATGAGCGTCATGGGGGCGAACACCACGGTCACCACGGCCAGCACGAGCATGGATTTGTTCATCTGCTCGGCGCGGGTGTCCACCATCTGCTCGCGGATGATGCCGGCGCGCTCGCGCACGCTGTCCAGCTCCTCGGCGAAGCGCGCGACCCGGTCGGCGGCGTCGCGCAGGCGGTTCCTGTCCTTCGGCCCCATCCAGGGGTCGTCCTCGAGGGCGAAATGGTTCAGCGCCTCGCGCTGGGGAGCGATGTGACGGCGCAGCTTGACGGCGACGCGGCGCAGGATGGCGATCTTCGGCAGCATCTCGGAGGCGACGATGGACAGCACTGCGTCTTCCAGTTCGTCCGCCTCGTCGATGAGCTTGTCCACCACCGCGTCCACCCGCTCCACCAGGCGCGTGGACAGGTCGGCCACGAACTCGCCCTGGCTGCGGGGACAACGGCCACGGGCGAGCGCGTCCTCGAAATCGGCGATGGCCGACAGGAAATCGTGCTGCACCGAGAGGACGCGCCGCGCATCCACCCACAGATGCACGGTGATGAGCTCTTCCGGCAACGCGTTGCGCTGCAGGTTGATGCCGCGCAGGGAGAGCAGCGCGCCTTCCGCGAACATGGCGCACCGCGGCCGGCAATCATCCTCGGCGATGGACTCCACCACCGATGGATCGAGGCTGCTCTCCTGCCGAAGCCAGGTCTGCGGCGCGCGCGGCAGATAGCGGAAATGCAGCCAGATGAAGCCGCCATCCGGCACCGGCTCCACCAGGGCCGTGTCGAGCGGCAGCCGGGTTGCCCCGCCCCGACCATCGAATCGCCAGGCCGAGAGCAGGCCTTCGGCATCCATCTTGAGCGCGGGGCGTTCCATGGGGGCGTCCTCGGGGCGTCTGAAGGCTACGTCTGGCGCATCCTTGGGGGGCGTTCCGCCGAACTGGCCCGGCCTTCCTCGCACGATTGCGCGCCGCACAAAAGTGGGCGCGCAACGTCAGGTGCGAGAGATGGGCCGGCAGCGCCTGCCCTCAGGCGAGGGCGTCGAGGATGCGCACCCAGCTGCGGGTACCCTTGTGGAACGAGGTGAGGTCGTACTTCTCGTTGGGCGAGTGCACCCGGTCGTCATCGAGCCCGAAGCCGATGAGGAGGGTGTCCACCCCCAGAAGCTCCTTGAACTGCCCCACCACGGGAATAGACCCGCCCGAGCCGATGGTGACGGGGGCGACGCCCCACTCCGCCTCCAGCGCCCCGGCGGCACGGGAGAGGTCCGGGCTCTCCGGCGGCACGAGGAAGGCCCGCGCCCCCTCACCCCAGGAGAACACGGCCTCGCAGTCCGCCGGGATGCGCGCGGCGACGAAGGCCTCGAAGCCGGCGCGGATCTTCGCCGGGTCCTGGTCCGCCACCAACCGGAACGAGATCTTCGCGGTGGCCCGCGCCGGAATGATGGTCTTGGTGCCGGCCCCGGTATAGCCGCCGAAGATGCCGTTGACCTCGAAGGTCGGCCGCGACTGGATCTGCTCGATGACGAGACGGTCGCTCTCCCCCGCCGCCACGCCCAGGCCCACCGGATTGAGGAAGGCTTCCGCGGTGAGGCCGAGGCTCTCCCAGCGCCGGCGCACCTCGGCGGGCATCTCGCGCACGTCGTCGTAGAAGCCCGGCAGCGTGACGCGGCCGGAAGCGTCGCGCGCCTCGGCGATGAGGCTCGCGAGCACATGGATGGGATTGCGCGCCGCGCCCCCGAACAGGCCAGAGTGCAGGTCCCGATCCGCGCCCACGATGGTGAGCTCGGTGTGGAGGATGCCGCGCAGCGCCGTGGTGATGGAGGGGGTCCTGGGGTCCCACATGCCGGTATCGCACACGAGGGCGAGGTCGGCAGAGAGCAGGTCGGCATGGGCGGCGAGGAAGGCCGGCAGGTTGGGGGAGCCGCACTCCTCCTCCCCCTCCAGCAGCACGGTGACATCCACCGGCGCGCCGTTCCCCGCGGCCTTGAAGGCGCGCAGCGCCTCCAGGAAGGTGAGAACCTGTCCCTTGTCGTCGCAGGCGCCACGGGCAACGATGATCTTGCGCCCATCCGGCGTCGCGCCGAGGCGCGGCTCGAACGGCGGCGTATCCCACAGGTCGAGCGGGTCCACCGGCTGCACATCATAATGGCCGTAGAACAGGACCCGACGGGGCGCGCCCGTATCGGTGCGCGCCACCACCACCGGATGGCCGGCAGTCGGGTGCACGGTGGCGTTGAAGCCGAGAGCGCGAAGCTCGCCCGCCACCCAGTCCGCCGCCTCGGCGCACGCCGCCTTGTGGGCGGGATCGGTGGAGATGGAGGCGATCTTCAGGAAATCGAACAGGCGTGCCAGCGCGGCATCGAGCCCATCGTCCACCGCCGTGAGCGTCGCATCCAGTTGCGCCGCATCGAGCGTTGCGTTGCGTTCCGCCATAAGGCCCTCCGTCGCGCGAGCCCATACCGGCCCGGAATCGCGACGGATGCTGGCGCCCTCCCGGGCGTCTGGCAAGACGGGGGGACGCGGCACCACGCAGCAGGCGCGCCCGTGTCCCGTCATTGGCGGGCCGGATGAGGGCACGCGCCGCGCATATGAAAACGCGCCGGCCCGATTGCAGCGCAATCAGGCCGCCACGATGGGTGTCGGAGCAAATCCGAGCCGGAGCCCGGACGCGTCAGCCAGCGCTGACGAGGTCCGCGGCCGGCTGTGCGGCAACGGCCGGAGCCGGACGCGCCAGCCGGCGCGCACGCTGCAGCACGGAGCCGATTCGGCGGTAGAGCAGCCGGGGTGCGAGCGGCGCCCCGAGCGCGGCATCATAGCCGGCACGGCTTGCGACCCGAACGAGCAGCTGGGCAGGGACTTCCGCGATCAGCACGGCGGGAATGCCGGAACCGAAGCGGAACGGGTTGGCAGGGGCATCCTCCGGATCATCCACTTGCACGACAAGGACGTCGGCCGAACCCAGGACAGCGGGATCGGTCACTTCGTCCAGCGCGGCGGCCTCCCGCACCGATCCGACGCCAAGCGCGGACAGGGCGGATTTGGTCGCAAGGCGACGCTCCATTTGGGAATCAACCAGAAGAATGCGGGCGATCGGCAACACCTTCATGAGGCGCTCCAAGTCGGGGCGCACCGGAGAGTGGTCTGCCTGCGAAGGACAGGGCTCTGGCGCGCGCGTTGAGCAGCTCCACCAGTGCGACCCCGCAATCTCACTGGAATACCTTAAATTATACCGCCCCGCCCGCGCCAAAGCAACAGAATACGTTTTTGGAGTCCGGGAGCGTCACAAAGTGTCGTCCGGATCTCGCGCCGGCTCTGGTGTCAGCGTCGGATGGAGCCGAGGATGCCGCGCAGGATGGCGCGGCCGAGGCCCGTGGCCACGGTTCGCGCCACCTGGTTCACCACCACCTCGGTGGTGGTCATGCGGGTGCTGGCCCGGCCGCCGCCGCGCGTCGTTCCGGAGGGCGCCCTGCCGGCGGCCTGGCCGGTGCCGAGCACGCTGTCGAGCACCCCGCCGAGAAAGCCGCCCCCCTCGGAAGCCGCCGCCTCCTGCGGGGCAGCCTTCTCCTCGATGCGCTTCTGCAGCATCTCGAATGCCGATTCGCGGTCCACGGAGGCGTCGTAGATATGCCCCACCGGGCTCTTCGCCTGCACCGCCGCCCGCTCCGCCGCGTTCAGCGGGCCGATGCGGCCCGACGGCGGGCGGATGAGGGTGCGCTCCACCATGGAGGGCACGCCGTTGCCCTCCAGCATGGAGACGAGGGCCTCGCCCTTGCCCAGCTCCATGATGACCTGGGCCGTGTCGAGGTCCGGATTCGGCCGGAAGGTCTCGGCCGCCGCCTTCACCGCCTTCTGGTCGCGCGGGGTGAAGGCGCGCAGCGCGTGCTGCACCCGGTTGCCGAGCTGGGCGAGCACGCTTTCGGGAATGTCCAGCGGGTTCTGCGACACGAAATAGACGCCCACCCCCTTGGAGCGGATGAGGCGCACCACCTGCTCCACCTTGTCGAGCAGGGCCTTTGGCGCCTCATCGAAGAGCAGGTGCGCCTCATCGAAGAAGAAGACGAGCTTCGGCTTGTCCGGATCGCCTACCTCGGGTAGGCGCTCGAACAGTTCCGAGAGCAGCCACAGCAGGAAGCAGGCATAGAGCCGCGGCGCGCCCATCAGCTTGTCCGCCGCGAGAATGGAGATGGTGCCGTAGCCCGAGCGATCGACCCGCATCAGGTCTGCGATGTCGAGGGCCGGTTCGCCGAAGAACTTGTCGGCGCCCTGATTCTCCAGCACCAGAAGCTGGCGTTGGATGGCGCCCACCGTCTGGCTGGAGACGTTGCCATACTGGGTGGTGAGGGTCGCCGCGCTCCTGGCCACCTCGACGAGCATGGCCCTGAGATCCTTGAGGTCGAGCAGCGGCAGCCCCTGCTCGTCGGCGATGCGGAAGACGATGTTGAGCACGCCCTCCTGCGTGTCGTTCAGGCCCATGAGCCGGGCCAGAAGCAGCGGGCCCATCTCCGATACCGTCGCGCGGATGGGGTGCCCCTGCTCGCCGAACAGGTCCCAGAAGATCACCGGGAAGCTGTCGGGCGCGTAGGTGATGCCCACCTCCTGCGCCCGCTCGATCAGGAAATCCTTGGCCTCGCCCAGCGCCGCGACGCCGGAGAGGTCGCCCTTGATGTCGGCGGCGAACACCGGCACCCCGGCCCGGGCGAAGCCCTCCGCCAGGACCTGCAGCGTCACCGTCTTGCCGGTGCCGGTGGCGCCGGTGACGAGGCCGTGCCGGTTGGCGAGGCGCAGGGTGAGATATTCATCCTTGGAGCGGGTGCCCGCCTTCGCCGCCTCGCTGCGGCCGAGGAAGCTGCGGCCCACCAGGATGCGGCCGTTGCCATCGCCGTCGGACGCGCCCTTGTCGGACGCGCCCTTGGCCGCCGGCCCCCAGGGTGCCGCATCCTGCCGCGGCGCCGTCGCGCCGGCCGCCGGAGCCTTGCCCGCCTTCGGACCGGTGGCGGGCGGGCGGGTGGAGGGGGTGCGTGCCATTCGATGCTCCTCGGCGCGATCCTCGCATCGACGCATGCAGTCCGGCCGAATCGCCGGATGCATCCGGTGTCGTCGATCGACGTTTTTCGCCTGCCCCCGGCCGGCGGGCAAGCAAATTGCGGCCCCGGCCTCGGGCGCTCCCTCCCCCCTGGCC
>NZ_JAIVFN010000116.1 GCF_030015065.1 Xanthobacter autotrophicus | reverse complement strand
GTTGTGTATAAGAGACAGGCCCAGGACATCCTCTCCCACGAGACCGAATTCTCCGGCTGAGCCAAGCCGCTCCGGCGCGCCTTTTCGCCGTCCGGCCACCGCCTCGCAGGACCCCCGATCGGGTTGCAACCATTTGGTGATTTCGGCGAGACGATGGCGTAAGGTCGCAGCACCGGGTTCGCGATCGGGCAACGGGAAACGGGATGGGCCGGCTCGCCAGATCGCATGTCTGGGCGCCGCGCTCCTGCGGAGTGGGCGTATGGATCAGTTCTTGGAGATGCTCCGGGCGGCACAGGGCGGCCACGGGCTCGAGAATGTCGGGCGCATGTACGGCCTGTCCTCCCAGCAGGCCCAGGCCGTGGCCGAGGCGGTGATGCCCGCCTTCGCCGAGGCGTTCAAGCAGGCCACCCAGTCCCCCGAAGCCCTCGCCTCGCTCATGACGCTGATGACGAGCGGCCCCTACGGCGCCTTCTACACCCAGCCGGCCGCGCCGGCCGAGCTGTCCCGCGCCGGCAGCGAGGCCCTCGACACCGTGTTCGGCTCGACGGACGTGAGCAAGGCGGTCGCCGCGCACGTGGCGGCCTCCACCGGCCTCGGCGTCACCATGGTGCGGCAGATGATGCCGAGCTTCGCCACCCTGTTCGTGGGCGGGCTTGCCAAGTCGCTAGCCGCCTCCGGCGCGCTCCAGCAGATGCTCGCGGCCATGCTGAGCCGCATGCCCGGCCAGACGGAACAGCGAATCGCGCCCATCTCCTCCGGCAACCCCTTCGTCGACGCCTTCCTCGCCTTCACCAGCACGGCCACGGAGCAGAACCAAAGGCAGCTCGCCACCGGCAACCCCTGGGCCGACGCCTATGCCCAGATGATGTTCCAGCGCGCCGCCCCCTCGGCCCCGCCAACGCCCCAGCGCAGCAACCCGGCCAATGCGTGGCAGGACGTGGTGAACGCCATGACGGCGACCATGATGCAGGCCGGCATGCCGCCGACGCGCACGACCACGCCGGAACCGTCGCCCCCGCCGCTGGCCCCGTTCCAGAATTTCTTCGCCCAGCTCTTCGCGCAGGGCTTCCCCCCTGCCATTCCCGGTGCGGACGGGGCGCGAGCCTATTCCATTCCCGATTTCTGGCTCGACATCATGCGCTCCGCGACCACGCCGGGCACCTACAACGCACAGCCGGAGGCGGAGACCCTGCCGCCAGAGCGTCCGCGCCTCGTCAATCCGGCGCCCCGCAGCGGGGCCGGCGGCCAGCCCGCCAAAGGCCGCGACGTGAAATAGCCGCGACGCGAAAGAGCGCCGTCGCGGGCCACCCACGCCACCGTAGACACAAAGCGACCCGCGCCGGTTGCGGACGGCGCGGGTCGAGGCACGGCGGAATCGAGGGGCGTTCCCGCCGGATTCTTGGCGCCGCGCCCGCCTGCTGGCGTGCAAGCGGGCGCGATCGGCGCGGCGAGCCTCAATCAGTCGGAGGCGTTGTCCGCTCGGCGCGGGATGCACCCCGGAAGGTGCGCCTTCCGGCCATCAGCGCCGCTGCCGGTTGTAGGCGGCGAGCCGGGCAGCGGTCCGACGCTCGGTGGCGCGCAGCATCAGCACACGAGTCGGATCGGCGAGCACCGGGCCGGAGGCGGCGTCGCGCAGGTCCGAGCGGGTCAGGCCGATATCGCGCAGCATATGATCGTCGAGGCCAGACAACTCGACCATGACGCGGCGGCGTTCGGCGGCGCGCGCGATGGCACCGGCGACGTTCACCACTTTTCCGGCCAGCGACACTGCGGCGAAGCACAGGGCCGCCACCGTCTCACCCGCGGGAGCAAAGGCAATCTTCCGGGTTTCACCATGCACGCTCATCTTCATCTCCATTGCCGGGGTGGGGATCGCGGACAGTCCTTTCCTGGGCCTCGGGAGTGCCTTGAGCCACCCGTTTTCGCATCCCGCCGCTTCGGCATGCCGTTTGTGACGCCATGGGATGAATCACGCTAGCGAATGTTTTTCATCTCACGTATCATTTCGTGTGATGAATATCCTGGAGCCGCACCCCATGACGGCGATGCTCGACCCCGATCAGCTGCGCACGTTCGTGGCCATTGCCGAGACCGGCAGCTTCACCCGCGCGGCGGAGGTGGTGCACAAGACGCAGTCCGCCGTCTCGATGCAGATGAAGCGTCTGGAAGAGCGTGTGGGTCGCCCGGTCTTCGTGCGCGACGGCCGCGCCTCGCGCCTCACCGAGGATGGCGAGCGCCTGCTCGACTTTGCCCGCCGCATCGTGAAGCTGAACATGGAAGCCGTGCTGAGCTTCGCCGACGCGGCCTTGTCGGGACGGGTCTGCCTGGGCGTGCCGGACGATTATGCCGACCGCTACCTGCCGGACATCATGGCCCGCTTCTCCCACACCCACCCGTCGGTGGAACTGACCGTGCTGTGCGAGCCCACGAGCGAGCTGGTGCAGCACATCGCCGCCGGTTCCATCGACCTCGCCATCATCACCGCCACCGAGATCACCGCCCGCAACGCCCATGTGATCCGCCGCGAACGACTGCTGTGGGTCTCATCGGCCCGGCACAGCGTCCATCTGGAAACGCCCGTGCCGCTGGCGCTGGGGCGCACCACCTGCCAATGGCGCGAGATCGCCGTCTCCCGCCTCGCCGGGGCGGGGCGCAGCCACCGCATCCTCTATACCAGCCCCAACAGCGGCGCCGTGGCGGCGGCGGTGCTTGCCGGGCTTGCGGTCTCGGTGTTTCCGGAATCCGCGCTCAGGCCGGGAATGCGCGTGCTCGGCAGCGGCGACGGCTATCCGCCCCTGCCTCCGTGCGACATCGGGCTGCTGCGCAATCGCCACGAGCCGTCATTGCTGGCGGACGCGCTGGCCCAGCACATCGTGCAGGGCCTCGACAACCTCACGGAATCGGAGGCGGCGCAGTAGCCTTCAGCCTCACACGCTCTCGGCGTAGCGCTCGTAAGCGTCTTCCACGGTCAGGATATGGGCCCGCATGGCGGCGGATGCCTCCGCCTTGTCGCCGCGCAGGATGGCGGTGACCACCCGGTCATGCTCCTCGTAGGAGCGCGCGAGCCGGCCCAGGGTCCGGAACTGGGCGCGGCGGAACGGCTGCAGCCGGGCGCGGGTGGCAAGGGTCAGCTCGGCCAGGTAATCGTTGTGGGAGCCGGCATAGAGCGTGGTGTGGAAGCGCTCGTTGAGCACCGTATAGCCGCCCTCGTCGCCGCGCCGGGTCAGGTCCGCGAGTTCCGCATGGGTGGCTTCCAGTCCGGCACGCTCGGCTGCCGTCATGTGAACGGCACACAGGCCGGCGCACAGGGCCTCCAGCTCGGCCATCACGTCGAACATGCCGCGCAGCCGCTCCAGCGAGGGCTGGGCCACCAGCGCGCTGCGATGGGGCCGCGCCTCCACCAGGCCGGAGGCGGCCAGGTCGCGCAGCGCCTCGCGCACCGGGGTGCGGGACACGCCGTAGCGCTTGGCGATCTCCACCTCCTCCAGCGGCGTGCCGGGGGCAAGGCGACCGCGCACGATATCGTCGGCGATCTGGAGGCGCAGTTCCTCCGTCCGCGTCACCGGCCGGCCGGCGGCGCGACGCCTGCGCGGGCGCCCGGCGGGAGCAGAGCCCTTAAGAGGTTGCGGCGTGATGAGAGTCATAACGCAATAAACTACCTGGATTCGAGGTCGGCGCGAATTCCGGAGAAGTCCTGACGAGGAGGGAAACGGAGCAAGTCCGCATCCCCTCCCCGCCTCGACCGCCGCATCCCCGCCCCGTTGCGGGGGAATCCGGGGCAGGGGCGCGGCGATACGCCCGAAACCGTTTCTCCCGCGGGCCTATGCCGCTCCGTCATCCGCGATCACCGACACATGTGCGGCCACCACCCGCCAGCCCTCGGGAAAGCGGACCCAGCTCTGCTGCTGCCGCCCGATGCGCCCCGGTGCGTTCTCCCGCTGGAACAGGGTCGAGGCCACCGCGAAATCCTGCCCGTAGGTGGTAATCACCGTCCGCGCCAGCATACGCTCAAGACCCACGGGCGAACGGGCGCGGCGGAACGCGCGGATGGCGTCCATGCCGTAGAGATTTTCCCCGCCGCCATAGCGGATGGTGCGGGGATCGTCGTGGAACAGGGCTTCGAGGGTGGCCACATCGTTGTTCACCAGTGCCGCCTCGTAGCGGGCGAAGGCCGCCTCGACCTCGGCCTTCACCTCACGAATGTCGATCTCCACCACCCTCTCCCCCTCAAAGTCCGGCCACGGGCGCGACGGCGACGCCGGCCCGTTCCAGCGCCGCCGCGACGCGCAGCGCCAGGTCCTCGCGCCACGGCGGGGCGATGACCTGGACCGCGAGCGGCAGTTCCGGCGCGTCCCCCACATCCACCCGCACCGGCACAGCCACCACCGGCAGGCCGATGAAGGAGATGGGCTGGGTGAACAGGCCCATATTGGGCCGCACCAGCATCTCCTCGCCATCGAGCACGAAGGTCTTCTGCCCCAGCTTCGGCGCCCGGCAGGGGGTGGCGGGGGCGAGCAGCACGTCGTGTTTCTCGAACAGCTTCAGCATCTCCTCGCGGAAATGGCGGCGGAAGCGCTGGGCGGCATCCACCCAGGATGCGGGGATGGCGAGGCCGGCGAACAGCCGGTCGCGCACGGCGGGATCGAAATCCTCCGCGCGGGCGGCGAGGCGCCGGGCATGGAGGCTCGCGCCCTCCGCCGCCGTGATGATGAAGGCCGAGGCGCGGGCGCGGGCGGCGTCCGGAATGTCCACCACTGCGCTCACACCCAGGCTCGCGGCCACAAGGTCCACCGCCGCAAACGCCTCCGGCAGCCCGCGCGAGCGGAACCAGCCGCCGGCCACGGCGACGCGCAGGCCGTCCGCCCCCTGCCCGATCAGGCCGGAGACGGGCTCGAACGGGCGCGGGGACTGGCCCGGATCGCGCGCGTCCTCGCCCTGCATGGCGTCATAGAAGGCGGCGAGGTCCGCCACCGAGCGGCCGAGCGGGCCGAGATGGTCCAGCGCCGTCACGAACGGAAAGCTGCCGCCCCGCGACAGGCGGCCATAGGTGGGCTTCAGCCCGAAGGTGCCGCACAGGGATGACGGCACGCGGATCGAACCATTAGTGTCAGACCCAAGCGCGATGGGCACCAGCCCCGCCGCCACCGCCGCCCCCGAGCCGCCGGAGGAACCGCCGGTCATGCGGGTGAGGTCGTGGGGATTGCGCGAGGCGCCGTCATGGACGTTCTCGCCGGTGAAATCATAGGCGTATTCGCCCATGTTCAGCGCACCCACCAGCACCGCGTCGGCGGCCTCCAGCTTCTCGATCAGGGATGCGTCGCACGCTGCTGGCGGCAGGTCGCGGTTGATCTTCGAGCCGGCGCGGGTGGGCAGGCCCTTCACGTCGAACAGGTTCTTCACCGCGAAGGGCGCGCCCGCGAGCGGCCCCAGCGGCGCGCCGGCGGCGCGACGGGCATCAATGCGGTCGGCGCTTGCACGGGCGCGCTCGGCGGTCACGTCGGTGAAGGCGTTCACCTTGGGGTCCACGGCGGCGATGCGCGCCAGCGTCGCCTCGATCACCGCGCGCGCGGTGACGGCGCCGGAGGCGACCGCAGTCGCGATCTCGGCGGCGGTGGCGGTGGCGAGACGGGCGGCGTCGGCGGGCGCGTCTATCGGGGCGTTCATGGGCACGGCCTCAAGGGCGATAGACGGGGGCCGGCTCCTCGGCGTCACCGAGGTCGAGGCTGCGCACCAGGGTCGCCGCATCGGCGATGGCGCGCAGATAGGACAAAGCTTCGGCGCGCCATTCGGGACGCGGTGCGATGGCATGGGCGCCGAGCGCGCCGTCGAGCAGCTGCTCCAGCGCCGTGTCGTCCACCCTGGGGAGTTCGATTTCCTTGCTCATGGGGGCTTCACCTTGCCTCAGACCGGGGGATGGGGAATGGCGGCGATGAGCTCGCGGGTATAGGCGTCCCTGGGCGCATCCAGCACCTGCTGCGAGCGGCCCTCCTCCACGATGCGCCCCTGCCGCATGACGATGACCCGGTCGCACAGCAGGCCCACCACGTGCAGGTCGTGGGACACGAACAGGTAGCTCATGCCGAGGCGCTGCTTCAGCTCCTCCAGCAGGTTGAGCACCACCGCCTGGACCGACACGTCGAGGGCGGCGGTGGGCTCGTCGAGGATGACGAGGTCGGGATCGAGCGCGATGGCCCGCGCGATGCCCACGCGCGCCTTCTGCCCGCCTGAAAGCTGGTGGGGGAAGCGCTCCAGCAGGTTCTGCGGCAGGCCGACCATCTCGGCCAGTTCCGCCACGCGGGCGCGCAGCTTGGCCCCGCCGGACATGCCGCCCATGCGCAGCAAGGGATCGGCGATGGCGCGCTCCGCCGTGTAGCGGGGATTGAGGCTCTCGGTGGGGTCCTGGAACACCATCTGGATGCGCCGGCGCATGGGATGGTGGGCGAAATCCTTCGCCGGCACGGCGCTGATGTCCTCGCCGGCGAAGCTGATCCTGCCCGCGGTCGGGTCGATGAGGCGCATGACCATGGTGGAGGTGGTGGACTTGCCGCAGCCGCTCTCGCCCACGAGGCCGACGCTCTCGCCCTTCAGGACCGCGAAGGAGATGTCGTCCACGGCGCGGAAGATGCGCTCCTCCGGCGGCGCCTTCTTGCCCAAAAGGCCGGACAGGAAGGCCGAGGGCGCGCCCTGCCGGGGATATTCCTTCACCAGGTTCTCCACCTGCAGCAGCACCTTGGTCGCGGGGGCGCCCGCCGCCTGCGCGCTCGTTCGCGCCTGCGGGGGAGGGTTCTGCGCCGGCGACCCCGCCGGCTCCTCCGGCAAGAGGTCCCGCAAGGTGATGCCGGGGCGGGGCGTCGCACGCATCAGCTTGCGGGTATAGGGGTGCTGGGGGTCGCGGAAGATGCGCTCGGCGGGCGCGGTCTCCACCACCTTGCCCTTCTCCATCACCATCACCGTGTCGCAATAGGCGGCGGCGAGGCCCAGGTCGTGGGTGATGAGGATGGTGGACATGCCGCGCTCGCGCGTCAGCTCGGTGACGAGGTCCATGACCGCCTTCTGGGTGGTCACGTCGAGGCCGGTGGTGGGCTCGTCGGCGATCATCAGCTGCGGCCGGCAGGCCAGCGCCAGCGCGATGACGATGCGCTGGCACATGCCCCCCGACAGCTCGAACGGATAGGCGTGGTAGCGATCCTCCGGCCGGGCGATGCGCACCTGCTTGAGGATGTCGATCACCTTCTCCTTCACGGTGCGGGCATCGGCCTGCACGTGCTGGAGCAGCACATCGCCGATCTGCGCGCCCACCGTGCGGATGGGGTTGAGCGCGGCGCGCGGGTTCTGGAAGATCATGGACATCTCGCGCCCGCGCAGGTCGCGCATGGCGCTTTCCGGGGCGTGGGCCACGTCCATCCCCGAGAAGGTGATGGAGCCTTCCGCGATGCGTCCCGCCCGGTCGAGGATGCGCATGACCGTGTAGGAGGTCACCGACTTGCCCGAGCCGCTCTCGCCCACGATGCCCAGGGTCTCGCCCTTGGCGAGGGTGAGGTTCACCTCGCTCACCGCCGTCACCGTGCCACGCCGGGTGGCGAATTCCACGGTGAGGTCGCGCACCTCCAGCAGCGGGCCGGAGGGGGTCTCGGAGGATTTGGCTGCGTGGTCCTTCACGTCCACAACTCCGTGCATGCTCGCCTCCCTCAGGTGCGACGCTGGGGGTCGACGATGTCGCGCAGACCGTCGCCCAGCAGGTTGAAGCAGAACACCGCGAACATGAGTGCGAGGCCGGGGAACAGCGCGATCCACCATTCGCCGGAAACGATGTAAGCCGCGCCTTCCGCCACCATGATTCCCCATTCCGGGGTCGGCGGGCGCACGCCGAGGCCGATGAAGGAAAGGCCCGCCGCGTTCAGGATGGCGTAGCCCATGGTGAGCGACATCTGCACCATCATGATGGGCATGATGTTGGGCAGGATGGTCGTGAGCAGGATGCGCCATTCCGAATTGCCGGTGAGGCGCGCCGCCTGCACGAAGCCCGCCTGCCGGCGGATGGCGGCTTCCGAGCGGGCCACCCGCACATAAAGCGGGAAGTTGATGATGGCGGTGGCAATCACGATGTTGGTCACCGTGTTGCCCAGCGCCGCCACGATGCCCATGGCCAGCACGAACAGCGGGAAGGCCATGATGGTATCGGAGATGCGGCCGATGATGCGGTCGGTCCAGCCCCCGAAGAAGCCGGAGGCGATGCCGGCGATGCCGCCGGCCGCGAACACCAGCGCCACCGAGAACACCGCGATGGCCATGTCGAGCCGGGTGGCCACGATGACGCGGGAGAAGATGTCCCGCCCCAGATTGTCGGTGCCGAACCAGTGGGCGGCGGAGGGCGCCTGGAGCGCGGCCGCCGTGTCGCTGGCGAGCGGATCGTAGGGCACGATGAAGGGCCCGAGCAGCGCGCACACCACCAGCACCAGGAACATACCGAAGGCGATGCCGGTGACCGGGTTGTCGGAGATGACGTAGCGCGCGTGAGCAAGCGTCGCGGCAAGGCCGCGGGGGTGGGTGTCGGCCGTGGCGAGGGTCATGCTTCGCTCCGCGCGCGGGGGTCGATGATGCCGTAGGCGATATCAATCAGGAGGTTGAGGACCACATAGAGGATCGCCATGGCGAGCACGAAGCCCTGCACCGGCGCATAATCGGAGGTGATCAGCGCCTCGACCGCGTAGGAGCCGATGCCGGGCCAGGCGAACACCTTCTCCACCAGCACGTTGGCGCCGAGCAGGAAGGAGAACACCATGCCCAGCGTGGTCACCACCGGCAGCATGGCGTTGCGGAACGCGTAGGTGATGATCACCGTGGTGTCGGTCAGCCCCGCCGCCCGCGCCGTGCGCACGAACTCGGAGGAGAGCACCGACAGCATGGAGGCGCGCGTCATGCGGGCGATGGGCGCCAGCGCGAAGATGGCGAGCGTGATGGCCGGCACCGCAAGCTGCGCCAGCGCGGCGCGGAAGGTCTCGAAGTCCCGCGCGATCAGGCTGTCGATGAGATAGAAGCCGGTCACTGTCTCGGGCGCCGAGAAGAACACGTCCAGTCGCCCCAGCGGGGCCGGCGCCCAGCCGAGCTTGAAGTAGAACACATAGACCAGCAGCAGGCCGGTGAAGAACACCGGCAGCGACACGCCCGCCGTGGTGATGAGCCGGCAGGCATGGTCGACCCAGGAGCCCTGTTTCACCGCCGCCATGATGCCGAACGGCACCGCGATGGCCAGCGCCAGGATGAGGCCCGCCAGCGTCAGCTCGGCGGAGGCCGGGAGCCGGGCGGAAATCTCCGCCGCCACCGGCTGGCCGGTGGAGAGCGAGGAACCGAGGTCCCCCTTCGCCAGCGCCGAGACATAGTCCACGAACTGCGCCGGCAGCGGCTTGTCGAGGCCCAGCTTGGTGCGGATCTCGGCGATGGATTCGGCCGTGGCGGCGGGGCCGGCGAAATAGGCGGCGGTGTCGCCCGGCAGCACGCGGGTGAGCATGAAGGTGACGATCACCACGCCGATGAGGCTCGGCACGGCGGTGGCAAGACGACTGCCTATGAGCTTCAGCATGGTGTGTCCTCGCTTGGTCTGGCTGGGGTGGCGGCCTGCTGCCGCCCGACCGGCGACAGGCTACGCCCCCGTCCTTCATTCTGCGTCATGGCCGGGCTTGTCCCGACCATGACGCCCGGAACAAGGGGCCCCGCCCCTCACCCCTTCTGGAAGGCGCGATAGTCGAGGCGGCGGTGGAACCAGTATTCGTAGCCGGTGATGTTCTTCTGCATCGCCACGTTCACATAGGGCTGGTAGAGCGGGATGCGCGGCACGTCGGCGAAGGCGAGGTCCACCATGCCCTTCACGCCCGCATCATAGGCCGCCTTGTCGCCGTTGGCCGCGGCGGCGCGGGCGCCGTCGATGAAGGCATCCATGGCCGCCGACTGGTAGCTCATGGTGTTGAAGATCGAATTGTTGCCGTGGTAGCACCAGAAGAAGAAGTATTCGGGATAGTCCAGCCAGCCCGAGAACACGTTGGTGAACAGCGGCAGCACCTTCTTGGTCAGCTCGGTGCGCCAGTTGGCGCCGGGGATCTTGTTGATGGTGGTCTTGATGCCGATCTGCGCCAGGTTCTCCTGCAGCAGCACGCACAGCGGCTCGTTCACGCCGGCGAAGCCCAGGTCGAAGGAGAGCGTCGTCTCCAGCCCGTCGGGATAGCCCGCTTCCGCCAGCAATTGCTTGGCCTTGGCAAGGTCGGTGACGAACTTGGTGGGCTGCGGCCAGGCCACCTTCGTCTGGGCGTCCGCCGGGGCGCCGAACATGGGCTTGGCGAGGCCGAACAGGGCGGCATCCATGATCTTCTGGTAGGGGATGGCGTAGGCGATGGCCTCTCGCACCTTCAGGTTGTCGAAGGGCGGGTTCTTCACATTCATGCCGATGTATTGCACGCCGTTGGAATAGGGCACCGACGTGATGTTGAGCTTGCCGGCCTGCTTCAGCTCCACGAAATCCTTGTTGGGCAGGTCGTAGGAGATGTCGGCATCGCCCCGCTCCAGAAGCGCCCGGCGGTTGCCGGCGGAGGGCACCATGCGCCAGATCACGCGCTTGATCTTGGGCAGCGGGCCGCCCTTCCAGTCCTCGAAGCGCTCGAAGATCACCTCGGTGCCGGGGGTCCACTTGGTGACGCGGTAGGCGCCGGAGCCCGCCGTGTTCTGCTTGGTGTATTCGAGGCCCCAGGGGTCCTTCTCGGTGGCGTTCTTCTGCACCAGCCCGGAATTGATCACGCAAGGCACGATCACCGCGAGGTCGGGGATGGTCAGGCGATCCTTGCGCAGGAAGTCGATGCGCACCGTGTGGTCGTCCACCACCACGAACTGCTCCGGCTTCTCCAGCGAGCCGGCCTTCATCTGGAAGGTGGGAAAGCCGCCCACCGAGACCGCACGGTCCAGCGACCACTTCACGTCCTTGGCGGTGACCGGCGAGCCGTCCTGGAAGGTGGCGTTCTTCTTCAGCTTGAAGGTCACCGACATGTCGCCGATGTTCATGTCCTCGGCAAGTTCGCCCTTCAGCTTGTCACGGTCGTAGTAGCGGACCCCGTCCTTCTCGGTCATCTCATGGGTGATGAGGCGGTCGTAGGTGTTCCAGCTCGCCTCATAGCCCGGCACGTTGGTGCCGACGCCATGGATGTCGAGGTTGTTGGGGCCGCTCTCGGACACGATCAGCAGCGTCTCGTTGCGTGCCTGCGCCTGCGCCGAGGAGAACACCGCCGGGGCGGCCACACCGGCACCGGTGGCGACGGCGGTGACGGAGGCGGACTTCACGAATTCGCGGCGATTCATCGGACGGCATCCCCAATGGTGATAGTCGCCGCCCTCCATTCAAGCCCCATGCCAATTGCATGCAAAAATACAATTATCATTTAATATCATATATATAATGCTATTTAGGAAGACATCTCCACCCCACGCAAACGCCCTAAAATGCACAGTAATCAATCATAACTGCGCCAATTGCATGCAATCTAACGGCCGACACGGCACCTCCTCACAAAGCCCTTCAGCTCGTGGGGGTCTCGTCGGCGCGCCCGGCCCGCCATGCCGCCATCAGACGGCGGTAACGCAATGTGGAAACCGGCAGCAGCGCGAGATAAATGATCGAGCACACCGAGAGCACGATCCAGGGATAGCTCGCGAGCAGCGCAAAAAAGAGCGCCACCGCCACGAAAAGCGGCAGCACCATGTCCCGCCGCACCCGCCGTCCCAGCGTCTTGCCGGACCAGGCCGGCACGGTGGAGATCATGAGGAAGGCAATGGCCAGGCAATAGATGAGGGCCAGCGGCGCACTGACGCCGCCGTGGGGCACGCCGATCAGTTCCAGGTAGATCGGCAGCAGCACGGTGATGGCCCCCGCCGGCGCCGGGATGCCGGTGAAGAAGTCGCCGGCAAACGGTGGCTTGTGCGGATCGTCCAGCATCACGTTGAAGCGGGCGAGGCGCAGCGCCGCGCAGATGGCATAGGCGAGCGCGGCGATCCAGCCCACCGAGCCGGTTTCCTTGAGCCCCCAGAAATAGAGCATCAGCGCCGGCACGCAGCCGAAATTCACGAAGTCGGCGAGGCTGTCCAGCTCCGCGCCGAAACGGGAGGTACCCTTCAGCGCCCGGGCGAGGCGGCCGTCGATGCCATCGAGCAGAGCGGCGAAGACGATGGCGGCGAGCGCCAGTTCGATGCGCTCCTCGATGGCGAGGCGCACCGCCGTCAGCCCGGAGCACAGCGCCAGCAGCGTCACCAGGTTGGGCAGCAGCACCCGCAGCGGCACCCGGCCGAGGCGGCCGAAGCGGGGCCGCGGCCGGCCTTCCGGATCGAACGGGGGAAAAGGCGTCTCCATCAGCTCACCCGGTAGGCCGTATCGCGCGGCTGCTGGGCGGAGAGATCGCACAGGACGGTCTCGCCCGCCACCGTGAGCTGGCCTTCCGACACCTGCACCTTCGTGCCCACCGGCAGGTAGACATCCACCCGCGAGCCGAACCGGATCAGGCCGAAGCGCTCGCCGACGCCGATGGTTTCGCCCTCGCGCACGAAGGAGACGATGCGGCGGGCAATGAGGCCGGCGATCTGCACCACCCCCACGCGGCACAAGGGCGTGGAGATCACGAGGCCGTTGCGCTCATTGTCCTCGCTCGCCTTGTCGAGGTCCGCATTCAGGAACAGGCCGGGCTTGTAGGCGAGGCGCTCGATGCGGCCGGTCACCGGGGCCCGGTTCACGTGCACGTTGAACACGTTCATGAAGATGGAGACGCGCAGCAGCGGCTCGTCGGAGAGGTCCAGCTCCCGCGGCGGCCGGGCGAGGCCCACGTGGGAGATGCGCCCGTCGGCCGGCGCCACCACCAGGCCGTCGCGCACCGGCGTCACCCGCGGCGGATCGCGGAAGAACAGGGCGGTCCAGATGGCGAGGCCCACCCCGATCATCCCGAGGAAGGTGGAGAAGACCATGAGCCCGAGCGCGATCACCACCGCGATGGCGATGAAGGGGTAGCCCTCCCGATGGATGGGGACCAGCGACTTGCGGATGGATGTGACGACGGACAACACGGCCTCCAGTGCGCCGCACCGGCGCCGAACCGGGCAAGAGGTAGTGAGGGCGCGGCCAGCCGTCAAATGGCCCGCGCGAAAGGCGACCGAAGCCGGCGCTGCCGGGACGGTTTCGCCCCGTCCCGTACCGCCGCGATTCATGGGTGCCCAAGATTTGACGGCGCTGCGAGTTGACAGCCGGGCAAAGCAGCGCTTGCGTTACTTGGCCAGACCAGCTCCAACATGCAGAAAAAGGTCGGTGGAGGAAAACATGCCTGACGATCACGTCTTCAATGTCCTCTTCCTGTGCATGGCCAATTCGGCACGCTCGCTTATGGCCGAGAGCATTCTCAACCGGCTTGGCCACGGCCATTTCAAGGCCTATTCCGCCGGAATCGCTCCCTCCGGAGCGGTCCATCCGGAAACGACGAAGCTTCTCGCCGGCCTCAATTACGACGTCAGCGGCCTGCGCTCGAAGAGCTGGACCGAATTCACCGGGCCGGATGCGCCGCATTTCGATTTCGTCTTCACCGTCTGCGACGACGCCGCCGAAGAGACCTGCCCGGTGCTGCCAGGCGAGCCGTGGCGGCGCATGTCCGCACACTGGGGCATTCCCGACCCCAAGCTTGCAAATGGCACCGCGACGGAGCTGTCCTTTGCCTTCGCGGATGCCTACCGGCTGCTCCATCGGCGCATTGCCATCTTCGTCGCCCTGCCGCTGCGCTCCCTCGACCGCCTCGCCCTCCAGGAGCATCTCAAGGAGATTGGCCAGACAACCGTCGCGGCGCAGGCGCAGACCCTGGCAGGCTGACAGCGCCTCAGGCCGAGCCCCGCCGATAGGCCCCCGGGCTCTGCGCCGTCCATTTGCGGAAGGCGCGGTGAAAGGCGCTGGGCTCGGAAAAGCCAAGCGCCGCCGCAATCTCGCCCACCGGCTTCGAGCCCTCGCGCAGCAGCGCCTCGGCCAGCACCCGGCGCAACTCGTCCTTGATGTCGCGATAGGTCTGGCCCTCGTCGGCGAGGCGCCGGCGCAGGGTGGAGGCGGGAAGCCGCAGTTGCCGGGCGAGATCCTCAAATCTGGGCCAGGCGGTGGCCGGAACGGCGCGCAGGCGGGCTTTCACCCGGGCGGCGAGGCCCTGGTCGTGGCGGTAGCGCACCAGGATGTTGGCCGGTGCCCCGCGCAGGAAGTCCTTCAGCGCACGCTCGCCGCGCGCCGCCGGCAGGGTGAGGAAGGCGGCATCGAAGGCGAGCCGGCTTTCGGTCTGGTTGAAGCGCACCGGCGCGCCGAAGAACAGGCGATAGTCGGCCCCGTGCCCCGGCGGGCCGCAGCGGAAATCCACCTGCCGCAGCGGGATGCGCCGGCCCACCAGCCAGCAGGTGATGCCGTGCACGATGATCCAGTAAGAGCGCCTAACAAAACGATTTGTTAACCATATTTGGCGTTGTGTTGGGCATGGCCAAGAAGCTGTTGCCCGACGCCCTCTGGGCGGAGATCGCCCCGTTGTTTCCATGCGCTGCGCCTCGCCCGAA
>NZ_JAIVFN010000115.1 GCF_030015065.1 Xanthobacter autotrophicus | reverse complement strand
CCTCCCCACCCCTCCCCCGCAAGCGGGAGAGGGAGCCGCGCGACTCGGCTTGAATGCGAGCCACTCCTCGGCCGGCAAAGCCTCGCCCTCACACCTCGCGCAGGTGGAACAGGCGGTGGCCGTCGAGCCAGGTCTCGAAGCCGTTCGGCACCACGAAGGTGGTGGCGTCGGATTCGATCACGGCGGGGCCCATCACCCGGTTGCCCGGACGCAGCGATTCCATGCGGTAGAGCTGTGCATCCACCCACTTCTTCTTGCGGTAGAACTTGCGGGTGCCGATCTTGGCCTCTTCCGGGGGGGTCTCGCCTTCCTCTGGCTCCTTCGGAATCTTGGGCTTGGGGATCGGCACCATGCCGCGCATGATGGCGCCCGTGACCGAATAGCCCAGCTCCGGCGAACGGGCCGAGGCGGCATAGACCCGGCCGTAGGTGGCGTTGAAGGCCTCCGTCAGCTTGTCCCAGTCCGCCGCCGAATGGACTTCGGCCAGAGGCGACTCGATCTCCAGGTCGTTGAGCTGGCCGCGATACTGCATGCGGTAGCCCGGCTGGAGCGTCACCTGCTCCGGCGCATAGCCGTTCAGCTTGAACTCCTCCAGCACGTTGTGGGTCAGCTCCTCCCACGCCGACTGCAGCGTGGCGGAGGCCTTCGCCTTCTCCGCGTCCGGGGCATCGGGAGCAAGGTTGATGTCGAGGGACTTGTCGTAGCGATACTCGAAGTCCGCCGCCGCGCAGCCGAAGGCCGAGAAGCCCGCCGCCCAGGCCGGCACGATCACGTCCTCGAAGCCGAGGCCTTCCGTGTAGCCATAGGTATGGACCGGCCCCGCACCGCCATAGGAGAAGCAGACGAAGCTCGCCGGCGAATAGCCCTTGCCGGAGATCATGGAGCGCAGATAGTCGCGCAGGTCGCTGTCGAGCAGCTCGATGACGCCGGCGGCGGCATCCTCCACCGAGAGGCCGAGCGGATCGGCGATCTGGGTCTTGATGGCGTCCACCGAGCGCTGCCGGTCGAGCTTCACGGCGCCGCCGAGGAAGTTGTCGGGGTTGAGATAGCCGAGCACCATGTGGCAGTCGGAGATGGTCACCGTCTCGATGCCGCTCTCCTTCCAGCACACGCCCACCCGGTAGCCCGCCGAATCCGGCCCCAGCTTGATGGCGCGGGTGTAGGGATCGAGCCGGATGAAGGAGCCGGCGCCGGCGCCCACCGAATCCATGGCCACCAGCGGCAGGGACAGGACGAGGCGCGCCATGTCCGGGTCGTTCTTGATGGTCATCTCGCCTTGCGTGATCAGCGCCACGTCGAACGAGGTGCCGCCAATGTCCGAGCAGGCGATGTTCTTGTATCCCAGCACCTCGCCGAGGTACTTCGCACCGATCACCCCGCCGATGGGGCCGGACACGATGGTGCGCGCCAGTTCCTTCGCCTTCCAGGAGATGGTGCCGCCGTGGGTCGCCATCACGCGGAAGTCGAACTTGGTGCCGCGCTCCTTGAAGGCGTTGGAGATCTTCGACAGCGTCTGCCGCGAGGGCTCGGCGGCGTAGCCTTCCAGGATGGTGGTGTTGGTGCGGTGGGTTTCCTTGCGCACCGGATAATAATCGGCGGAGGCGAAGACCGGGATCGTCTTGCCGCTCTTCGCAACCTCCTCCAGAACGATATCGCGCACCCGGCGCTCATTCTGCGGGTTCTTGTAGGAATGCAGCATCGAGATGACGATGCCTTCCACGTCCGACGCGATCAGCTCGCGGGCGGCTTCACGCGCCGTATCCTCGCGCAGGGGGATCACCTGCGTGCCCATCATGTCGGTGCGCTCGACCACGCCGCGGGTCAGGTGGCGCGGGACGAGCGGGGGATCGTAGCGGTGGGTGTTGAGGTGGATGCGGTCCTCATAGGCGTAGCCGAGGTGGCTCTGCACCGCCCGGCCCATGCGGTGGAAATCCTCCATACCGCGATTGACGATGAGGCCGCATTTCAGCCCCTTGCGCTGGACCACGCGATTGAGCATCGCGGTGCCGGAATAGACGCCGGTCTGAAGCTGGGCGAGGGCGTCATGGAGCGACATGCCCCAGTTGGCGAGGCCGTCCTCGGACGAGGCGATGAGGCCCAAGGCCTCGTTCTGGGGCGTGGACTGGGCCTTGCCGACGACGAAATCGCCGTCCTGGTCCACGAAGAATGTATCCGTCATGGTGCCGCCGGCATCGATGCCGAGCACCTGGACGTTGCGCAGGTGTCCCACGGGAACGTTCACGCCTTTGTCCTCCCTTTATGCCGGCCTCACTTTTCGGTGCCGGCTCGCCATGGGAGTGGCAGGATGCGTGCCAGAGGCGTTCAACTGTAGAAAATCGCGGATTCTCATGATTATTGTGCAATGCACCATGTAATATTAAAGAATTAGACTGTCCGGTTTCCGGACACTTGTTGTCCGGGGCGCGAGCGACAATCGCGAACGACTGGGACAGCGCGCCGCGCGGGCCTTGCCGATGGCGCGAACTTGCGCTTATCTTGCCGACCAAAGTCGCAGCCGACGGCGAAAAGCCGGCGGACATAATGCGGCACGTCAGGGAGTGAACCCGCCATCGGGCGCGGCTTCGGCTTGTGGGCCGAGCGGGCGCGCACGCTGGCCAACGGCTTAGGCGGCGCCTTTCGGGAACGCCGCGCCGCCCGGCCCGGAGGGCAGAGCTGGTGCCATATCGCGAGATCGCCCGTGCCTGGGAGGCGTTTCACCAGGACGGCATCGCCTCACCCCATGTCCGCCCCGCGGTGCTGGCCTCCTGGCAGCGCTCGCGCCAGCACGCCATCACGGCGAACCTGTCGGAAGCGCCGCTCGTGAGCGAGGCGGAGCTACATCGCCGCAGGCAGCAGAACACGCGCCTCATCGCCGCCGCCCGCCCGGCCATGGACGAGGCGCGCCATCTGCTCTCCGACGCGAGTTCCATGCTGATCCTCACCGATACCGACGGCACGATCCTGGAGACCGAAGGGGATGCCCGGGCGGTGGATACGGGCCACGAGGTGAAGCTCCAGCGCGGCGGCCTGTGGTGCGAAGCCGAGATCGGCACCAACGCCATCGGCACCGCGCTCGCCTGCGGCCGGCCGGTGCAGATCCATGCCGCCGAGCATTTCTGCGCCAGCGTGCAGCGCTGGACCTGCGCCGCCGCCCCGGTGCGCCATCCCGGCCATGGCGCGGTGATCGGCGCGGTGGATGTCTCCGGCTCCACCGACACCTTCAACCCGCAGAACCTCGCCCATGCGGTGGCCCTCGCCCACCAGATCGAGGCGGTGCTGGGCCGGCGCATGGAGATGGAGCACGAGCAGGTGCTGCGCCATTTCCTCAGCAAGCGCTCGCTCTGGCTCACCGAGGAGATCCTCGCCTTCGGCCGCTCCGGCACCCTCATCTATTCCACCGACCGCGCGCTGAAGGAGGTGGCCCGCCGCAACGGGCGCTTCGTCGCCGATGGTCGCCTCGCCGCCCTCAACGACGTGGCGCCGGCGGCCTGGGCGGAGCGCGTCGCGGCGCTGCTGCCGGGTGCCAGCGTCGAGATCGTGCGCGAAGACGGGGAGGAGATCGGCGGCGTGGTGGTGCTGCACGCCCCCCGCAAGCCCCGCCCGGTGATGCGCGAGGCGGCCCGGGAGCCGGAGGCCCTGCCCTTCGAGGCCATCGTGGGCGACAGCCCGGTGATGCGCGAGGTACGGGAGAAGGCCCGGCGCATGGCCGAGAGCGGCCTTCCCATCCTGCTCGAAGGCGAGACCGGCGTGGGCAAGGAGGTGTTCGCCCGCGCCATCCACGGCGGGCGCGCGCCCTGCGGCCCGTTCGTGCCGCTTAATTGCGGCGGCCTGCCGCGCGACCTCATCGCCAGCGAGCTGTTCGGCTACGAGAAGGGCGCCTTCACCGGAGCCGACGCCTCCGGCAAGCAGGGCAAGGTGGAGGCGGCGGACGGCGGCCTGCTCTGCCTCGACGAGATCGGCGAGATGCCGCTGGAGCTGCAATCCTACCTGCTGCGCGTGCTGGAGGACGGGGTAGTCTATCGCGTCGGCGGGCACACCGGGCGGCGGGTCAGCCTCCGCCTCGTCTCCATGACCAACCGCGACCTAACCGGGGAGGTGGCGGCGGGGCGCTTCCGCAAGGACCTGTTCTATCGCATCGCGGCGCTTCGCCTGCGCATCCCGCCCTTGCGCGAGCGCGGCGAGGACGTGGCGTTGCTGCTCGACCATTTCGGCCGCGCCGCCGCCGCCCGCGCGGGGCTTCCCCCGCCGCGCTTCTCGCAGGCCGCCCACGCGGCGCTCATGGCCTATGCCTGGCCCGGCAACGTGCGCGAACTGCGCAATGTGGTGGACATGCTGGTGGCCATGGGCGGCACTGGCGGGGGAGCGGAACCGCTGATCGACATCGCCGACCTGCCGCAGGAGATCCGCGAGGGCGCGACCGAGACGGCGCGGGCCACCGACCTCAGGGCGGTGGAGGAGGCGGCGATCCGCGCCGCGGTGGACGCCTGCGGCGGCAACCTTTCCCGCGCCGCCCGCCGCCTCGGCATCGCCCGCTCGACCCTCTACATGCGCCTGTCCGCGCTGGAGCGCTGAGCCTGACCATGCTGCCGGGGCGCGCCCCGGCAGGCACTGGCGACCTCGGCAAGGTAGCGGAGGGCGTGCTAGCCTGCGCGCCGACGCAACTCATTCCGGCAGGACCCCATGCCCCAGGCGCTGTTCGACATCCCCCTGAAACGCATTGATGGCACGCCGGCGACGCTCGGCGACTTCAGGGGCAAGGTTCTCCTCGTGGTCAATGTCGCCTCCAAATGCGGACTCACCCCGCAATATGGGGCGCTCGAAAAGCTGTATGAGGAGCGCCACGGCGACGGGCTCGAAATCCTCGGCTTCCCGGCCAACGATTTCGGCGCCCAGGAGCCCGGCACCGAGAGCGAGATCGCCAGCTTCTGCAGCCTGACCTACGGCGTCACCTTCCCCATGTTCGAGAAGATTTCCGTGGTGGGCGCCACCCGCCACCCGCTCTATGACGCGCTGGTGGCGGCCCGGCCCGAGACCACCGACGAGGAGGGCCGGCGCCCCTCCGGCCGGAGCGCTTCCCCGTCCGATGTCTCGTGGAACTTCGAGAAGTTCGTGGTGGGGCGCGACGGGCGCGTCATCGCCCGCTTCTCGCCGCGGGTGACGCCGGACGACCCCCGCCTCGTTCAGGCGCTCGACGCCGCGCTTGAAGCAAAGGCGTGAGCTCCGCATCCGGCGCCCTCCCTCGGGGGGCGGGCGCCGGGCGCTGCCTCAGCCCGCCACCAGCTCCGCCGCCACGAGGTCCTCAAGCGCTGCGCCCACGGACTTGAAGAGCGTCACGCTCTCGCTCTCGGTGCGCCCCTCCTTCAGCCCGGCGCACAGCTCGTGGAGGTCGGCCACGACGCGGTCCTTCGACCAGCGCCCCGAAGCCACCGGCTGGAGCAGGTCCCCGGCTTCCGCCAGCGCGCCGCCATAGGTGTCCACATAGACGGCGCTTTTCGCCACCAGGTCGTCGTCGCTCTCGCGCATGGCGGGGGTGAAGGCGCCCACCAGGTCCACATGGGTACCGGGCTTCACGTCCCGCCCCAGCACCAGCGGCTCCACCGAGGTGGTGGCACAGGTGACGATGTCCGCCGCCCGCACCGCCGCCGACAGGTCCGCCGCCGGCTCGGCGGGAAGCCCCAGCGCCTTCAGCCGCGCGGCCATGTCCTGCGCCCGCGCCAGTGACCGCCCCCACACCAGCACCCGGCCGATCGGCCGCACGAAGCAATGGCCCTGGGCCAGATGGAAGGCGAGATGGCCGGTGCCCACCACGGTCAGCGTCTCGCTGTTCATGCGCGACAGGAAGGTGGAGGCGAGCGCGGAGGTGGCGGCGGTGCGCCGGTTGGTGAGGGCCTCGGCGTCGAGGATCGCCTTCGGCACGCCGGTGGCGCCGTCGAACAGGGCATAGAGGCCATGCACCGAGCCCATGTTCTGCGCCGCATTGGCGGGAAAGATATTGACGATCTTCACCCCCAGCGCGGCGCCGCGCCGCCAGGCCGGCATGGCGAGGAGATGGGCCGGCGCGCCCGCCCGCCCCACCTCGTAGGACTGGCGCACCGGCGCTTCCACCTGCGCATCCGCGAAGGCGGCGCCAAGGGCCGGCACCAGCCGCTCATAGCCCAGCGCGGCTTCCACCTCGGCGGCCTCATACACGCGAACCATGGCATTCCTCCCGCCTGCGCCTTTGCCCGACCGTAGAGCATGCGGCGCCTTCGCCGGCAACGGGTGCGGGAACCAAACCGGGCCGCAATCACGTGGATCTGCAACAGGAGATCCACCATGCAATACGAACCTCTAACGAGACGAAACGTGCGGCGTTTCCTTCCTCAATCCTTGCCGCACGAGGGCAAGATCTTTCAGGTAGCGCCCCATGACCGGCCTTTGCTCGAATGGAGCACGGACGAAGACGGCGCGGAACGACTCGGGTGTAACGGCACCCCTCTCGTCCGTCTCGACTGCCGCAACCAGCACTGGTTCTTCTACCTGGTCGGGTCCGGCGCGGCGCGGCGCCGATCCGGCCCGGCTCACGCACCGAGGCGCGGCTGCTCGCCCTGTTCTATGCGAGACGTGTGGTTCAGACGTGAAGTCCACGGGTGTGCAAACCGTCCTTGTCTGACACCATGCGCCGGCGTGCCATGGGGGATCCAACCAGCGCAAGGGCGATGAATCGCCCCTGCCCTCAGGCGAAGGCGGCGGCCCGCTTCAGCGCGGCGGCGGCCGTGGCGAGATCGCGCACCTTGCCGAAATCGCCCGCGCGGATGGCATCCGCCGGCACCACCCAGGAGCCGCCCACGGCCACCACGTTGGGCAAGGCGAGATAATCCGGAGCGTTATAGGGGCCGATGCCACCCGTGGGGCAGAAGCGCAGGTGCGGCAGCGGGCCCGCGACGGACTTCAGGAACGCCGCCCCGCCCGAGGGTTCGGCCGGGAAGAACTTCAGCACCTCGAAGCCCAGTTCCGCAAGACGCATCGCCTCCGACGCGGAGGCACAGCCGGCCATCACCGGAATCGGCGTCTCGGTGAAGGCGGCGAGGAGGTCCGGTGTGGTGCCCGGGCTCACCAGGAAGGTGGCGCCCGCCTCCAGCGACGTCTCGATCTGGGCCCGCTCGATCACCGTTCCGGCGCCGACGATGGCACCCTCCACCTCCGCCGCGATCAGGCGCACGGCCTCCAGCGCCACCGGCGTGCGCAATGTCACCTCGATGAGGGGCAGGCCGCCTTCCACCAGCGCGCGGGCCAGCGGCACCGCCTCCTCCAGCCGTTCGATGACCACGACCGGAACCACGGGGGCCTTCGCCACCATGGCGAGCGGGCTGGGAAGAAGGCTCATGAATTGTCTCCTGAATTTAAATCGGTTGAAGCGCAATCCGAGCCGTCTGTCGAGGGGGTCATTCCACCTCGAATGTCACGCCCTGGGCGAGCGGAAGCCTCGAACCGTAATTGATGGTGTTGGTGGCACGCCGCATATAGGCCTTCCAGCTGTCGGAGCCGGCCTCGCGCCCGCCGCCGGTCTCCTTCTCGCCGCCGAAGGCGCCGCCGATCTCCGCGCCGGAAGGGCCGATATTCACATTGGCGATGCCGCAGTCGGAGCCGGTCGAGGACAGGAAGCGCTCCGCCTCGCGCAGGTCCGTGGTGAAGATGGAGGAGGCGAGGCCCTGCGGCACGGCGTTCTGGAGCGCGATCGCCTCGTCGAGAGCCGCGTAGCGCATCACATAGAGGATGGGGGCGAAAGTCTCGGCAGCCACGCAATCGGCCTGGAGCGGCATCTCCACCAAAGCGGGGCGCACATAATAGGCGTCGAGCGCGTCCTCCGCGCCCAGTCGCGCGCCGCCGGTGACGATGCCGCCGGCGGCGCGGGCATCCTCCAGCGCCGACTGCATGGCGGTGTAGGCGTCCTCGTCGATGAGCGGCCCCACCAGCGTGCCCGCCTCCCGCGGATCGCCCACCGGCACCGAGCCATAGGCCCGATGAAGCCGCGGCATGAGCGCATCATAGACGCTCTCATGCACGAAGAGGCGGCGCAGGCTGGTGCAGCGCTGCCCGGCCGTGCCCATGGCGGCGAACGCCACCGCCCGCAGGGTCAAATCGAGATCGGCGGAGGGGCAGACGATGGCGGCATTGTTGCCGCCCAGCTCCAGGATCGCCCGGCCGAACCGCCGCGCGATGCGGGGCGCCACGGCCCGGCCCATGGCGGTGGACCCGGTGGCCGAGACCACGCCGACGCGCGGGTCGTCCACCAGCGCCTCGCCCGCCTCGCGGCCGCCGAGCACGAGCGTGGCGATCCCCGCCGGCGCATCGCCGAAGCGGGCGGCGGCGCGGGCGAAGATGGCATCCACCGCGAGCGCGGTGAGCGGGGTCTTCTCGGACGGCTTCCACACCACCGCATTGCCGCACACCAAGGCGAGCGCCGCGTTCCACGACCACACCGCCACCGGGAAGTTGAAGGCGGAGATGACGCCCACCACCCCCATGGGGTGCCAGGTCTCCATCATGCGGTGGTCGGGACGCTCGGTGGCGATGGTGAGGCCGTGGAGCTGGCGCGAGAGACCGGTGGCGAAATCGCAGATGTCGATCATCTCCTGCACCTCGCCGGCGCCCTCGGAGGCGATCTTGCCCGCCTCCAGCGTCACCAGCGCGGCAAGGTCGGCCTTGGCGGCGCGCAATTCCTCCCCCAGCAGTCGCACCAACTCGCCCCGGCGCGGCGCGGGCACGCTGCGCCAGTGCAGGAACGCCGCATGGGCCCGGCCGATGGCGGCCTCCACCGGATCAGGTCCAAGGTCGGCGGGGCTTAAGCCAAAGGCACCCCATTGCGCGCCCACATGGGCGACCACCTCGCCGGTCAGCGGGGTGCGCGCCGCATCGGGGCCCGACAGGCAATCCGGCGAGACCCCCAGCCGCTCCAGGATCGCCTTGACCTCGGCGACGATCTCGCCGGTGCGGGGGAAGCTCGCCATCGCCGTCTCCTCTTCTTGATTCCCACTCCTTGTAGCCGCCCCGGTGGCGAGCGGGAACCAGCCCGCACGCCGGTCGTTGATCTGGCGGGAAGGGCGCGCCGCCGTGCGTCCATGATCCAGCCCATGTGGAGGAAACCGTGCCCCACACCAGCGAAAGCCATACCCCGGCCTCCGACACCGCAGCGAGCGGCCTCACCCCCACCGAGCGCGAGCAGATCAGCCGGCGCGCCCGCGCGCTCTGGCGCGAGGAAGGCTGTCCGCAGGGCCGCGACCGCGAGTTGTGGGCGCAAGCGGAGCTTCAGATTCTGAAAGGACGCACCCCGGCGCGCGACGGGCGGTGACCGCGGGCGAAGGATCGGGCGAAACCCGGGAGGAGGCGGCGATGCCGGCAAAATCCAAGGCGCAGCAGATGGCGGCAGGCGCGGCCCTCGCAGCCAAGCGCGGGGAGCGCAGGAAGAGTGAACTCAAGGGCGCTTCAAGGCAGATGGTGGAGACCATGACCGAGCAGGAACTGTCCGAGCTCGCATCCACCAGCCGCAAGGGCAAGCCCGGGCACGTCTCCCGCGACTGATATCCGAAGGTCGGCCATGGCGCAGCGCCCATTCCGGAAAGGGTGACTGAAGCTGTCCCTCGTCACCTGCCGCGTGGCCATGACGCCCGCCACCACGGAACGCGAGAAGCTGCGCTTCCACACCCTCAACCGGGATACCGGCAACCGCGTGGTGGCGCGCCATGTCAGCCGGCGGTCTTGCCTTCGCCCTCGGAGAGGAAGTGCTCCAGCCAATGGATGTCGTACTGGCCCTCCGCAATGGCGCGGGTGCGCACCAGGGTGCGGAAGAGGGGCAGCGTGGTGTCGATGCCGTCCACCACGAACTCGTCCAGCGCCCGCCGCAGCCGGCGCAGGCATTCGTCGCGCGTCTTGCCGTGCACGATCAGCTTGCCCACCAGGCTGTCATAGGTGGGCGGGATCACGTAGCCCTGGTAGGCGTTGGAATCCACGCGGATGCCGAGGCCGCCCGGCACGTGATAGTGCGTGATCTTGCCCGGCGAGGGGCGGAAGGTGGTGGGGTGCTCGGCATTCACCCGGCACTCGATGGCGTGGCCCTCGATCACCACGTCCTTCTGGGTGAGGGTCAGGGGCTCGCCGGCGGCGACCCGGATCTGCTCGTTGATCAGGTCGATGCCGGTGACCATCTCCGTCACCGGATGCTCCACCTGGATGCGGGTGTTCATCTCGATGAAGTAGAAGCGTCCGTTCTCGTACAGGAACTCGATGGTCCCCACCCCGATATAGCCGAGGTCGCGCATGGCCTTGGCGCAGGTCTCGCCGATCTCGGCCCGCTGCTCGGGAGTGATCACCGGCGAGGGCGCCTCCTCCCACACCTTCTGGTGGCGACGCTGCAGCGAGCAGTCGCGCTCGCCGAGATGGATGGCGTGGCCCTTGCCGTCGCCCAGCACCTGCACCTCGATGTGGCGCGGCGTGGACAGGTACTTCTCCAGATAGACGGCATCGTCGCCGAAGGCGGCCTTGGCCTCGGTGCGGGCGGTGGAGAGGGCCTGGGACAGGTCCTCCTTGGTCATCGCCACTTTCATGCCGCGCCCGCCGCCTCCGGCAGCCGCCTTCACCAGCACGGGGAAGCCGATCTCTTCGGCGACGCGATGCGCCTCCTCGTCCGAGTGGATGCCGCCCTCGGAGCCGGGCACCACCGGGATACCGAGCGACTGGGCGGTTTTCTTGGCTTCGATCTTGTCGCCCATAATGCGGATATGCTCCGCCTTGGGACCGATGAAGTGGATGTTGTGGTCCGCCAGGATCTCCGCGAACCGGGCATTCTCGGCGAGGAAACCATAGCCGGGATGCACCGCATCCGCCCCCGTGATCTCGCAGGCGGCGAGCAGGGAGGGAATGTTGAGATAGCTTTCGCGGGCCGCCGGCGGGCCGATGCACACGCTCTCGTCGGCGAGGCGCACATGCATGGCGTCGGCATCAGCGGTGGAATGCACCGCGACCGTCGCGATGCCCAGCTCCTTGCAGGCGCGCAGGATGCGCAGCGCGATCTCGCCGCGGTTGGCGATGAGGATTTTTCTGAACATCAGCGGTGCCTGCCTCTGGAGCCGCTTCGCGCTGCGCCGAACCGCGCGAAGGCTCCACGTTTCTGCATGAGCGCGTGGTCGTCACGCGAACCGGTATCCATTTCGCTCGAAGGCGCCTCGGACCGCCGGCTCATTCGATGATGAGCAGCGGCTCGCCATATTCCACGGGCTGGGCGTTGCCCACGAGGATGCGCGTCACCGTGCCCGAACGCGGCGCCGGGATGGCGTTCATGGTCTTCATGGCCTCGACGATGAGCACCGTCTGGCCCTCCTTCACGCTCGCGCCCACCTCGACGAAGGCGGCGGCGCCGGGCTCGGGCGACAGATAGGCGGTGCCCACCATCGGCGAGGGGACGACGCCCGGATGCTTGGAGAGATCGGTGACGGCCGCCTCGGCGGCGGACGCGACGGCTGCGGACGCGGCGGCGACCGGCGCCGCCGCTGCGAACGGGGTCTGGGCAATGGTGACGGGTGCGGGCGCGCGCACCACGCGGATGCGCAGGCCCTCGTGCTCCACCTCGATCTCGGTCAGGTCGCTGCCCGAGAGGAGATCGGCGATCTCCTTGACGATGGCGGTGTCGATGGGAGGGTTCGAGGGCTTCATCATGTTCCTGCTCTTGCCGGCCGGATCTGCAGGCCGGATCGGGCCGCACGAGGGCGAGTGTGGAAAAGGAATGTCACGGGGTTGGCGGCAGGCCGGCGAGGGCCCTGAGCCCCAGCACGTAGCTCTGCGGCCCGAAGCCGCAGATCACGCCGCGCACCACCGGCGACAGATACGAATGGTGGCGGAACGCCTCCCGCGCGAATACGTTCGACAGGTGCACCTCGATGGTGGGTACCCCCACCGCCGCCACCGCATCGCGCAGGGCGACGGAGGTGTGGGTATAGGCTGCCGCATTCAGCACGATGCCGCGCGCACCCCGCGCAGCCTGGATGAAATCCACCAGCGCGCCTTCCGAATTGGACTGGCGGAAGACGATCTCGAAGCCGAGCGCCGCGCCTTCGGCACGGCACAGCGCCTCGACGTCGGCGAGCGTCGCCGCGCCGTAGATGCCGGGCTCTCGGGTGCCGAGAAGGTTGAGGTTCGGCCCGTTCAGGACGTGGACGGTATCTGACATCCGTGACTGATCTGCCGCCGGCTCCATTCGGCCGGGTCGCTGCCTTATAGGGGCGCTTGGGCCGCATGGAAAGAGCGCAGGCCGCGCAGCAGCCCTTCATATCTGTCGTTTTTGTGAATGCCGGGGCTTGCGGCCCCGGCTTGGCTTGACGTTCATCGGCCAGGGGGACCGGCAGCGGGGACAGGCACCGGGCCTGGAGCCTTACTTCGCGCCGCCCTTGGCAGCCGGAGGGTGCTTGCGCGCCTCGGCGATGGCGGCCTTCAGCTTGTCGGCGCCCACCGCGCCGATCACCACCTGATCGCCCACCACGTAGGAGGGGGTGCCGTTCAGGGCCAGCGCCTCGGCGAGCTTCATGCTCTCGTCGAGGGTGGCGTTGAGTTCGGGCGAGGTCGCCTGCTTCTGGATCAGGGCCGGGTCGATGCCCACCTCCTTGGCCGCCGCCAGCGCCTTGGCACGGTCCGCCTGGCCACGGCCGTTGAGCAGCGCCTGGTGGAAGGCCATGTACTTCTCCGGTGCCACCATGCGCACCGCCACCGCCACCTGCGCGGCTTCCACGGAACCCGGGCCGAGCACCGGGAATTCCTTCAGCACCACGCGCAGCTTGGGATCTTCCTTGATGAGGTCCTGCAGGTCGGAGAGCGCCTTCTTGCAGTAGCCGCAATTGTAATCGAAGAACTCGACGAGGGTGACGTCACCCTTGGGATTGCCCACCACGACGCCGCGCGGGCTGTCCACCAGAAGCTGCCGCACCTCGCCCACCGCCTTGCTGCGCTGGCTCGCTTCCGCAACCATCTGGCGGGATTCGAGGACCGAGATGGCCTCCTGCAGCACTTCCGGATTCTGGATCAGATACTCACGGATGATGCCGCCGAGCTCCTTCTTCTCGTCGTCGGTGAACGCCGCCGCCGGGCGCGCGACCAGGATGACAGCCGAAACGGCGGCCAGCGCCAGCGAGAAGAGCCGGGGCGCGAGACGCCGAAGGCTGGTGGTGGGCGAGCCCAGATGGGGGGGCATTCAGATCTCCATGGGTGAAAAGGTAAAACGCTGGGGTGCCGGCGCTACTGGTTGGCCGCGCTCTTTGGCGGCTTGAAGTTCACGAGGTCGTCGGCCTTCAGCCAGCCGGGCGACCCTTGCGGAAAGCGCTGGCGGGCGCGGGCGGCCAGCTCGCGTCCGATCTTGAAATCGCCCTGGGCGAAGCTGCTCTGGGCCGCGGCCAGATCGGCATTGGCAAGGTCGCCGGAGCGGCCATAGGCCATGGACAAGGCGCGCCAGCCCGAAGCCGAATTGGGATCGCGCTGGGTCGCCTGGATCAGCTCGCGGATCGCCTCCTGGTTGTAGGAGGGATTGCCCGCCTCCACCAGGGCCTGCCCCAGCATGGCGCGGATGAGGGGCGCGCCTCCGGTCATGGCCACCGCCTTGCGCAGCGGCGCGACCGATTCGCCGGCACGGCCGGCTTCCAGCAGCGCCTGGCCCTTCAGCTCGTAGAAATACGGGTTGGCCGGATCGCGCGCGATCAGCGCGTCGATCTGGGCAACGGCGCCGTTCACGTTGCCGAATCGGTAGGCGGAAATGGCACGGGCATATTGCGCCGCCATTGACGTGTCGGACGGCGGATAGCGCCGCGCCACCGTCTCCGGCCGCTCCATGAAGCCGATCAGCTTGGCCCGCATGAGGTCGTGGCGGGCCTGCAGCGCGGCCGGATCCCTGGTCTCGTAATAAGGGCTCGCCTTGGCGAGCTGTTCGAGCGCCGCGATGCGCTCACGCGCCATGGGATGGCTCAGCGAATAGGGGTCCACCCGCTGGCTGATGAAGAGCTGGTCGTTCTGGAAGCGCTGGAAGGTCTCCAGCATGCCCTTGGAGGACTGGCGGGTGGCATCCAGATACTTCACCGCCGAGCGGTCGGCCGCCGCCTCCTCGCCCCGCTGGTAGGAGAGGAGCGAGCGGCGGATCATCTCCTGCGGCGCCGACATGGCCGCGCCGCCCACATTGCCGAGGTCGCGGCCGCTCATGCCGCCCGCCGCGCCGGCCGCCATGCCGCCGGCCGCCAGCAGCATGGCGACGATGGCCATGGTCTGCGCCCCCGCCAGCTGCTCCCGCATGCGGGCGAGGTGGCCGCCGGCGATATGGCCGGTCTCGTGGGCCAGCACGCCGATGATCTGGTTTGGCGTGGTCGAATCAACGAGGGCGCCGGTGTTGACGAAGATGCGCTTGCCGTCGGCCACGAAGGCGTTGAACGAGCGTTCCGAGATCAGCACCACCTCGACATTCTGCTGGGCGAGGCCCGCCGCCTTGAGGATGGGGCGGGTATAATCCTTCAGCAGCACCTCGATCTCGGTGTCGCGGATGGTGCTCGGCCCCTTGCGGGGCGCCTCCTGCGCAACCGCGGCTTCAAGTGGCAGGGCCACCGCCGCAGCAAGGCACAGGCCGCGAGCGAGGACCCCGCCGGATGCCCGGACAAGCGACTGAAAAGACAGCACAAAGGACGGCATGGGCATGTGCTCGGCTTCGATCCGTTTCCTCGATCCCTCTGATCTGCGCCGGCCATCCATGGCGGCACAGGCGTAACGACGGCGGGCATCCCCGCCCGACCTGAACCGGCACCCCCGGAGCGCGCCTTGCAGCATGCCCCGAACCCGTCCCTACGCCCGGCCTCCGACGAGCCCGGCAATGCCGGCCTCCTTCACGATGCCCCCGCGATGCCCCTTGGCGCATGGGGCGGCGCAGGCTACGAGACTGCCGGACACTGGCGTCCACCGGACCCCTGGTCAATGCGCCGGTCTTCACGTTAGGGCGAACCTTGCAGGTGAACGCGCCTCAGGGACAGTCAGAATAAGGCGGCAGCACGGCAGCGCGGACGTTCCGCAGCGCCGCGGGCGCCGCGGACGCACGAAACAGCCGGAACGCAACATGGCCCCAGCGCCCCTCCCC
>NZ_JAIVFN010000114.1 GCF_030015065.1 Xanthobacter autotrophicus | reverse complement strand
GCCCAGGCCCAGCCGATGCCCCCCGCGCAGCCGGCGCCCGACATTCAGCCCCCGCAGCCGCCCGCCGCGGCCCAGGCGCCCCTGGCCGCCGCTCCCGCGGCGCAGCCGGCGGACACCGCGCCGGTCTATTCGCTCTCGGACCTCGAATATCTCCTCGGCCCGCTGGCGCTCTATCCTGACCCGCTGCTGGCGATCCTGTTCCCGGCCACACTGTTCCCCGAGCAGATCGTCGATGCCTACAACTGGATCACGGCCAATCCGCGCCTGGTGCAGGCCCGCAACTTCGCCCAGGTGGACGCCAAGGACTGGGATTCGTCGGTCAAGGCGCTGGCGCGGTTCCCGGACGTGGTCCGGCTGCTGCACGACCACATGGAGTGGACGGAATCCATCGGCCTCGCCTTCGCCACCCAGCCGCAGGATGTGTCCACCACCATCCAGATGCTGCGCGCCAAGGCCGAAAGCGTCGGCAACCTGAAGACGACGCCCCAGCAGGTGGTCACCACCCGCGAGGAAGGCGGCCAGCGCACCATCTACATCCAGCCGGCCAACCCCGAGCGGGTGTATGTGCCGGTCTATGACAGTTCCAGCGTGTTCACCACCTTCGCCACCGGCGCGCTGCTGTTCGGCGGCGGCGTGCTGGTGGGTTCGGCGTGGAACAACCGCTGGGGCTGGAACAATCGCGGCTGGAACACGGTGTGGGTGACGCCTCCCGGCTGGCACCGCCCACCCCATTGGGGCTGGGGCCCCGGACCCGGCCCGCGGCCTCCGGCCTGGGGTCCCGGACCCTGGCGTCCCGGCCGCCCCGGCGTGCCTCCGCCCGGCCGTCCCGGCCGCCCGGATCGTCCCGGCGCAGGCCCCGGTCGCCCCGGCGCAGGCCCCGGTCGCCCCGGCTTCCCCGATCGGCCCGGAGCGATTCCGGGTCGTCCGGGCTTCCCGGATCGCCCCGGCGCAGGCCCCGGCCGTCCCGATGCCGGTCCCGGCCGTCCCGATCGTCCCGGCGCGGGTCCCGGTCGCCCGGACCGTCCCGGCCGTCCCGATGCCGGCCCCGGTCGTCCGGATCGGCCCGGCGCGGGTCCGAGCCGCCCCGAGCGCCCCGGCGCGGGAACGGATCGTCCCAACCGGCCGGACCGGCCCGGTGCCGGACAAAATCGGCCCGAGCGTCCCTCCGCGGGTCCGAGCCGCCCGAGCCAGCGCCCGAATGCGGGACAGACGCGCAATCGTCCGCAGCAGAACGCCCGGCCCAAGCAGCGGCCCCAGCCCAATGCGAGACCCCAGCAGCGGGCACGCCCGCAGCAGAATGCCCGGCCCCAGCAACGGGCCCGGCCCCAGCAGAATGCGAGGCCGCAGCAGCGAGCCCGCCCGCAGGGTGGCGGGGAACGCAGGCGCTGAGCCGCGCCGCCGGTCCGCACGGCACATGAAAAGGGCGCGCCGCGCGCCCGATGCACAGCGGGAGGCGGCCTTGCGGGGCCGCCTCCCTTTTCTTCCCGGCGCGAATCTTCTTCACTTGCGCCATCGTCGCTCCACCGGGCGGTTCCGCCCCGGCGCCGGCGCTGCCAGCGTCGACCCCTCGCGCAGGGTCGGCCGATCGCGGAGGGTTTCATGCCGCGACTGTTCACCGCCATCGAGATCCCCCGCGAGGTCGGGCTCGGCCTGTCGCTGCTGCGCGGCGGGCTTTCGGGCGCCCGCTGGATCGATCCCGAGAATTATCACGTCACCCTGCGCTTCGTCGGCGACGTGGACGACGCCACCGGCCGCGACATCATGCTGATGCTCGGCCAGGTGCGCCGGCCCGCCTTCGACCTGATGCTGGACGGCATCGACCAGTTCGGCGGCCACAAGCCGCGCGCCGTGTTCGCGGCGGTGAAGGCAAATCCCGCCCTCATGGAGCTGCAGGCGGAGCAGGAGCGTATCATGCAGCGCCTCGGCCTCGGCGCGGAAGGGCGCAACTACAAGCCCCACGTGACCCTGGCCCGGCTGCGCGACGCGTCCTCGCGGCAAGTGGCCGACTATCTCGCCACCCGCGGGCACTATCGCAGCCCCTCCTTCCACGTGCCGCGCTTCGTGCTGTTCTCCTCGCGCGATTCGGTGGGCGGCGGCCCCTATCTGGTCGAGGCTGCCTATCCGCTGCTGTGAGGACGGGCTGCGGGGCCTTGCGGCCGGCCGGGGCCTTCCCAAATGACAGGTATGACCAGCACTACCCTGCGTGACGATGCGTTCGGCCCCGACGGCCTCTCCCCCGACGAGCGGGACAAGGCGGCGCGCGACGAAGAGAGCGTGCGCCGCGGCTTCTGGAAGAAGATCAAGGCAACCGCCGCGTCCGTCCCCTTCGCCGAGGATGCGGTGGCGAGCTATTACGCCGCCTTCGACCGCGAGACGCCGCTCAAGGTGCGCGCGACGCTTCTGGCGGCACTCGCCTATTTCATCCTGCCGCTGGACATCGCGCCGGACATCTTCCCCCTCATCGGCTTCAGCGACGATGCGGCGGTGCTGATGGCGGCGCTGAAGCTGCTGTCCAGCAACGTGAAGGCCGATCACTACGCCGCCGCGCGCGACGCCCTCACCCGCCTCGCGGACAAGGCGGACTGAGCCCGCAGGGCGCGCGATCAGCGGCCGGTGGTGAGCACCACCTTGCCCTTGACCCGTCGCCCGGCGATCTCGCCCAGCGCATCGACGCAGCGCTCCAGTGGGAAGGTCTTGTCCACATGGGCGGAGATGCGACCTGTCCGCGCATGCTCCATCAGTTCCGCCACCACCCCCGCAAGCCAGGCCGGGTTGCTGCGCGCCACCGCGCCGAAGGCGATGCCGCGGGCATCGCAATTCTTCACCAGCAGCAGGTTGAGCGGGATCTTCGGGATCTCGCCCGCGGCGAACCCCACCACGAGGAAACGGCCGAGGGAGCCGAGGGCGCGCAACGCCTGCTCGGCCATCTCGCCACCCACCGGATCATAGACCACGTCGAGCCCCTTCGCTCCGCCGAAGGCCTTGAGGGCAGCCTTGAGGTCGCCCTGGGCGTAGTCGAAGCCCTCGTCCGCGCCGTGCTCCCTGGCGAAGGCGACCTTCTCGGCGGACGAGGCGCAGGCGAGGATGCGCGCGCCCATGATGCGCCCGATCTCCACCGCCGCGAGCCCCACCCCGCCCGAGGCGCCGAGCACGGCGAGGCTCTCGCCGGCCTTCAGCTCGCCGCGCTCGCGCAGGGCGTAGAGCGCCGTGCCGTAGGTGACGATGAGGCCTGCGGCCTTCACGAGATCGACGTCGTCCGGCACCCGCGCCAGGAACGGCGCCGGCACCACCACCATCTCCCGTGCCGCGCCGTGGGTGACATAGCCGCACACGCGCTCGCCCACCGCAAAGCCGGTGACACCCTCCCCCAGCGCCGCCACATGACCCGCAAACTCGGCCCCCGGTGAGAATGGCAGGTCCGGCTTGACCTGATAGAGGTCGCGGATGATCAGCGTGTCGAAGAAATTGAGCCCGATGGCCGAGACCGCCACCACCACCTCGCCCGGAGCGGGCACAGGATCTGGCAATTCCTGGATTTCGAGGGCCTCGGGGGGAGCATGGCGCACGCAGACGACCGCTTTCATGGGCTCACCTTCTGTGACGGATGGACCGGGGACGGGTTACCAAAATTTAACCCCGCGGCACAAAAGCTCCGGATACACACTCATTCCTCAACGGCAGTCTGGCCCCTTCAGACGCGCTCCGTGCCCAGGGATCGCCGGCCCCCCTGCCGCGCGAAGCCGCATGCTGCTTCGAATCATTCGATGGCATGCCCGACGCCTCAGGCGGAGCGGAGCCTCTGGTTTATGAAAACGCAAGACGTGGTCTGGTATTTTTGCTCGCCATTTTTTTGACTGCCTGCGCCGCTACCCGACAGCGGTCACGCTTCCGGAGCCGGATGCGTTTGGACGGAGCCGCGGAGCGCTCCGCTCTCAACGCCGAATTCGTCTCTGTTCATAGAGTGAGAGCACGATTCCTCTAAATGGGTCGCGCGCTCGTCCGGCTCGCCTGAAGGGCCTTGATGAAATAGGAGAAGCCATGACGCTTCCTCGTGTCCATCCGACTCTCCTGGGCGTGTTCCTCGCCGGCGCGCTCGCGGCCCCCGCCGCCGCGCAGGGCCAGCCCCAGTCCAAGTCCGTGGCGCAGTTCGGGGACTGGAGCGTCTACGTCTCCACGACCAACCCCAAGGTGTGCTACGCCATCTCCCAGCCCAAGAGCCGCGCCCCCGAGGGGCTGAAGCGCGACCCGGCCTATTTCTTCGTCTCCACCCGCCCCAGCGAGAACGTGAAGAACGAGGTGACCGTCACCATGGGCTTCCCGCTGAAGGAAGGCTCGGACGCGACCCTCACCGTCGGCAGCATGACGCTCCAGCTCTACACCAAGAACGAGGGCGCCTGGGTGCGCAACGTGGCGGACGAGGCCAAGCTCGTGGACGCCATGCGCCGCGGCAAGGACCTCCAGGTCGTCTCCACCTCGCTGCGCGGCAACCCGACCACGGACAAATATTCCCTCACCGGCCTCGGCCAGGCCCTGGACCGGGCCACGCAGGAGTGCAAGTGAGGCCGGGACGAACGGGAGCGGGCCAGAAGGCGACGCCGGGTCAAAGGTGACGCCGAGGCCCGCATGACGGGGCCGGGGCGCGTTCGAACCGTGCCCGGCCCCGATTTCGCCTTGCTCCCGTGGCCTGAAGGATGCGACCCATTTGCACCACGCGGCCCCGCGGCCTAACGTGCGGCACCCGCAGCCGGGCAACCACAGCGCGACCATGACCCACCTCCCCCTCCTCGACACCGACGGCGATCCCGCCTCCACCCGCGTGGTGGTGGCCATGTCGGGCGGGGTGGATTCCTCCGTGGTGGCCGGGCTCTATGCCCGCGCCGGCTATGACGTGGTGGGCGTCACCCTCCAGCTCTACGACCATGGCGAGGCGGCCCACCGCCGCGGCGCCTGCTGCGCGGGGCAGGACATCTACGACGCCAGCGAGGTGGCGCGCACGTTGAGCATTCCCCATTACGTGCTCGATTACGAAAGCCGCTTCAAGGAAGAGGTGATCGACCGCTTCGCCGCCAGCTACGCTTCGGGCGTCACCCCCATTCCCTGCGTGGACTGCAACCGCACGGTGAAGTTCCGCGACCTGCTCGCCACCGCCGAGGAGCTGGGCGCGCGCTATCTCGCCACCGGCCATTATGTGGCGAGCCGCGCGCTGCCGGACGGACGGCGCGGCCTCTACCGCGCTGCGGAAGAGGCGCGCGACCAGTCCTATTTCCTTTATGCCACCACCGCGGCCCAGCTGGAGCGCCTGCGCTTCCCCCTCGGCGGGATGCAGAAGACGGACGTGCGCGTGCTGGCGGGCGAGTTCGGCCTGCCGGTGGCGGACAAGCCGGACAGCCAGGACATCTGCTTCGTCCCCGGCGGCGATTATGCGGAGGTGGTGCAGCGCCTGCGCCCCGAGGCCGCCGAGCCGGGCGACATCGTGCATCTGGACGGCCGCGTGCTCGGCCGCCATCGCGGCGTCATGCACTACACCATCGGCCAAAGGAAGGGCCTCGGCATCGCCACGCCGGAGCCGCTCTACGTGATCGCCATTGATGCGGCTCGGCGCGAGGTGCGGGTCGGCCCGCGCGAGGCGCTCATCGTGAGCGCCATCGCCATCAGCGACGTGAACTGGCTCGGCGACATGCCCTTCGCCGAGGCGCTGGCGCGACAGGCGGAAGTCTATGTGAAGGTGCGCTCCACCCGCCCCCCGGTGCCGGCGCATCTTGCACGCGCGGCGGACGGCACGCCGGCGGTGCATCTGGCGGTAGGCGAAGAGGGCGTTGCGCCGGGACAGGCCTGCGTGCTCTACGATGACGCCGGCGCCGCCGCGCGGCTTCTGGGCGGCGGCACCATCATGCGGGCGGAACGGGTGGCGAAGAGCGTCGCCGAAGTGGCCTGAGGCAACGTCCGAAAGCGGCCCTTTCCGGCCGGGAGAGACTGAGAATGGCGGTCCAGTACGATCTTGAAGGACAGAAGCGCGCTTATGCCAAGTGGGCGCCCATCTATGACAAGGTCTATGTGAAGCTGCTGGCGGACGCCCAGCGCAAGGCCGCCGCCGCCGCCGCCGCCTGCGGCCCCCGCATCCTGGAAGTGGGCGTGGGCACCGGGCTGGTGCTGCCCTATTACCCGAAGGGCACGCAGGTGACGGGCATCGACCTGTCCTTCCACATGCTGCAGAAGGCGGTGGAGAAGAAGGTTGAGCGCTCCCTGTCTCAGGTCGGCCTGCTCGCCGCCATGGACGCCTGCAATCTCGGCTTTGCCGACGAGAGCTTCAACGCCGTCACCGTGCCCTTCGTCATCACCCTGGTGCCGGACCCGGAAGGCGCGCTCGACGAGATGTACCGGGTGCTGAAGCCCGGCGGGGAGATCGTGATCGCCTCCAAGCTCGGGGCGGACGAAGGCCCCGTCATGCACATCGAGGCGGCACTCGCCCCGCTGGTCAAGAAGGTAGGCTGGAGCATCGCCTTCAAGGCGTCGCGCCTGCGGAACTGGGCGGCGCGCTACCCCGACATGGAAGTGATCGAGATTTCGCCGGTGTTCCCGGTGGGCTTCTTCAAGCTGGCGCGCATCAAGAAGCGGGCGCGCTGATCCCGTAGGCCGGTGCGGCGGCCCGGTGGAAATCGGGGGCGGGGCCGCGTGCCGCGCCGTCCGCTTTCTTGACACCCGATCCGCGCCGCCCCTATAAGCGCGTCTCCCAGCGTGGCAGCGTAGCTCAGTTGGTGAGAGCGCCGGATTCATAACCCGGAGGTCGGCGGTTCAAGTCCGCCCGCTGCTACCACGCGCCCCTGCCTTTTCCCGCTCCACGCCGCCCCTTCCGGGGCCTGCTCCATTTCCGCCGCGCTCCCTGTCGGCAGCGCCACCGGGCACGCGCCACGTTCAGCTTTCGGCGCCATCGTGGCGGAGCTTGATGCCGGGCGGGAAAGAGCGTCCGATCCGGTCGAAATGAATGCCCGCCTGCCCCCTGACGGACGGTGTCAGTCCACCGCGTCCATGGCGGGCGTCTCGCGCGGCTCGGCCGCTTCGGCCGGGGCGGCGCTGGCCACGCGGTCGCGGCCCTGCGCCTTGGCGCGATAGAGCGCGGCGTCGGCGGCGACGATCAGGTCGTCCGGCCGGCTGACATGGGTCGGGAAGACGGCAACGCCCATGGAGCCGGTAATGCCGTCCAGCACGCCGCCCGGCCACAGCACCCTCAGGTCACGCACCGCGTCCAGCAGGTGGTTCGCCACCGCCAGTGCCCCGTCGGGCCCGGTATTGGGCAGCACCAGCAGGAATTCCTCGCCGCCATAGCGGGCGATCACGTCGCTCTGGCGCGTATTGGCCCGCAGCACGTCGCCGATGGCGCGCAGCACCGCATCACCGGCCTCGTGGCTGTAGGTATCGTTGATCTGCTTGAAATGATCGAGATCCAGCAACGCCAGCGCCAGGGGCCGGCCGTCGTCGGCGGCGGCAATCTGGAGCGCCAGCGCATCCTCCGCGAAGCGCCGGTTGCCGAGGCCGGTGAGCGGATCGCGCAGGGCCTGCCCGCGCAATTGCTCACGCAGGTTGATATTGGCGAGGGCGAGGGAAACCTGTTCCGCCAGCATGGTGGCGAGCTGCATGGCCGAGGCGCTCGCGCCCTCGGCCGAAGGCTCGCGATAGAACAGGCCCAGAAGGCGATTGCGCGCGATCAGCGGCTGGCACACATGGTCGGGCGGCGCGTCGTCGCCCACCGCGCCGGCCACATGGTCGCAGACGAGGCCGCGGCTCGCCTCCGAGACCGGGAAGGTCTGGCCGCGCCGCAGCGCCCAGCAGGCGTCGGGGGCGAAGGTCGCCACATCGGCCTTCGGCGTGCCCCAGCGCCCGCCGCGCACCGCCTGGTCCCGCCCGCGGTTGAGCACGTAGAGGGCGCCGGCCTCATCGGGAAACAGGCGCGCCGCATAGGCCTGGACCGAGGCGAACACCTCGTCCGTGGACTGGCAGGATTGCAGGATGGAGCTCAGCTCGGCGAGCAGCGCGATCTCGCCGGTGCGGGCCTCGGCGGCGGCGACCAGCCGGGCGAGATGTCCGTTGGCCTCGCGCAGGGCGCGTTCGTGGCTGCGCCGCTCCGCCTCCATGGCGAGCGCGTCGGTCTTGTCCTGCATCACCCATAGCACCTCCGCGCCGCCGCGCCGTCCCTGCAGGAACAGCGGACGGCCGAAGGCATCGACGACGACGGCCGGGGCGTCGGCGCGCTTGAGATGAAGCTCGAGGGCGGCGGTTCCGCCCGCGGCGATGGCGGCGAGCGCCTCGTTGAAGGCGGCGACATCCTGCGGCCGCGCGGCGATCTCCCCCACATCGAGGCCGGTCAGTGCCTCCGGCGCGCGTCCGCACAGCTCGCCCATGCGGCGATTGCCGCGCACCACCTTGCGCCCCTGCGTGAAAAGGATGCCGGCCAGCGGGTTCTCCACCAGTGCCCGCTGCTCGGCATCGAGGGCGCCGAGGCTGCGGGAAAGCCGGCCCGCGCGCATCAGCGACAGCGCCATGAGGGCCAGCAGCAGGCTGATCACCGCGCCGCTGGCGAGTACCAGAGCGGGAATGGCGCGGTCGGTCTCGTAGCTTGATCCGGCCCGCGCGGCGAAGTGGAGGAGCCAGAGCCTGTCGCCCACCACCAGCGCCCGCTCCGCGGCGATGCCGATGGGCACGGCCGCCACCGGCGTCAACACCTGGAGGTTGGGCTCGCGGCTGTCATAGAGCAGCACGGCCGCGGCCGCCGGATCCGCCGGCTCGGCGGTGACGATGCCTTCGGCGGTCATCCGGGCATAGCCGCGGTCGACCACCCGCACATTCATCTGCTGGAGGGTGCGGGCGTCGAGCACGCCGCGCATGAGATCGTTGGCGCGATAGACCGCTGCGGCGAAGCCGAGCAAGGCGTTGCGGCGCTGCTCCACGGTGGCGGTCAGCTCGCCGGCCTTGTAGAGCGGCGCGCGCAGGATGAAACCGAGCCCCCCGCTGTCGTCCTGCAGCAGCTTGACCGGCGGCGTGGCGACGATGCGCCCGGTCTCCGCCGCACGCACCAGGCTGTCGAGCTGCGCCGGGTTGGAGCCGACATCGAAGCCCAGCACCCGCTCGTTGCCCCGCATGGGCTCCACGAACTGGATGATGTTGTAGACCGGGCGCGGTCCGGGCGGATGGACCGTGAAGCGCGGCTGGCCGCGCGGATCGGTGCTGGTGTCGGCGCGCGCCTCGGCAACGAAGGCATCGAGGGCCTCCGGCGTCACGTGCCGGAGCACCTGGAGCGCCTCGAAGCCGGGATAGCGGCGCACCAGGTCGAGCACGTCCACATAGCGCTGGAACTGGGCGCGATCGATGCGCCCCACCGAGGCGTAGAGCCCCTGCATGCTCACCAACACTTCGGCGTGGGCCCGCACGCGCTCGCCCACGGCCGAGGCCATCTCGGCCGTATCGGCGGAAAACCGGGCCTGGGTGTTGGCCCGGATGACGTGCTGCGCCAGCGCTCCGGCCGCCAGGGTCGCGGCGAGGCCCGCGACGAGGATCGCCCCCGCCACGATGGCCACGCGCCAGCTCGGCGGCCTCCACTGATCCAGGGATCCCATGGTGCGTGCTTTCCCCGGGAGCGTGAGGTGAATGCGGGTAGCGGACCGGTTGCATATAAACCAGAAGGCGGCGCAGCGCACAATTACCGCCACCGGATCGCGGCACGGATCCGGACGGTTCGGCCAAAGAAGCGGGCGAGCCGTGACGGGAGGCGATCCCCACTCCCCTCCCCCTCCCATCTTTGCTATCCAGTGCCTCCCCCGCCGAGCGGCGCGCCAGATGCCGGGTGCGGGGCCGCCGCGCCGAGGAACCCGCCATGCTGACCACCACCGCCCCCTTCGACCGCATCGGCGAGGAAAACGCCTTCGCCGTTCTGGCGCGCGCCACCGCGCTGGCCGGCCAGGGGCGGTCCATTCTCAATCTGGGCATCGGCCAGCCGGATTTCCGCACCCCGGACCATATCGTCGAGGCCGCCGTGAAGGCGCTGCGCGACGGCCAGCATGGCTACACGCCCTCGGTCGGCATCCTGCCCCTGCGCGAGGCCGTGGCCGCCGACCTCAACCGCCGCTACGGCGTGGAGGTGGACCCGGACCTCGTGATGATCATGCCCGGCGGCAAGGTCACCATGTATGCGGCCATCCGCCTGTTCGGCGAGCCGGGGGCGGAGATCCTCTATCCGGACCCCGGCTTCCCCATCTACCGCTCCATGATCGAGCACACCGGCGCCACCCCGGTCCCGGTGCCGATCCGCGAGGCCAACGGCTTCGCCTTCTCGGCCGAGGAGACGCTGGCGCTGATCACGCCGAAGACGCGCCTTCTCATCATCAATTCGCCGGCCAATCCCACCGGCGGCGTCACGCCGGCCGCCGAGATCGACAGGCTGGTGAAGGGCCTCGCCGCGCATCCTCACGTCGCGCTGATGTCGGACGAGATCTACGACCGCTTCCTGTTCGACGGCGAGGAACACCGCACCCTGCTGGCGTACCCCGAGATCCGCGACCGGCTGATCCTGCTCAACGGCTGGTCCAAGACCTATGCCATGACCGGCTGGCGCCTCGGCTATTCCATCTGGCCGCAGGACCTCTACGACAAGGTGCGCAAGCTGGCGGTCAATTGCTGGAGCTGCGTGAACGCCGCCACCCAATATGCCGGCATCGCCGCGCTCGAGGGGCCGCAGGATGCGGTGGACGCCATGACGGCCGAGTTCGATGCCCGCCGCCGCATCGTGGTGGACGGGCTGAACGCCCTGCCCGGCGTGCGCTGCGCGACGCCCAAGGGCGCCTTCTACGCCTTCCCCAACGTCTCCGGCACCGGCTGGAGCGAGGCCAAGAAACTCGCCTCCGCATTGCTGGAGGAGGCGGGCGTGGCGGTGATCGGCGGGCCGGATTTCGGCGTCCATGGCGAAGGCTATATCCGGCTGTCCTACGCCACCTCGCGGGAGAACATCGCCGCGGCGCTGGCGCGCATGGGCGATTTCCTCGCCGCCAACCGCAAGGTGGCCTGAGGCGTGGCGGCGCGGCCCGCGCGGGGGCGATGGCTCGGCCTGGCTGCCCTCGCGCTCGCGCTGAGCCCGCTCATCATGCTCGCCATCGCCCCGCCGCCGGCCCCGCCCACGCCACCGGTCCTGTGGGAGCCCGCGCCCGCGGACGGCACGACGCCGGCCCCCGCCTCGCCGGAGGAGCAGGCAGCGCCGCCGCCGGCAGCGCCCGAGGCGGCGCGCTCCGCCGTTCCCTCCCTCGACCAGCGCGTTGCGGCACCCGCCCCCGAACGCTGGTCCGGCACCCCGGCCTGCCCCAGGGAGAAGATCTCCGGCGGGCAATATAATCGCTGCCTGTTCGAGGCCACCCGCACCTCCGAGCAGGCGCTGGAGGCGGAACTCTCCAATGCCTTCACCGTCATCGAGGCGCGGGCGGATCTCCAGGGCGCCCAGCGCGCGCGGTGGCGGACCATGCTGGACGAGGCCCAGTCGCGCTTCCTGCTCTACCGCAATTTCGACTGCCAGAGCGTCGCCCCGTTCGAAGGACCGCGCGGCATCGGCAATTTCGAGCAGCGCGCCCTGTGCCTCATCGAGGCCAACACCCGCCGCGCGGGCGAGCTGCGCGCCCGCTATGGCCGTCCGCCGGCCCCGCCCGGCGCCGGCGCCCTTGCCCAGGGCCCCCGGGACCGCCCGGGAACCTGGACCCACGCCGTTCCCCCGCTGGCGGAGTGAGGCGGACGCCGGTCCCGCTGCGCCCGCACACCGGGCGGAAGCGCATTTATGAAGTGGCCACACGGAGTTACCGGCGTGGAGCCAAAGCAGAGAGGGCGCGGGGCCGGAAGGTGTGCGGCCGCCCGGCGGATGTATCAAAATACAATAAAAACGATTTGATCGCCGCCCAGGTGTTGCTAGGGTCCCATTGCAGGCTGGGAAAAGTCAGCGGAGGTGCTCGTGTCCAAGGTGGTTTGCGTGGGTGAGGTCATGGTGGAGCTGGCCCGCGGGTCCGACGGGCGCTTCAGCCTCGCCTATGGCGGCGACACGTTCAACACCGCGGTCTATCTCGCGCGCTGCGGCGTGGACGTGGCCTATGCCACCGCGCTCGGGGACGACACCTTCTCGTCCGAAATCCTCGCCCTCGGCACCGCGGAAGGAGTGGACATGGGCCTCGTGCCGCGCCTCCGGGGCCGGGTGCCGGGGCTCTATCTCATCACCACCGACGACGCCGGGGAGCGCAGTTTCAATTACTGGCGCGACACCGCCCCCGCCCGCACCCTGTTCGAGGCCGATGGCTGGCAGCAGGTGGCGGCGGCTCTCGTGGACGCGCGCGCCGTCTATTTCTCGGGCATCACCCTGTCGCTCTATTCCAACCAGGGCCTCGGCCGCTTCCTCGCCGCGCTGGAAATGGCCGCCAGCAACACCCAGAGCCGGACGCTGCGGGTGTTCGACGGCAATTTCCGCCCGCGCAACTGGGCCGGCGACCTCAACCGGGCGCGCACCGTCTTCGCCGAGGCGCTGAAGCGCGCATCCATGGCCCTGCCCACCTTCGAGGACGAGGTGGCCCTATGGGGCGACGCCTCGCCCGCCGCCACCATCGAGCGCATGACCACCTACGGCCTCACCGAGGTGGTGGTGAAGAACGGCGCGGCCGGCGCCCTCGTCCATGCGGAGGGGCGCACGGTGGAGGTGCCGGTGGAGCGCGCGGTCTCCCCCCTCGACACCACCGGCGCCGGCGACAGCTTCAATGCCGGCTATCTCGCCGCCCGCCTGAAGGGCGCCGGCCCCGAGGAGGCGGCCCGCGCCGGCCACCGCCTGGCGGCGGAGGTGATCATGCACCGGGGCGCCATCATTCCCCGCGCCGTCCAGGAGGGCCTGCGGGCGCATTGAGGCTCCCACGGGCCCCGATGGCGGGTGCCCCGCGCGGATCCGGGGCCAGCCCTGCATTCTCCAAGTGGAAAGCGCGGGCCGAAGGCATTATGTGTGACGGCCATGATGTCCACGACCGAAACCGCGACCGAAACCGCCCCTGCGCCCGATCTTGCGCCTGTGTCCACGGATGCAGCGCTGCCGGCCTCCGCCGCCCTGCCCTCCCTCGCCGGCCTCGACCGGGACAGGCTGGGCGCGGCGCTCGATGCCATCGGCGTGCGCGGCTCCGAGCGGCGGATGCGGGTGAACCAGCTCTGGCACTGGATCTATCTGCGCGGCGCCACCGATTTTGCGGAGATGACCAACGTCTCCAAGCACCTGCGCGCGGACCTTGCCGCCGCCTATTCGCTGGCGCGGCCGCAGATCGTGATGGAGCAGGTGTCCCAGGACGGCACCCGCAAATGGCTGCTGCGCTTCCCGGCCGACCATCCGGGCGAGCGGCCCCACGACATCGAGACCGTCTATATCCCCGAGAGCGATCGCGGCACCCTGTGCGTCTCCAGCCAGGTGGGGTGCACGCTCAACTGCTCGTTCTGCCACACCGGCACCCAGCGCCTGGTGCGCAACCTCACCGCCGCCGAGATCGTGGCGCAGGTGATGGTGGCCCGTGACCGCCTCGGCGACTATCCCGGCCGCGACCGCGCCACCGGACCCGGCCTGCCCACCGAGGGCGACCGGCTGGTCACCAACATCGTGTTCATGGGCATGGGCGAGCCGCTCTATGCCTATGACAGCGTGAAGGAAGCCATCGAGATCCTCGCGGACGGCGACGGCCTCGGCCTCGGCAAGCGGCGCATCACCGTGTCCACCTCGGGCGTGGTGCCGGAGATCGGGCGGCTCGGCGCCGAGGTCGGCCCCATGCTCGCCATCTCGCTCCACGCGGTGCGGGACAAGCTGCGCGACGAGCTCGTGCCCATCAACAAGAAATACCCCATCGCCGAGCTGATGGAGGCGTGCCGCACCTATCCCGCCGCCTCCAACGCCAAACGCATCACCTTTGAATATGTGATGCTGAAGGGCGTGAACGATTCACCCGCCGACGCCAAGGCGCTGGTGAAGCTGCTGGAAGGGGTGCCGGCCAAGATCAACCTGATCCCCTTCAACCCCTGGCCGGGCACGCACTATGAGTGCTCCGACTGGGAGACCATCGAGCGCTTCTCGGACATCGTGTTCCGCGCCGGCTATGCGAGCCCGGTGCGCACGCCGCGCGGGCGCGACATCCTCGCCGCCTGCGGGCAATTGAAGAGCGAGAGCGAGAAGCTCTCCGCCCGCGAGCGCCTCGCCTTGCGCGCCATGATGGCCCAGGACGAGTAGGCTGGCCTGCGTCGGGGCCGTTGTCGCACGAATCCGATACCGTTCGCGCAGGCCGTTCAAGCAGGCTCAGGAGGCCACCATGCTGGACCATATGGGCGTTTCCGTGCGCGACATGGAGCGCTCGCGCGCCTTCTACCTCGCCGTTCTGGCGCCCCTCGGCTACGGCATCGTCATGGAGGCGAACCCGCCCGGCGGCCATGCCTATGTGGGCTTCGGCGCCGGCAAGCCGGAATTCTGGATCGGCGACGCCCCCGCCGCCACCGGGCATCTGCACGTGGCGTTTTCCGCCACCAGCCGGGCGGCGGTGGATGCCTTTTATACGGCGGCGCTTGCCGCCGGCGGGCGCGACAACGGCGCGCCGGGCCTGCGGCCCCATTACCATCCGAACTATTACGGCGCCTTCGTCTTCGATCCCGACGGCCTCAACGTGGAAGCCGTCTGCCACCTGCCGGAATGACGCGACCCCCATGGACAATTTCGCCCGCCTGCTGCTGCGCCTCATCCTGGTACCGCTGGGCTATCTCGCGGCGGTGATGGCGGGGTCGGCCGTCATCCTCATCGGCGAATGGCGGATCGGGTCGTTGTTCGACGCGGCCCAGCCGGATGCGGCGGCCGTGGGCTTCGTCGTCGCCATCGTCGCCTCGGCCACGGTGCTGGTGGTACTCCTCGCCCTCATGTGGCTGGTGGCGGCGGTGGGCATCCTGTTCTCCGAGGCCTTCGCGGTGCGCTCCTGGATGTTCCATGCGGCCAACGGCGTGGTCTCGGCCTGGATCGGATCGCAACTCTTTACCCCCGCCGACGGCACGCCGGCCGTGGCCGCCGACCCGTTCTACGTGGTGGCCGCGGGCCTTGCCGCGGGGCTCGCCTACTGGCTGGTGGCGGGCTCCACCGCCGGCTTCTTCAAGCCCATCCTGCGGACCCCGGCCGAGCGGGCGGGACGCTTGCCGCCGCCGCCCGCCCCGCCACGGACCGACATTCCGCCGCCCGCCTCCCTGCCGCCAC
>NZ_JAIVFN010000113.1 GCF_030015065.1 Xanthobacter autotrophicus | reverse complement strand
GGCAGGGGGAATGGAAGCAGGGCGCCGAGGGGGAGTGGCCCCGGCGGCCGAACGGTCCATGGACTTGCTCCCTGCGCCGGGCTCCTGCCGTCCGCCGCTCAGTTCGATCAGCGTGGGCAGGAAGCCGGCCAGGGTCTTGCCGGCGCCGGTGGGCGCGATGAGCAGCACCGAGCGTCCCGCCTGCGCGGCAGCGACGAGATCCAGCTGATGCGCCCGCGCGGTCCAGCCCCGCGCGCGGAACCAGTCGCGGAACACCTGCGGCAGCGCGCCATCCGCCGGGATGAATGCGGAAGCGGCGGGCTGGGACGCGTCGGGCGAGGGCGCGTCTGGATCGGGGGCGGTTCGTCGGGAGCGCTGCACGTCTCCAAGATAGGCATGCCGGGCCGGTTACGCGATGCCGGAGCCGTCCGGAAGCGGCATCGGCGGTGCGGCGTTACAACGTGAGGTGGCATCACGTGGGGAGGTTGCACCACACGGCTCGCGCCTTATAGTGCGCCCTTCCAGGCGGGAGAGCATGATCGGGGGCGGAGGGAAGGTCATGGATGACGGGTCGCGTTGCGGGTGAGTTTTCGCCGGGGGCGGAACACGGTGCTGTGCGGGTGGCGAACGGTCTCTTCGTCACCACCCGGTGCACGGACCGGATCCGGGCCCATTTCGAGCGGGTGCGGCGGCAGACCGAGGGCCTCGTGGACTGGCGTCTGGTCCACAATCCGGGCAACCGCGTCGCCCCGGTCGAGCCAATCCTCGATCCTCCGCCGGGAGAGGTGCTGCCGCAGCGCTTCCGCCAGATGGAAGAAAATGGCAGCCTCGTTCCCGGCTATATGGACGTGCTCGCCGTGGCCGCCGCCTGGCCGCTGCCCCACGATCAGACGTGGGTCATGGAATTCGACGTGGACTATAGCGGCGACTGGCGCGCCCTGTTCGAGCGCTTCGCCTCAAACGACGCCGACCTCCTGACCACCACGGTATTGCCCCTCGCCGATGACCCGGATTGGTATTTCAGCGATACCGCCCTGGTCCCGGCCCATGTGGACCCGGCCTGCCGCATGCGCTCGTTCAACCCGCTGATGCGCATGTCGCGGCGGTTCGTGGAAGCCTATGTCGCCGAGGTGCGCGATCCCGGCTGGCAGGGGCATTACGAGTTCCTGCTGCCCACCGTCGCCCGCCATCTCGGCCTCAGGATGGAGGACATGGGCGGGACGGGGCCGTTCTGCCCGCCCGAGCGACGCGGAACGCTCTATTCCAACACCCCGCTGCATCCGCATCTGACGCCGGGAACCTTCATCTACCGCCCGTGGCGGTCCGACTATTTCGCCGAGCGGCCGCAGGACTTCCCGCAGCGCGACTGGCTGTTCCACCCGGTGAAGCCGGACACGCCGCCTCCACCTCCCGAGCCGCCGGCCCCCCCGCCGCCGCGCCGCTCGCTCCTGCGGCGCCTGTGGCGTGCTGCGCGCGGCAAGGGGATGGGGTCTTAATCGCCCGTCAACCGTCCCGGACGCATGGTGCGGCAGATGTTCCGCACCGGAGTTGCCTCCCCATGATGTCGCGCGCCGACCGCACCGTCTTGAGCGAATGGTGGTGGACGGTGGACCGCGCCCTGCTGGCCGCCCTCTGCGGCCTCATGGTGATCGGCATCGTGCTGTGCCTCGCCGCGAGCCCGGCGGTGGCGGCGCGCCTCGGCATTCCCGATGCGTTCCACTTCGTGAACCGGCAGGTGCTGTTCCTGGTGCCGGCCGCCATGGTGATGATCGCCACCTCGTTCCTGTCGCCGCGGGCGCTCAGGCGCATCTGCATGGTGGTGTTCGCGCTGTTCTTCGTGCTGCTGCTGGCCACCCTGGTGGTGGGTCCGGAGGTGAAGGGCGCGCGGCGCTGGCTCACCATTGCCGGCGTCACGGTGCAGCCGTCCGAATTCATCAAGCCGGCCTTCGTCATCCTCGCCGCCTGGCTGTTCGCGGAGAGCACCAGGCGGCCGGAGATGCCGGCCCAGCTGTTGGCCTTCGGCCTGCTCGCCAGCGTGCTCGGCCCGCTGGTGAAGCAGCCGGACTTCGGCCAGAGCCTCTTGATCTCGCTGGTGTGGGCGTCCCTGTTCTTCCTCGCCGGGCTGCGCTGGATCTGGATGGTGGGCCTCGTGGGCGTGGGCGCCGGCGGCGGCTTCATCGCCTACATGACCGTCTCCCACGTGCAGAAGCGCATCAACCGCTTCCTCAATCCCGATTCGGGCGACACCTACCAGATCGACGCCGCGCTCAACTCCTTCCGCAACGGCGGCTGGTTCGGCCAGGGGCCGGGCGAGGGCACCATGAAGCGCATGCTACCGGACGGGCACACCGACTTCGTGTTCGCGGTGGCGGGGGAGGAGTTCGGCATCATCCTGTGCCTCATCATCCTGTCGCTGTTCGCCTTCATTATCCTCAGGTCGCTGTCGCGGGCCTCCAAGGAAAGCGACCCGTTCGCGCGCTTCGCCATCACCGGCCTGGCGCTGCTGTTCGGGCTGCAGGCCTCCATCAACATGGCGGTGAACGTGCACATCGCTCCCGCCAAGGGCATGACGCTGCCCTTCATCTCCTATGGCGGCTCCTCGCTCATCTCCATCGCCTTCGGCATGGGCATGCTGCTGGCGCTCTCGCGCAAGCGGCCCGGCGCGGCGGCGCTGGCGGCGCTCTCCGAGAAGCCGGCGGCGGAGCCCGTCGCCAAATCTGTCGCCATGCCGGTCGCGCCGCCCGGCGGCGCGCTGCCGGACCCGGCCTGAAGCCCGCGCGGCGCCTGAGCGGAGCGGATCGCGGGATGCGCGAGCATCCTTGCGATGCGGCAAGGGGTCCCGCGCGGCGTCTGAGCGGAGCGGATTGCGGGATGCGCCAGCATCCTTGCGATGCGGGAAAGCCTCTCCCCGGAAAGGCCGCATTGGCGGGGCAGCAAGCCCCGATCCGGCCGATCCCGTCGGCCGTTCCGGGTGCGGGGCCGATATCATCGGCCATGCGAGGTGGATGTGACGCAGCTTGTTCTTCTCGCCGCCGGCGGCACCGGCGGCCATCTGTTCCCGGCGGAGGCGCTCGCCGCGGCGCTCGGCCGGCGCGGCTTCGACGTGGATCTCGCCACCGACGCCCGCGCCGCGCGCTATGCCGGCCATTTCCCGGCGCGGGAACTGCATGTGCTGCCCGCCGACACCGTGCGCGGCCGCTCCCCGGTGGCGCTGGCGCGCACCGGCCTTAAGCTCGCCTCCGGCCTCGTGTCCTCCCTTGCGCTGCTCAAGCGGGTGAAGCCCGCAGCCGTGGTGGGCTTCGGCGGCTATCCCACCGTGCCGCCCCTGCTCGCGGCCTCGTTCATGGGGGTGCCGAGCCTCATCCATGAGGCGAACGGCGTCATGGGCCGGGCCAACCGCATGCTGGCGCGGCGCGTCAGCGCCATCGCCACCGGCTTTCCCGGCATCGTCGCCGCCGATCCGGACCTGGCCCCCAAGGCGGTGTGGACCGGCAATCCCCTGCGCCCGTCCGCCGTCGCCGCCGCGGCCACGCTTTATGATCCGCCGCTGCCGGGGGGCGAACTGCGCCTCCTCGTGTTCGGTGGCAGCCAGGGCGCGAGGGTGATGTCGGACGTGGTGCCGGAGGCCATCGAGCGGCTCGACGGCGACCTGCGCGCCCGCCTCGTCCTGACCCAGCAGGCGCGGGAGGAGGATCTGGAGCGGGTGAAGGCCACCTATGTCCGGCTCGGCGTGCGGGCCGTGGTGGCACCCTTCTTCGACGACCTGCCGGCGCGCATGGCCAGGGCCCATCTGGTGGTGTCGCGCTCCGGCGCCGGCACGGTGGCGGAGCTGGCCGCCATCGGCCGCCCCTCCATCCTGGTGCCGTTGCCCCACGCCCTCGACCAGGATCAGGCCGCCAACGCCCGCTCCCTGGGCGAGGTGGGTGCGGCGCTGGTGCTGCGGCAGGTGGAGTTCGATCCCGACCGGCTGGCGCTGGAGCTTCACAGCTTCGCCGGCGAACCTCGATCATTGACGCAGATGGCGGATAAGGCCAGAAGCCAGGGCGTGCTCGACGCAGCGGAACGGCTGGGCGATCTGGTCCGGCATCTGGCGGCGAAAGGCGCGGTCGCAACCTTTCAGGGGAAACTGGCATGAAGTTGCCGTCCGGCCTCGGCTCCATCCATTTCGTCGGCATCGGCGGCATCGGCATGAGCGGCATCGCCGAGGTGCTGCACAATCTCGGCTACGAAGTGCAGGGCTCGGACGTGGCGGACAGCGCCAACGTCAAGCGCCTGCGCGAGCACGGCATCACCGTGATGATCGGCCACGCGGCGGCCAATGTGGATGACGCGGACGTGGTGGTGGTCTCCTCCGCCATCAAGCGCGACAATCCCGAGCTGGTGGCCGCCCGCGCGAGGCGCCTGCCGGTGGTGCGCCGCGCCGAGATGCTGGCCGAGCTGATGCGGCTGAAGAGCTGCGTTTCCATCGCCGGCACCCACGGCAAGACCACCACCACCTCGCTGGTGGCGACCCTGCTCGACGCCGGCAATTTCGATCCCACCGTCATCAATGGCGGCATCATCAACGCCTACGGCACCAATGCCCGCCGCGGCGACGGCAACTGGATGGTGGTGGAGGCGGACGAGAGCGACGGCACCTTCCTGAAGCTGCCCACCGAGGTCGCCATCGTCACCAATGTGGACCCCGAGCACCTCGACCATTTCAAGACCTTCGACAAGGTGCAGGAGGCGTTCAAGGCGTTCGTGGAGAACGTGCCCTTCTACGGCTTCGCGGTGATGTGCATCGACCATCCGGTGGTGCAGGCGCTGGTGGGCCGCATCGAGGACCGGCGCGTCATCACCTATGGCGAGAACCCGCAGGCGGACGTACGCTTGGTGGACGTGGACCTGAAGGGCGGCATCACCCGCTTCGGCGTCGTCTTCCGCAACCGCGCTGGGGAGACGGTGCACGAGATTTCCGGCCTCAAGCTGCCCATGCCCGGCAAGCACAATGCGCTCAACGCCACCGCCGCCATCGCGGTGGCCCACGAGCTGAAGGTGCCGGACGACAGGATCATCGAGGCCATCGGCGCCTTCGGCGGGGTGAAGCGCCGCTTCACCCGCACCGGGGATTGGAACGGCGTCACCGTATTCGACGATTACGGCCACCACCCGGTGGAGATCGCCGCCGTGCTGAAGGCGGCGCGGGCGGCGAGCGAGGGGCAGGTGATCGCGGTGGTGCAGCCGCACCGCTATTCGCGCCTCGCCTCCTTGTTCGACGAATTCTGCACCTGCTTCAACGATGCCGACCACGTGGTGGTGGCTCCGGTCTATGCCGCCGGCGAGGCACCCATCGAGGGGGCGGACCGGGACCATCTGGTGCAGGGCCTCATCGCCCACGGCCACCGCTCGGTGACGGCGCTGGACGGGCCGGAAAAGCTCGCCGAAGTGGTGGGGACGCTGGCGAAGCCGGGCGACTATGTGATCTGCCTCGGCGCCGGCTCCATCAGCTCATGGGCTTACGCCCTGCCGGGGGAACTCGCTGCGCTCAAGCCGGCGGCGTGAGGCGGCGGCCCGCACTGCCAACCTGCCACAAAGGAGGCCGGTCGGCTTGTAGTGCAAGCTGATCGGACCGCGGTCCGAAACAGAAGCGGCGGCCCGGGGGCCGCCGCTTTGCGTTTCAGGGATGCGAATGCCCGCGGAGGCGCGGCCTCACTTCTTCGCGCCGGCCTCGATCACGTCCTCGATGGTGCGCAGGCCGGTGCGGGGGGCGTTGACCAGCACCGCCATGTTGCCGGGGGCGTGCTGGTTCTTCCACATCTTGGTGTGCGCCTCGGGGATGCGGTCCCAGGGGAACACTTCCGACATGCAGGGGTCCACGCGCCGGTCGATGATGAACTGGTTGGCGGCGGAAGCCTGCTTGAGGTGGGCGAAATGGGAGCCCTGGATGCGCTTCTGGCGCATCCACACATAGCGGGCGTCGAAGGTGATGTTGAAGCCGGTGGTGCCGGCGCAGAACACGATCATGCCGCCGCGCTTGCCCACCAGGGTGGAGACCGGGAAGGTCTGCTCTCCGGGATGCTCGAACACGATGTCCACGTCGCGCTTGCCGGTGATGTCCCAGATGGCCTTGCCGAACTTGCGCGCTTCCTTGGTCCACTCGGTGTATTCCGGCGAGTTGACCTTGGGCAGCTGGCCCCAGCACTTGAAGTCCTTGCGGTTGATCACGCCCTTGGCGCCGAGGCCGAGGACATAATCACGCTTGGTCTCGTCGGAGATGACGCCGATCACGTGCGCGCCCGAGGCGGCGGCGAGCTGCACGCCGAACACGCCGAGGCCGCCCGAGGCGCCCCACACCAGCACGTAGTCGCCCGGCTTCACCGTGTGCGGCGGGTGGCCGAACAGCATGCGATAGGCGGTGGCCATGGTGAGGGTGTAGCAGGCGCTTTCTTCCCAGGTCAGGTGCTTGGGGCGCGGCATCAGCTGGCGCGCCTGAACCCGGCAGAACTGGGCGAAGGAGCCGTCCGGCGTCTCATAGCCCCAGATGCGCTGGGACGGGGAGAACATGGGATCGCCGCCGTTGCACTCCTCGTCGTCGCCGTCGTCCTGGTTGCAGTGGACGACCACCTCGTCGCCCACCTTCCAGCGCTTCACCTTGGCGCCCACCGCCCAGACGATGCCGGACGCGTCGGAGCCGGCGATGTGGTACGGCAGCTTGTGCACGTCGAACACGGAGATGGGCTCGCCGAGGCCGGCCCAGATGCCGTTGTAGTTCACGCCGGCGGCCATGACGTAGACCAGCACGTCGTTCTCGCCCAGCTCCCAGGTGGGCACCACCTCCAGCTGGAACGACTGCTCCGGCGGCCCGTGGCGCTCGCGGCGGATGGCCCAGGCATACATCTGCGCGGGCACGTGGCCGAGGGGGGGAACCTCGCCGAGCTCGTAAAGGTCCTTCACGGGTCCCTCATTGGCATTGGCAGCTGCCGTCTGGGCCATGGCTTTCGTCCTCTCCTGGCATCTTGCGGACCGTTCGGTCGCGTCTTTGGGGGCTTCTTGCATTGCAGCGTAGCAGAGAAAAATTCCAAAGCGATACCCATCTCATTGGACCATCGGCGGACATTTTCCGCGTTTTGAGAGCCAAAAGGCCACGCTCGCGCTGTCATTCACGCGCGGCGCCGACAGCGCTAGGCTGCGCCGTCGCGGGACGGCCGGCCGCCGGGGCGGACAGGCCGGGGCGGCGACAAGGAAAGGGGACGGGACATGGGTATCTTGTGGATGGTCATCGTCGGCGCCATCGCCGGCTTCCTGGCGGGGCAGATCTTCCAGGGCTACGGCTTCGGCATTGTCGGCAACATCGCGGTTGGCATCGTCGGCGCCCTCATCGGCGGCTTCCTGTTCGGCGGCGTGTTCGTGGTGGGTGGCATGATCGGCCAGATCATCTCCGCCACCATCGGCGCGGTGATCCTCCTGTTCATCATCTCGCTGGTGAAACGCTGAGGCGCAAAGGGCAGAGCGGCCGCGACCGCCGGCGGGGCGGTTGCGGCTCTCCCTGGCTGATCGGACCCGTGTGCATCGCGTCGCGGCTGATTTTTGCAGCGCATCATTTTTGCGCTTCAACCCCGCAAACCCCTGCTTTATAGTCGCGTCGCAAGCGCTGCACCCGCGAGACGGAGGCGGTACGACCAACCGATCCGGCTGCGAGCCGTCGGGGCTTTTCAGGGGGCGCCTGATGACTTCGAACAGGTGGGGTCACATCGACTCGATGCGCGGTTTGGCCGCCCTCGGTGTCGTGTACTTTCATATTGCTGAATGCGGCATCAAGTTTGGGTTGGTGAATAATTCCATCGAGCGGGCGCTGTTCTACGTCTTTGTTGATGTTCTGGATCTCGGCAAGGTCGCGGTCGTTGTCTTTTTCGCTATTTCCGGCTTCGTGATCCCGTTTTCCTTGCTCAAAGCGCAAAACCGGCCGCTGACGGCATTCGCCATCTCGCGTTTTTTCAGGCTTTACCCGGCCTATTGGCTGTCGATCATCCTGGCTGTCATTTATCTTTTGGTGGCGACGCGGTTCTCCTCTGACGCGCCCCAGGGAATCCCGCGCGATCTCGGCGTCGGCGCCATCCTGGTCAATGTGACGATGCTGCAGCAGTTCGTGGGGGTGAAGAACCTTCTGGGCGTCTACTGGACGCTGCAGATCGAGCTGATTTTCTACATGCTGTGCGCCGGCCTGTTTGCCCTCGGCCTGCTCGCGCGTCCCAGGGCGGCACTGGTGGCCCTCTTGGTCTGCCTCTCGATCGCGATCAGCTTCGCCCTTGTCCGTTTCGGGCTGGGGCGCAAGATGCCGGTTGCTCTGCCGCTGGGGCTTTCGGTGATGTTCTGGGGCCTGGTGTGGCGCTACCGCCTCACCGCGAAGGACGCGGACGGCCCCGGCGCGCGCCGTATGTCCAACTGGGGCACGGTGGCGCTGGTGGTCGCGCTGCCGGCAATCTCGGTGTTCGGCTATGGCGACGACTGGCTGCGCTATATTCTGACCTATTATGTAGCCATGGTCCTGTTCGTGGCCATGACCACCAAGTTCCGGGTCTCGCACGGCATTTTCGTCTGGCTGGGGCTCATCAGCTACTCGGTCTATCTGATGGGCCCGGTCGCGCAGGACATCGTCCTCAGCCTGATGGGCACGGAGGGGCTGCGGGCCGTTCCCATCCACGTCACCTTCATCCTGATTGCCGCGTTGACCGTAGCCATGTCCGCCGCGTCCTATTATCTTGTCGAACGGCCGGCGCAGGACATCGGCCGTCGACTGATCGCTCGGCTGCAGTCGCCCCGTTCCGAACCTGAGCGCTCTCCTGCCACCATTTTCCCATCGACGTCCCCTGTGCCAGGACGCACAATGGCTGATCCCCAATAGCCCCCGAGGACGAGGAAACGCATGGTAGTCCGCGACAAACCCTGGCTTTTCCGCACCTATGCGGGGCATTCCACGGCGATGGAGTCCAACAAGCTCTACCGCTCGAACCTCGCCAAGGGACAGACCGGCCTCTCCGTCGCCTTCGACCTGCCCACCCAGACCGGTTACGATTCGGATCATCCCCTGGCGCGCGGCGAGGTGGGCAAGGTGGGCGTGCCCATCTCCCATCTCGGCGACATGCGCACCCTGTTCGACGGCATCCCGCTCGCCGAGATGAACACGTCCATGACCATCAATGCCTGTGCGGCGTGGCTGCTCTCGCTCTATATCGCCACGGCGGACGAGCAGGGCGCGGACCGCACCAAGCTGCAGGGCACCACCCAGAACGACATCATCAAGGAATATCTGTCGCGCGGCACCTATGTGTTCCCGCCGGCGCCGTCCATGCGCCTGACCAAGGACACCATCATCTTCACCACGAAGGATCTGCCCAAGTGGAACCCGATGAATGTGTGCTCCTACCACCTGCAGGAGGCCGGGGCGACGCCGGTGCAGGAGCTGGCCTTCGCCCTCGCCAACGCCATCGCCATCCTCGACACGGTGAAGAAGTCCGGTGAGGCGGAGGGCGCGGCCTTCGGCGAGGTGGTGGGGCGCATCTCCTTCTTCGTGAACGCGGGCATGCGCTTCATCACCGAGATGTGCAAGATGCGGGCGTTCGTGGATCTCTGGGACGAGATCTGCGTGGAGCGCTACGGCATCACCGACGCCAAGCAGAAGCTGTTCCGCTACGGCGTGCAGGTGAACTCCCTGGGCCTCACCGAGCAGCAGCCGGAGAACAACGTCTACCGCATCCTTTTGGAGATGCTGGCCGTCACCCTCTCCAAGAAGGCCCGCGCCCGCGCCGTGCAGCTGCCGGCCTGGAACGAGGCGCTGGGCCTGCCGCGCTCCTTCGACCAGCAATGGTCGCTGCGCATGCAGCAGGTGGTGGCCTACGAGACCGACCTGCTCGAATATGGCGACATCTTCGACGGCTCCACCGAGATCGCCCGCAAGGTGCAGGAGCTGAAGGAGGAGGCGCGCGCCGAGCTCGCCCGCATTGACGCCATGGGTGGCGCGGTGGCCGCCATCGAGAATTCCTACATGAAGCAGCAGCTGGTGGAGTCCAACACCCGCCGCCTCGAGGCCATCGAGCGCGGCGAGCAGGTGGTGGTGGGCGTCAACCGCTGGACCGAGACCGAGCCCTCGCCCCTGACCACCGGCGAAGGCGCCATCCTCACCGTGCCGGAAGGTGTTGAGGCGGAGCAGATCGCCCGCCTTCAGGCCTGGCGCGAGGCGCGTGATCCCAAGGCGGTGGCGGCGGCTCTCGCGGCGCTCAAAAGCGCGGCGCAGGAGGGGCGCAACATCATGGAGCCCTCCATCGTGTGCGCCAAGGCCGGCATTACCACCGGCGAATGGGGCACCTGCCTGCGCGAGGTGTTCGGCGAATACCGCGCCCCCACCGGCGTCGGCCGCGCCGCCCGCGTGGACACGCAGGGGCTGGACGAGGTGCGCAAGGGCGTGGACGCGGTGTCCGAGAAGATCGGCCGGCGCATCAAGTTCCTGGTGGGCAAGCCGGGCCTCGACGGCCATTCCAACGGCGCCGAGCAAATCGCCGTGCGCGCCCGCGACTGCGGCATGGAAGTGGTCTATGAGGGCATCCGCCTGACCCCCGCCGAGATCGTCAACGCCGCGCTGGAAGAGAGCGTGCACGTCATCGGCCTGTCCATCCTCTCCGGCTCCCACGTGCCGCTGGTGCGCGACGTGATGGAGCGCCTGCGCGCCGAGGGGCTCGCCGACATCCCGGTGGTGGTGGGCGGCATCATCCCGCCGGAGGACGAGGTGCAGCTGAAGGGCTTCGGCGTGACCGCGGTCTACACCCCGAAGAATTTCGAGCTGAACCGCATCATGGCCGACATCGTCGCCATCGTGGACCGGCAGGGCCAGAAGGCGGCCTGAGCGGCGGGAGCGCGCCGCAGTTCAGGCCGGGCGGCGGATGCCGGACCCGCACGGGGTCCCGCGCCGCAACATCGTGCGGTGATGCTGGGCGTGGCTTGCGCCGGTGCAATGGCAAAGCGACCGAGGTCTCGTCATATTTGAAGCAACGCAGGCGGCGGGCCCCGAGAGGGGCGTCACCGTCCTGCCAGGAGCTTCAAGATGACCACCGCCCTCTCCCTTTCCCCTGAAACCGCGCCTCACGACCTCGTTCTCGGCGCCGTGACCCTGTCGAGCCGCGACCCGGACCGGCTCATCCCCTTCTATCGCGATGGCGTGGGCCTGGAGGTGCTCGCCACCGGCGAGACCTCCGTGCTCGGCGCCGGCGGCCGCCCGCTGGTGGAGATCGCGCGCCGGCCGGATGCCGCCCGCGCCCCCGTCCGCGCCCCCGGCCTGTTCCACATGGCGCTCCGCGTGCCGGACCGGGCGAGCCTTGCCGCGCGGCTCATGGCCCTCCACCATATGGGCCTGCGGATGGGCGCCTCCGACCACCTGGTGAGCGAGGCGCTCTATGTGGACGATCCGGACGGCAACGGCATCGAGATCTACCGCGACCGCCCCGCCGCCGAATGGCCGCGCAGCCCGGACGGCACCATCGCCATGGCCACACTGCCCCTCGACCTCGCCGCTCTGGCCCGCGAGGCGCCGCCGGCCGCGCGACCCGCCCCTGCGGGCACCGACATGGGCCATGTCCATCTCAAGGTCGCCGACCTGGAGGCGGCGCGCCGCTTCTGGGTGGATACGGTGGGCCTCGCCATCATGGCGCGCTATCCCGGCGCCCTGTTCGTGAGCGCGGACGGCTATCACCACCATCTCGGCCTCAACACCTGGCAGTCCTCGGGGGCGCCCGCGCCGGCGGCCGGCACGGCGGGGCTCGACCATTTCACCGTGCGGCTCCCGGCCGATGCCATCGAAGCCCTCGCCGGGCGCCTCGCGGCCGCCGGCGTCGCCTGCGCGACCACCCCGGCCGGCGACCTGAGCGTGACCGATCCGTCCGGCAACCGGGCGCTGTTCCGCCCGGCATGAGGGGCATCCATCACGGTGCGTGATGGATCGGTGCGCCAAAATAGATTTCCCACGCGCGGCGGATGGCGCTACAGCGAAGCGCCGGATCGGCCCCGGCCTGGAACCCGCGCCGATCCGGCCGCACCCCGGCCCGATCGAGCCACGCAGGTGGTTCCAGCTTCGGGGCCCGGCCGGAAGATCAGCACAAGGCCGCGCGGCGTCACGCCGGGAGGCGGGAGGAAAGATGTCGGCAAGGCCCGCGCGCCCGTCCGGATTCGCCCTTTATGATGCGCCGTATCTGCTGCTCACCGTCACGGCGTTGCTGTGGGCCATCAATATCGTGCTCGGGCGCTTCGTCGCCGGCCATGTGCCGCCGGTGACGCTGGCCTTCGTGCGCTGGGTGGGGGCGACGCTCATCCTGTTGCCCTTCGCCTTCGGGCAGATCCGGCGCGACCTGCCGCTCATTCTCCGGCATTTCTGGCTGCTGGTGCTGCTCGCGGCCACGGGCATCGCCTGCTACAACGCCATGAGCTATTACGGGCTGCAATATACGCAGGCCCTCAACGGCCTGCTGGTGCAGTCCACCGCGCCGCTGCTGGTCGCCTTGTGGACCTTCTTCATCTTCCGCGAGCGCCTGAGCCCGGGCCAGATGGCGGGCATCGTGACCTCGCTCGTCGGCGTGCTGGTGATCATCAGCCACGGCAGCCTCGATACCTTCCTGCATCTCAAGCCCAACGTCGGCGACGTGTGGATCATCTTCGCCCTGTTCATCTATGCTTTCTATGCCGCCATCCTGCGCAAGCGGCCGGCGCTGGGGCCGCTCTCCTTCCTTGCCGTGATCATGGCGCTGGGCTCGGTGCTGCTGGCGCCGTTCGCGGTCTGGGAGGCGGCGCTGGGGCACACGCTGCATTTCGACCAAATGACGCTGGCGGTTCTGGCCTATGTGATGGTCGGCCCCTCCATCGTCGCCTACCTGTTCTTCAACCGGGGCGTGGAACTGGTGGGGGCGAATGCCGCCGCGCCGTTCCTGCACCTGATGCCGGTGTTCGGCACCGCGCTCGCCATCCTCTTCCTCGGCGAGACCATGGCCTGGTACCACGTGGCGGGTTATGCGCTGGTCATCGCCGGCATCGCGCTGGCGACGCTGGCCGCGCGGGCCAAGGTCCGGCCGCCCGCCTGAGCGGGTCGCCCGTCACGCCTGCGTGAAACTATTAAAATGTATTTTAAAGGTTACATGCCCTCTGCTAGGAGCGGTCCTGCCGGACGAGCCGGCAGGAGGTGACGAGCATGGTCAGAGGCATTTGGAGCAAGGGGACGGGCGCTGGCGCGCACCATGAGATTCGCGCTGCCGTGGCGTGCGGCGCGCTGGTGGCGGTGATGCTGTCCGTGCTGGTCGCGCCGGTGGCGCCGGCGGCGGCGCAGGTGCGCGGTTCCGGCTGGGAGCTGCCGCTGGCGCTCGCCAACGAGGCCGCGCTGGAGGCGGTGCGTGCCTGCGCCGAGAAGGGCTGGCCGGTCTCGGTAGCGGTGGTGGACGTGTCCGGCGAGACCCGCGTGCTGGTGAAGAGCGACCATTCCACCACCCACACCCGCACCTCCAGCTTCCGCAAGGCCTATACGGTCGCGACCCTTGGGCCGGTGTTCGGCTTCGACACCCTCTCGGCTTTCGTGGAGAAGACCCGTGGCGGGCCCAGCACCCAGGCGCTCGCCTCCCTGCCGGAAATCCTGCTTCTGGCCGGCGGCGTCGGCGTGAAGGCGAAGGGGGAGATCGTGGCCGCCATCGGCGTGGGCGGCGCGCCGGGCGGAGAGAAGGACGAGGCCTGCGCCGCTGCCGGCCTTGCCAGGATCGCCGACCGCCTGCCGCATTGAAACAAGAGCGGGCGGGCCCGGTCTTCGACCGGCACCGAACGCATCACGCACACAAGAAAACGGCCGCCCGAGGGGCGGCCGTTCCGGGCCGATCAGAACACCGATGCTTCAGAACACCAGGGCCTTGGCCGCCTTCACCTGCGGCAGCGCCTGCACCTTGCCGAGCACCTCCGCCGGCACGGTGCCATCCACCGCCACCAAAGCGATGGCGTCGCCGCCCAGATGGTCGCGGCCGAGGGCGAAGGTGGCGATGTTCACCCCCGCATCGCCGATGAGGCTGGCGAAGCGGCCGATGAAGCCCGGCTTGTCCTCGTTGGTGATGTAGATCATGGAGGGTGCGAACTCCGCGTCCACCTTGATGCCCTTGATGTTCACGATGCGCGGGCGGCCGTCCGCGAACACGGTGCCGGATATGGAGCGCTCCAGCGTGTCCGCCACCACGGTGATGGTGATGAGGCTGTCAAAGTCGCCGGTGGCGGCGCGGGTGGTCTCCTCGATGACGATGCCGCGCTCCTTGGCGACGGTGGGGGCGGACACCACGTTGACCTCCGAGAGCATCGGGCGCAGCAGCCCTGCCACCGCGGCGGAGGTCAGCGCCTTCACCTTCAGCTCCGCCACCGCGCCTTCGTAGACGATGTGCACGGTCTTGATGTCGGTGTCGGTGAGTTGGCCGGCGAACGAGCCGAGCTTTTCCGCCAGCTCGATGAAGGGCTTCAGCCTGGGGGCTTCCTCGGCGGTGATGGAGGGGAAGTTCACCGCGTTGGAGATGGCGCCGGTGAGGAGATAATCGCTCATCTGCTCGGCGACCTGCAGGGCCACATTCTCCTGTGCCTCGGCGGTGGCGGCGCCGAGATGGGGGGTGCACACCACGTTTTCGCGGCCGAACAGGGGATTGGTCTGCGCCGGCTCCACGACGAACACGTCGAAGGCGGCGCCGGCCACGTGCCCGGCATCGAGGGCGGCGGCGAGCGCCGCCTCGTCCACCAGCCCGCCGCGGGCGCAGTTGATGATGCGCACGCCTTTCTTGCACCTGGCGATGTTCTCGGCCGAGAGGACGTTCTTCGTCTTCTCGGTCAGCGGGGTGTGCAGAGTGATGAAGTCGGCGCGGGCGAGCAGGTCGTCCAGCTCCACCTTTTCCACGCCGAGGTCGAGGGCCCGCTCCACCGAGAGGAAGGGATCGAAGGCGATCACCTTCATCTTCAGGCCCACGCCGCGCTCGGCGACGATGGAGCCGATATTGCCGCAGCCGATGATGCCCAGCGTCTTGGCGGTGACCTCGACGCCCATGAAGCGGTTCTTCTCCCACTTGCCGGCCTGGGTGGAGGCGTCCGCCGCCGGGATCTCGCGCGCCAGCGCGAACATCATGGCGATGGCGTGCTCGGCGGTGGTGATGGAATTGCCGAACGGCGTGTTCATCACGATCACGCCCCTGGCGGTGGCGGCCGGCAGGTCCACGTTGTCCACGCCGATGCCGGCGCGGCCGATGACCTTCAGGCGGTCGGCCTTCGCCAGGATCTTCGGGGTGACCTTGGTGGCCGAGCGGATGGCGAGGCCGTCATACTGGCCGATGATCTCGGCCAGCCTGTCCTTGTCCTTGCCGAGGTCGGGCTGGAAATCCACCTCGATGCCGCGATCCCTGAAGATCTGGATGGCGGCGGGCGACAGCTTGTCGGAGATGAGAACGCGGGGTGCCATGGTGGGCTCCGGAAAGGGGGGATGTCCGGCCGGGCATGCGCGAGGGTTCCGCGCTTCGCCGGCGTGAACCCTCTCCCGCTTGCGGGGGAGGGGAGGGGATGTCAGGTGCCACCCATCTCCCCTCTGCCTTCGCGGGAGAGGGTGATGGGGGTGAGGGGCGCCCCGGCCGGGCGGCGTCGTGCTGTCCCGCGGCTCCTGCCGATGAAAGCCCTCTCCCGCTTGCGGGGGAGGGTTGGGAGGGGGAAAGCGTGCGCGCGGCAGAAAGCGCGCCTGGACGGGGGAGGCCGGAAGGCCCCC
>NZ_JAIVFN010000112.1 GCF_030015065.1 Xanthobacter autotrophicus | reverse complement strand
CCCCCACACACCGCCCCGTGCCCTGCCGCATGTCTCCCCCCATGTGCGTCGCCGCGCCCGAAAAGGCCCGTCTTTGTTGCATTCCCGGCATGGCGCGGCTATAAGCCCGCCTTCGTCCGCGGCATGCGCCCCCCTGGAGGCGTGCCGGCGGCCGAAGACGCATGCCCGTATCTGCGGAACGCGTCGTTTTAGACTCTTATCAATGTTAGGACGAGTGCCATGACTGCCATCAAGGAACTGAAGGCTGTGGCGCGCCCGCGGGCCGGCAAGGGGGCCGCCCGTGCCGAGCGCCGCGCCGGGCGCGTGCCCGCCGTGATCTACGGCGAGAAGCAGGAGCCGGTGACGATCTCCCTGAACTTCATCGAGATCAACAAGGTCATCTATGCCGGCCACTTCCTGACCACGCTGTTCGAGATCGACGTGGACGGGACCAAGCACCGCGTGATCCCCCGCGACTACCAGCTGGACGTGGTCAAGGACTTCCCCCTGCACGTGGACTTCCTGCGCGTCTCCAAGGGCGCGACCGTGACGGTGGAAGTGCCGGTGCACTTCGTGAAGCAGGAGGCCTCGCCCGCGCTCAAGGCCGGCGGCACCCTGAACGTGGTGGCCCACGCCGTCGAGCTGGAGTGCCCGGCCGAAGCGATCCCCGCCGCCGTCGAGGTGGACCTGACCGGTGCCGGCTACGGCGACAGCTTCCACCTGTCCAGCCTCAAGCTGCCGGCGGGCGTGACCTGGGCCGGCCATGGCGATGACACCCTGGCCACCATCGTCGCCCCCGTGGGCGCCGAGGAGCCGGCCGCCGAGGCCTCCGAGGGCTGATCCTCCGGCCTTTCGCCACATCGTCTGAGACGTTCTTCGGGCCGGAGGTCGCCACATGTTCCTGTTCGCAGGGCTCGGCAATCCCGGCCCGAAATATGCCGGCAACCGGCACAATATCGGCTTCATGGCGCTCGACGCCATCTGCCGCCGCCACCGCCTCGGCCCGCTGCGCCGCCGCTTCCAGTCCATGGCGGCGGAAGGCGAGATCGCCGGCGAGAAGGTGATCGCGCTGTTCCCCGAGACCTACATGAACGAGAGCGGGCGTGCCGTCGCCGAGGCCCAGCGCTTCTACAAGATCCCGCTCGACCACATCTTCGTCTTCCATGACGAGCTGGACCTGCCGCCGGCCAAGATCCGCATCAAGAAGGGCGGCGGCAATGCCGGGCACAACGGCCTCAGGTCCATCACCGCCCAATGCGGCAACGACTATTTCCGCGTCCGCCTCGGCATCGGCCATCCCGGCGACAAGGCCATGGTGCATTCCTACGTGCTCAACGACTTCGCCAAGTCAGAGAAGGGCTGGGTGGATGCGGTGAGCGACGCCTGCGCCGATTTTGCCGACCTGCTCGCGCGCAAGCGGCCGGACGAGTTCCAGAACCGCGCCCACCTGTTCCTCGAGGCGCAGGGCTTCGGCGAGCAGAAGCGGGTGGGCGAGAAGAGCTGAGGCGCCCCCGGCGGATGCGGCGCCGGCCGCGTCCGTGCGACGGGTTGCGGAGCCACGCCGTGAGGGGATATGCGGAGGGACGAGAACCGTCCCCGCGACACCCTCACCATCTGACATTGCCGCCGCAACGGCCGGCGGCACAACCCTGAGCGTCCCATGGGCTTCAAATGCGGTATCGTCGGGCTTCCCAACGTGGGCAAGTCCACACTTTTCAACGCGCTCACCCAGACTGCGGCGGCGCAGGCGGCCAACTATCCGTTCTGCACCATCGAGCCCAATGTGGGTGACGTGGCGGTGCCCGACCCGCGGCTCGACACTTTGGCCTCCATCGCCGGCTCCGGGCAGATCATCCCTACCCGCCTCACCTTCGTGGACATTGCCGGCCTGGTGCGCGGCGCCTCCAAGGGCGAGGGGCTGGGCAACCAGTTCCTCGCCAACATCCGCGAATGCGACGCCATCGCCCATGTGGTGCGCTGCTTCGAGGACGGCGACGTGACCCATGTGGAGGGCAAGATCTCCCCCGTGGACGACATCGAGACCATCGAAACCGAGCTGATGCTCGCCGACCTCGAAAGCCTGGAGAAGCGCGCCGCCGCGCTGGAGAAGAAGGCCAAGGGCGCCGACAAGGAGGCGAAGGAGACCCTCGACCTCATGACCCGCGCCCTCGTCCTCCTGCGCGAGGGCAAGCCCGCCCGCCTCGCCGAGGTGAAGCCGGAGGAGGAGAAGCTGTTCTCCCAGCTCGGCCTCATGACCGCAAAGCCGGTGCTCTACGTGTGCAACGTGGAGGAGGCCTCGGCCAAGGAGGGCAATTCCCTCTCCGCCCAGGTGTTCGAGCGCGCGCGGCAGGAAGGCGCCAAGGCGGTGGTGGTCTCGGCCAAGATCGAGAGCGAGATCGCCGTGCTGCCCCCCGAGGAGCAGAAGGACTATCTGGAGGCCATCGACCTGGAGGAGCCCGGCCTCAACCGGGTGATCCGCGCCGGCTACGACCTGCTCCAGCTCCTCACCTACTTCACCGTAGGGCCGAAGGAGGCGCGGGCCTGGACCATCACGGCCGGCACCAAGGCGCCGGCGGCGGCGGGCGTGATCCATTCGGATTTCGAGAAGGGCTTCATCCGCGCCGAGACCGTCGCCTACGACGACTATGTGAAGTTCAAGGGCGAGAGCGGCGCCCGCGAGGCCGGGCGCTTCCGCCTGGAAGGCAAGGACTACACCGTCGCCGACGGCGACGTGCTGCATTTCCGCTTCGCCAACTGAGCAGGGGGCCGGGCATGACCGGGAGCGAAGGTCCGTTGGAGATCGGCCGCTTCACCTTCACGCGCGACGAGATCCTGCGCTTTGCCCGGGATTTCGATCCCCAGCCTTTTCATGTGGACGAGGCGGCGGCCGCCGCTTCCCATTTCGGGGGCCTCGTCGCCTCCGGCTGGCACACGGTCTGCACCTGGATGGGCCTGTTCGTCCGCGCCAACGGCGCTGCGGCCGGCCTGCCGCCGGATCACCCGGCCGTCCTCTCTCCGGTGGGCGTGGGCTTCGGGCTCGAAGTCCTGAAATGGCCGGCACCGGTCCGCGCCGACGACACCATCGTCTTCTTCACCGAGGTCCTGGAGGCCCGCCCCAGCGGCACCCGGCCCGGCTGGACCATCTACCACCGCCGCAACAGCGCGCGACGCCAGGACGGCACGGAAGTCCTCTCCTTCGAGCTGAGGCACATGGCTCCGGCGCCGACCTCCTGAAACGGGCTGCTCCACGGGATTGAGCCACACGCCACACTTATCCAGCGGCGTCCTCGCCCTCCCCCACCTTGACGTTTGCGGCATCCTCGCCTTCCATCGCAGTCCAACGACAGGAGGGGCGCCTTGCCCGACATCTTCTTCGAAGATTTCATCATCGGTGAGGTGAAGACGTTCGGCTCGCATCAGGTCTCCCGGGAGGAGATCATCGCGTTCGCCGGCGAGTTCGATCCCCAGCCCATGCATCTCGACGAGGCGGCCGGCAAGGCCTCGCTGCTCGGCGGCATGGCGGCCTCCGGATGGCACAGCTGCGCCATCCTGATGCGGCTCATCTGTGACGGCTTCCTGCTGCGCACCGCCGGCATGGGCTCGCCCGGCGTCACCGAGAACAAGTGGCTTGCCCCGATCTTTCCGGACGACGTGCTCACCATGCGCCGCACGGTGCTGGAAAGCCGCACCTCGAAGAGCAAGCCGGAGATGGGCCTCGTCACCTTCCGATTCGAGCTGGTGAAGCCGGACAAGACCGTGGCCATGTCACAAGTCTGCGTGATCATGATCGGCCGCCGCAATCCGGGAGCACGCCTCGCATGACCTATTTCGAGGAACTGGAGATCGGCGCCCGCGAGACGCTGGGCCGCCACACCTTCAGGCAGGAGGAAATGATCGCCTTCGCCCGGCTGTATGATCCCCAGCCCTTCCACGTGGACCCGGAGGCGGCCCGGCGCAGCCATTTCGGCGCGCTGGTGGCGTCCGGCTGGCACACGGCGGCCATGTGGATGAAGTTCTTCATCGCCTACAATGTGGGCTCGGCCAAGGCCCTGGAGGCCAAGGGCGGACGCATGCTGGAAGTGGGCCCCTCCCCCGGCTTCACCAACCTGCGCTGGCTCAAGCCGGTCTATGCGGGCGACACCATCACCTACGCCACCGAGGCGCGCGAGAAGATCGCCACCCGCGGCCGCCCCCAATGGGGCCTGCTGAAGGCCTACAATTCCGGCACCAACCAGCACGGTGACCTGGTGATCGACTTCGAGAGCGCCGTCCTGGTGGCGCGCAAGGGCGGCTGAGCCTCGCGGCGGCACAAGGCCGCCCTCCCCTCAGCCCTCCAGCTCCTCCTTCAGGATTTCGAGCCGCAGCCACTCTTCCTCGGCGGTGTCCAACGCGCCCTGCGCCTCCGCGAGCGCGGCGGAAGTCTTCTGGAAGCGGGCCGGGTCGCGGGCATAGAGGGTGGGGTCGGCGATCTCCGCCGCGAGCTTTTCCACCTTGGCCCTGAGCGTATCCATGGTCTTGGGCAGGGTCTTGAGGGCGTGCTGCTCGTGGAAGGACAATTTGCGCTTGTCCTTGCCCTGCGCCACGCCCGCCTGCGACGCACCCGCCTGCGACGCACCACCCTGCGACGCACTCTTGCCCTGGCCGGCCCCGCCCTTTGCCCGGGCCGACGGCGCGCTCTTGTCCCGCGCCTCCACCCCGCGACCGCGCTGGGTCACCATGTCCGAATAGCCGCCGGCATATTCGCTGAAGACGCCCTCGCCCTCGGCAACGATGACGCTGGAAACCGTGCGGTCGAGGAAGTCGCGGTCGTGGCTCACCAGGATCACCGTGCCGGGATAATCGGCCACCATCTCCTGGAGCAGGTCCAGGGTTTCGAGGTCGAGGTCGTTGGTGGGCTCGTCCAGCACCAGCATGTTGGAGGGCAGCGCCAGCGCACGCGCCAGCATCAGCCGCCCGCGCTCGCCGCCCGACAGCACGGAGAGCGGCGCGTTCGCCTGGTCGGGCGTGAACAGGAAGTCCTTGAGATAGCCGATGACATGCTTGGGCTGGCCGCCCACCATCACCTGGTCCGAGCCGCCGCCGGTGAGCGCATCCTTGAGGGTGGTCGCGGGATCGAGCGCCGCGCGCTTCTGGTCGAGGCTGGCGATCTCCAGATTGGTGCCGAGCTTCACCGTGCCACTGTCGGGGGCAAGCTCGCCGGTCAGCAGCTTGATGAGCGTGGTCTTGCCGGCGCCGTTGGGGCCGATGATGCCGATGCGGTCGCCGCGCAGGATGCGGGTGGAGAAATCCTTCACCACCGCCCGGTCGCCGTAGGACTTGGCAATGCCCTTGGCCTCGATGACCAGCTTGCCGGAGGTTTCCGCCTCGCTCACCGTGAGCTTCACATTGCCCACGGCGCGGCGCTCCTCCCGGCGGTCCTTGCGCATGGAGTGCAGCAAACCGAGGCGCCGCACGTTGCGCTTGCGGCGCGCCGTGACGCCGTAGCGCAGCCAGTCCAGTTCCGCGACGATCTTGCGGTCGAGCTTGTGGCGCTCGGTCTCCTCCTGCTCCAGCACCTCGTCGCGCCAGGCCTCGAAGGCGGCAAAGCCCTGTTCGAGGCGCCGGGTCTGGCCCCGGTCGAGCCAGACGGTGGCGCGCGACAGGGTCTCCAGGAAGCGCCGGTCGTGGCTGATGAGGACGATGGCGGACCTCAGCCCCCTCAGTTCGCTCTCCAGCCATTCGATGGCCGGCAGATCGAGGTGGTTGGTGGGCTCGTCGAGGAGCAGCACGTCCGGCTCCGGCGCGATCACGCGCGCCAGGGCCGCCCGCCGGGCCTCGCCGCCGGAGAGGTTGGAAGGGTCTTCCCGGCCGGTCAGGCCCAGTTCCTCAAGGAGATACTGGGCCCGATAGGCGTCGTCGCCCGGCCCCAGGCCCGCCTCCACATAGGACAAGGTGGTGGCGTGGCCGGAGAAGTCGGGCTCCTGCGGCAGATAGCGCACGGTGGCGCCGGGCTGGAAGAAGCGGGAGCCGGAATCCGGCGCCACCAGCCCCGCCGCCACCTTCAGCAGCGTCGACTTGCCGGAGCCATTGCGCCCGACAAGGCACACGCGCTCGGAGGCGGAAACGGAAAGTTCCGCCCCGTCGAGCAGGGGTGTCGCGCCAAAGCGCAGATGGATGTCCTGGAGGAGAACGAGCGGAGGAGCCATGGCGCCGGCTTAATGCCCCCTGCGCCGGAAGGCAAAGGGGTTCGTGCGGCGCCAGCCGCTGCGGTCCTGTCCAAGGACAAGCGGAGCACGCCGCCCGGACGTAAAAGCCCGGCCGGAACGCCCCATTAAACCATCAATGAAGTGTGGAAGTTCCGTTAAGCTTGGACATCTGGTCCTTGAGAACCAGTTTCTTGCGCTTGAGCTCGGCAATGCGAATGGGGTCGGAAGCCGGATGGGCGAGTTCGCGATTGAGTTCCTGCTCGATGGCCTGGTGGCGCCGCTTCAACTCTTGAAGGTGCGACTGGATGGACATTCTGAGCCACTCCCTGTCTGCATCACGACATGAGTTTGTCACGGAGCCGACGAAGAGTCGATTGCCTTTCTGGCTGCTCCGGCAAGCTCCCATCTTGCAGCGCGGCAAGCGCGTGCCATAGTCATTGCCGAATTCGGGGGAAGGGCGGACGGCCCGGCGCGCAACAGCCTCGGTTGCGGCAGCGGGGTCGGGCGGAACGTCTTGCAGGGGCATCCGCGCCGATGGTGCGGGGCCCCGGTGGGCGGATGCCGACCCTGCCGGTGACGGATGTGGGAATGACCAACGACGACGAACGCGATCTCAGGATCCATCTGGAGCGGCTGAAGCAGGAGCATCGCGACCTGGACACCGCCATCGACGCGCTGATGGCGGTGTCCGGCTCGGACGTGCTGCAGATCCAGCGGCTGAAGAAACGCAAGCTGCAGCTCAAAGACCGCATCAGCCAGGTGGAAGACCAGCTGTTCCCGGACATCATCGCCTGAGCCGGGAGCGCAAGGCACCCTCCGCACCCCCGGGCGCGCCGGGGGCCGATGGGGTGGCAGACGCCCCCGGAGCCGGTCAGAGCTGCGCCAGCAACGCCGCGGCGCTGGAGACATCGGCCTTGGACGGCACGTCCTCCACATTGAGGCTCTTCACCACGCCGTCTTCCACCACCATGGAATAGCGCTTGGAGCGCACGCCGAGACCGGCGGCCGAGCCGTCGAAGGTAAGGTCCAGGGCGGCGGAGAAGGACGCGTCCGGATCGGACAGGAACACGATCTTGCCGTCCGCGCCCGAAGCCTTCTCCCACGCGCCCATGACGAACGGATCGTTCACCGCCACCACGGCGATGGCATCCACGCCCTTGGCCTTGATGGCGTCGGCCTCGTGCACGTAGCCCGGCAGGTGGTTCTTGTGGCAGGTGGGCGTGAAGGCGCCCGGCACCGCGAAGAGCACCACCTTCCTGCCCTTGAAGATCTCGTCGGTGGTCTTCGGCACGGGGCCGTCTTCGGTGGGAACGCGGAAGGTGGCGTTGGGCAGTTTGTCGCCGACCGAGATGGGCATCGTTTTCTCCGAAAGTCGCAGGCCGTTCCGGCCCGCGCCGACAATACGGGGTTTTACGGAGGAGAAAAGCACGCCGGGCGGGCGGGGCCGCCGCCCGCATGGAGGGGCCGCCTTCAGGGTTTCGGCACGGGCACGGTGGTCGTGACCGCCCTGGAGCCATCCACCAGGGTCAGGGTGAGCGCCGCCCCCGCCGGGTCGATGCCGGACGGCACCCCGTCAAGCGGCACCACGAAGCGGGCGGCGCCATCGGGTAGGGCGGTCTTCTGCGGCAGCGGCAGCGCCCAGTGTGCATCGGGGCCTTCGGCAAACAGGTCCGCCTTGGGGCTGGACGCCTTCACGTCGATGACGAGGCGGGCGGGCGTCGCCGCCGTGTCGAGCGCGACGGCCCGCACCGAAGGCACGTCCCCCGCTCCCAGCGCCTGCGGAACGGGCACGGAGCCGCGGGCGGCAACGATGCGCGCCGCATCCGCCCCGCCGGCCGCGTCGATCACCAGCGCCAGGTCCACCTTCGCCGGCATGCACAGGGCCTCGCACACGGCGAAATCGAACGCGACCTGAAGCCGGGCCGGCTTGCCGGGGTCGGCAAGCCGCACCTTCAGCGGGAACAGCACCGCCCCCTTGTAGCCGATGGAGGAGCCGCCGCCGCCGTCGGCGAAGCGCCTGGGTGCCGGCCACTCCATCTCGACGCCGGCCACGTTCTGCGACCCCTCAAACGACAGGGCCGGCGGCACGCCGCTGTCGCCGGGATAGCGCCAGTAGGTCTTCCATCCGGGCGCGAGGCGCACCTCGATGCCGGCATCGGCCTGGGCGGCGGACACGGCGCCGGCGATGAGCTCCACCTCCGCACCCGGCACCTTCGCGAGGGATTCCGCGCGGGCGGCCGGCGCGCCGGCGCACAGGCCCGACAGGATAAGGGCAGCGAGCCGCAGGCGGCCGCATTCAGCAAACATTCGCAGCGCGATCATGCCCCAGCCGGTAGCCTCTCCAAGGCGGCGCGCAAAGCCCTCCGCGTGCACAAGCGTGTGACAGGCAACGGCGCCGCAGCGATGAATGGGGTCTCGCGGGGGTGGCCTCCCGCTCAATTCGCATTTCCAAAAGCGCCGATGCGCGGTACCCTTCTAAGATGAATGCGAGCCAGAAACCCAACGTCCCAGGCGACGGGTCGAGCTTTCTCGACGGGCAGTTGCTCATTGCCATGCCCACCATGCGCGACGAGCAGTTCGCACGCACCCTTGTCTACCTGTGCGCCCACTCGGCGGAGGGAGCCATGGGCATCGTGGTGAACCAGCCCGCGAGCCATATCGACTTCACCGATCTCCTGGTTCAGCTGGATGTGATCCCCTCTTCCGAGCGCATCCTGCTGCCCAAGAGCGCCGGGGCCGTCAAAGTCCTGCGCGGCGGGCCGGTGGAGACGGGGCGCGGCTTCGTGCTGCACTCGGCCGACTATTTCGTCGAGAATTCCACCCTGCCCATCGACAACGGCATCTGCCTCACGGCGACGCTGGACATCCTGAAGGCCATCGCCGGGGGACGCGGACCGCGCAGCGCGGTGCTGGCGCTCGGCTATGCCGGATGGGCGCCCGGCCAGCTGGAAACCGAGATCCAGGCCAATGGCTGGCTGAACTGCCCGGCCGACCAGGACCTGATCTTCGGCGAGGGTGTGGAGACGAAATACGCCCTCGCCTTGCGCAGGCTCGGCATCGAACCCGGCATGCTTTCGAGCGACGCCGGCCACGCCTGACGCCGGCAGGGCCGGCGGAATGCTTCAGCCCTCGCCCCAGCGGCGGGGCCGATAGAAGGTGTGCACGCCGATGCGGTCGAGCTTGCGCATCTCCCGCACCCAGCTCGGATGCACCCAATAGGCATGGTAATGGGTGGCCCGGCCCACGCTGGCGAGCCACAATTTGCCGTCCAGCATGTCGGCGGCGATCTCCTTTGCCTGCACCCACATGTCCGGCTCGCGCACCACGTCGCGCACGTTGTCGCAGGCGAAGGTGAACTGGCAGGCCAGGTGCCGGTGGGCGTTCTGGTATACCGCGCCGCAGACATCGTTGGGGTAGTAGCCCGAGAACACGCGGTTGACGATGACCTGCGCCACCGCGATCTGCCCGCGCTTGGGCTCGCCGCGGCTTTCGAAATAGATGGCTTCGGCCAGGCACTTCTGCGCCCGCGCCAGCTGCTCGCCGCCCAGGCTGAGACGTTGGGCGGGCGAGGGCCAGATGCCGTCGCGCTCGCCCTCCTCCGCGGCCTCCACCGCCTCGGCGCCCGCGCTGGTGGCGATCTCGGCGTGCCCGTCGGGCCGCGACGCCGGCAGCGGCACCAGGCCCTGCTCGGCAAGGGCGTGATATTCGAAGGCGAGCGCCGGGAACACGTCGGGATCGCGGCTGAACACGGCCACCGGATCGTGATGCAGCGCCGGCTCCCCGCCCGCCGCGTGGGGGGTGGGCAAGACCTCCTCGGCGGGGGCAGCCTCGCGCACCGCTCCGAAATCGGGTCCGAATGACGCATCCTCGGCGATGGGACCGGAATTGTCCTGGATCAGGGGCAGTTCCAGCAGCAGGTCGAGGGCGAGCTCCAGATGGGGCTGGCTCAGCCCGGTGCGCGACGGCGCATCCTCGGCATCGAGAACCAGCGGCGGGGGATAGGCGAAGGCGTCGTCGTCCGACGCCGTGGAGGGCGCCGCTCCGGGCGAAGGGGCATGGTCGTCGGCCACCGGCGCGCCTGCGATGGCGGCGGCGCGCAGCGCCTCGGGCGGGACGCCGGGCGGCAGGGCCGTACCGGTGAGCGCGGCGGTGACGATGACCGCCCCCGGCCGAATCACGCGCGGCGCGTCCTGCACCGCGGCGCGGGGGTCCGGCAGGCCCGTGCCGATGGGCTGGGGCAGGTCCAGCGTGGTGACCTTGAGCGCACGTGCCGGCCCCGCCAGCACGCCCCGCCCCGAGATCACGGGGGATTGTGAATCGGCGCCATCCGCCCCGGCGATTGCGGGCGGCACGGCGGCGAAAGCGGCGGCGAGCAGAAAAGGCGTCACGACGCGCCTGATGCCCGTCCCTCGGTCTCGGCGAAACTCCATGGCCCGTGCCCTTGACGTGTCATCGTGTCCCTAATGGGGCGCCGGCACGTTGCCCGGCGATCACACGCAAGAGCATTGTCCAATCAGTCTTGCCCGGAGGTTAATCGCGCGGCCAGCTCCGCCTCGCGGGCGAATGGTGTCCGGGCACTGGGCGTGAGGCGGCGGGCGCGGGCAAGGCCATGGGTGCCGAAGCGCACGCGGATGGCCTCCTCCACCCATTTTTCCTCCTGCGCGGCCCGATGGGCGGCGCGCCGCCCGTCCTCGTCGAGGAACCTCCGATGGCTTGCGACGGCGGCATCGAAGGCGTCGAGCCCCTCCCCCGTCGCGGCCGACAGGCGGATGACCGGCACCGTCCAGCCCGCCGCGCCGGATCCGGAAAGTGAAAGTGCGCCAGCGACTTCCGAGGCAGCCCGCCGCGCCACCTCGGCCATGTCGGCCTTGGTGACGACGATGATGTCGGGCAGTTCCATGACGCCTGCCTTCATGAACTGGAGACTGTCGCCCGAGGCCGGCTGGATGCACAGCACCACCGTGTCGGCGACGAGGGAGATATCCGCCTCGGACTGGCCGACACCGACGGTTTCCACGATCACGAGGTCGTAGACCGCGCGCAGCAGGACCACCGCCGCCACCGAATCATCCGACAGCCCGCCGAGCCGGTCACGTGCGGCCATGGACCGCACGAACACGCCGCGGTCCTCCGGGTCGGTCTTCATGCGGGCGCGGTCGCCCAGCAGGGCGCCGCCGGTGCGCCGCGAGGACGGGTCCACCGCCAGCACCGCAACCGTGCGGCCGGCGGCGCGGGCGCGCTGCACCAGCGCATTGGTGAGGGTGGACTTGCCGACGCCGGGCGGCCCGGTCAGCCCCAGCACGTGGGCCTTGCCGGCCTCCGCCGCCTGGTCGAGCAGGGCGACGAGGTCCGGCGCGCCGCGGCGGGTCTCCACCAGCGCAAGCGCGGTGGCCACCGCGCGTTTTCCGCCCGTGCGCACGGTGTCGAGATCGAGCAGGGGGGTGGCGGCGGCGGTGGATGCGAGAGGCGGCATGGTGCGAAGTCTAGAGCGCGATCCAAGCAAAATGAATCCATTTGCTCGGTGAATCGCCCTCCAGCCCAAAGAAAGAGAGCGCGGTGCGAAAACGCTTCGCCCCGGCCATGGGCGCAGCAACGGAAAAAGGCGCCGGCCAAGGCCGGCGCCTTTCCCACTGATCGGAACCGTGCGGGGGAACGGAACCGATCAACAGCCCTGAAATCGTCGTATCAGCAGTTGCCGCGGGACACCCGCACCACCGCGCCATTGCTCTGGCGCAGATAGCAGCGGCCGTCATTGCCCCAGAAGTAGTAAGCGCGGTTGCGATCCTGCTGGTTCCCGATGATGGCGCCGGTGGTGCCGCCGATGATGGCACCCGCCGCGACACCACCCGCCGTGCCGGTGGCCGCGCCGCCGATGAGCGCGCCCGCCGTGCCGCCGATGAGCGCGCCGCCCACCGTGTTGTTCTGCGCCGCGGCGGGCGCCACGGTGCCAGCAAAGGTGGCGACCGCAAGGGCAAGGGCGAGGCCGGAACGGATGGTCATGATCTTCCTTTCCGCAGCCATCGGATCTGGCCGATGGCGTGCTGCGATGGATGCTGATCTAGCAAAGCCAACATGAACGCCAGATGAGCAGGATGTTAGGCCGACATGCAGCTTCGCAACCGTTCTGCATCGGCCGCATTCTGCCGTAAAGGGCCGCGTGCACGTTGGGGCAGCAATGGACCTTGATACCGCCAATGCGAGCAATTGTCGCCACGGAAGCCGACACCCTTCAACCGGGAACGGCTCTTGCATCGCGGCATGGGTTCGGTGCAGGCTCCGGCACCCTCGTTCCAGGACAGTCATTCATGAGCGAACGCAACCCCTTCGGCGGGACCATCACCCACCTTTCGCCGGCGGAGGTCCGCCAGGGCCTCGCCGACGGCACTATCCTTCTCGTGGACGTGCGCGAGGCGAACGAGATCCAGGCCGAGCGAATCCCAGGCGCCACGCCCTTTCCGCTGAGCAAGTTCGATCCCTCCGCCCTGCCCGACCCCGAGGGCAGGCGCCTCGTCTTCTCGTGCCGCTCCGGCCAGCGCTCGCAGCAGGCCGCAGCCTTCGCCCAGAAAGCGGGCCTGCCCTATGAGGAGCACATGAAGGGCGGCATCATCGGCTGGCGCGAAGCCGGCTTCGAGGTCGATCGCGGCTGAGCCGCGAACGGACCGCCGCAACGAAACGAAAAACGCGCCGCGCGGTCTGCCGCGCGGCGCGTTTTTGTTCAGCGGGGCTGGAGCCCGGTCAGGCCGTGGCGGCGTCGAGCTCGGCGACGATGGCCTTGCCCATGTCCTGCGTGCCGATGGTCTGCGTGCCCGGACCGGCGATGTCGCCGGTCCGCTTGCCGGACGCCAGCACGCCGGCAATGGCCTGGTCGATGCGGTCTGCGACGTCGCCTTGGTTGAACGAATAGCGCAGGGCCATGGCCAGCGAGCCGATCATGGCGATGGGGTTGGCGATGCCCTTGCCGGCAATGTCCGGCGCCGAGCCGTGCACCGGCTCGTAGAGCGCAGCACGCTTGCCGGTGGCGGGGTCCGCCGCGCCCAGCGAGGCGGAGGGCAGCATGCCCAGCGAGCCGGTGAGCATGGCCGCGATGTCGGAGAGGATGTCGCCGAACAAATTGTCGGTGACGATCACGTCATACTGCTTGGGCCAGCGCACCAGCTGCATGGCCAGCGAATCGGCGAGGTTGTGCTCCAGCTCCACGTCCTTGTAGGCGCGCTCGTGGAGGGCGGTGACCACATCCTTCCAGAGCACGCCGGACTTCATGACGTTGTGCTTCTCGGAGGAGGTCACCTTGTTGCGGCGGGTCCGGGCCAGCTCGAAGGCCACCGCGGCGATGCGCTCGATCTCGTAGGTGTCGTACACTTGGGTGTCGATGGCGCGCTTCTGGCCGTTGCCGAGGTCGATGATGGTCTTCGGCTCGCCGAAATAGACGCCGCCGGTCAGCTCGCGCACGATGAGGATGTCGAGCCCCTCCACCACCTCGCGCTTGAGGGAGGAGGCGTCGGCCAGCGCCGGGTAGCAGATGGCCGGGCGCAGATTGGCGAACAGCTGCAGGTCCTTGCGCAGGCGCAGCAGGCCCGCCTCGGGGCGCGCCTCATAGGGCACGCTCGCCCATTTGGGGCCGCCCACGGCGCCGAGCAGGACCGCGTCCGCCGCCTTGGCACGGGCCATGGCGTCCTCGGAAATGGCGGCGCCGTGCGCATCATAGGCGCAGCCGCCCACCAGATCCTCTTCGATGGCGAAGGAGGCGAGACCCGCCTGGTCGAGCCATGCGGCCACCCGTTTCACCTCGGCCATCACTTCGGGGCCGATGCCGTCGCCGGCGAGGAGGAGCAGCTTGTGGGTGGCCATGGGTGGTGTCCTTGGAGTTCTCTTGTGCGTTCTTCTGGGCCTGCGGCGTCGAGCCGTGCTGGCATCGAGCCGTCCTGGCACTGTCGCCACCCTGAAGGCGGCGGTTCCGGCGCGGAGTGCTACGGCCTCGCCTCTTCAAGCGCAAGGGCGCCGGCGCAAGATCGTTGCTGCAGTGCGGCGTCAGCCGCCCTTCACGAAGGCGGCGAAGGCCTCCGCGTAGTCCTTGTGCCAGCGCGACAAGGGTGGCCGGTTGGCGATGATGTCCCCCGCCGCCCAGGCAATGCGCTTCTCGTCGAGGGCGCGGGTCACGTCATTGTCCGGGCACAGGATGTAGAAATCGCCGGCATCAAGGCGCTCCAGCATGAAATCCACGGTCTGTTCCGCCGTCCAGGCCCCGGCCGGCTTCTCCGTCCGCCCGCTGGCCGCAAGCGGCGTGAAGACGAAGCCGGGAATGAACAAATGCGCCGTGACCGCGCAGCCCTCGGTGTTGCGCAATTCGTGGGCGAGAGCCTCGGTGAACACCTTCACCCCGGCCTTGGAGACGTTGTAGGCGGGGTCCCCCGGCGGGGTGGTGATGCCCTGCTTGGAGCCGGTGTTGACGATGAGCCCCGGCTTGCCGCGGGCGATCATCTTCGGCCCGAACACGCGGGAGCCGAGGATGATGCCCCACAGATTCACCGCGATCACCTTCTCCCAATTCTCCAGCGGGCCGAACAGGGCGCTGCCGGGCTGGATGCCGGCATTGTTCAGCAGCACGTCCGTGCCGCCGAAGCGGTCCGCCACCTCTCCTTCCAGCCGCTCGATATCGGACAACTCGCTCACGTCGGTGGCGACGGCGAGGACATCGGCCGCCCCGCCCGCCGCGAGACCCGCGAGACGGGCGGCGGCGGCCTCCAGCTTCTCCCCCGGCAGGTCGGCGATGGCCACCTTCATGCCCCGCGCAGCGAAGCGGGCGGCGGCGGCGAGGCCGATGCCGGAGGCGCCGCCGGTCACGACCGCCACGGCACCGGGAGCAAGGGCGGAATGGGGCATGGCTGTTCTCCTTCAGTGGGAATGCCGTCTCAACGCCGCGTGGCGACGAAGGCTCCCCCGACGATGAGGGCGCAGGCGAGCGCCAGCGACCAGGATGGCGCGGCAAAGCCGGTCGCCACCAGCAGCAGCGTGGACAAGACCGGCGCGGCATAGGAGGCAACGCCCAGAAGACTCACGTCGCCGCGCTTCATGCCGATATCCCAGGTGTAGAAGGCAAGCCCCACCGGACCGACGCCCAGCAGCGCCACCGCCGCCCATTCCAGCGCGCCGGAGGGCCACACGGTGCGCTCCAGCGCCAGATGGCACAGGCCCGCCAGCACCGCCGTGGCGAGGCAGAAGCCGGCCACCGCCTGGGTCGGCACATCCGCGAAATGGCGCGACGCCACCGAGTAGGACGACCAGATGAAGGCGCAGGCGAAGGCGGCCAGATAGCCCGGCGCGAAACGCATCTCGACGCCGGTGAAGCCGCCCTTGCCCAGAAGCAGCACCACGGTTCCCGCAAACCCCATGAGCGCGCCGATGACATGGACGCGGCGCAGCCCGCCCCCCGGCAGGAATGCGGAAAGCAGCACGATGAGCAGCGGCCACAGATAGGCGATGAGCCCGGCTTCCGCCGCCGGCGCCCATTTCAGCGCGGTGAAATAGAGGAAATGGTAGCCGAACAGCCCGCCCACCCCGTGCAGGTAGGCCAGCGGCCGCTGCTTCAGCACGCCGAGCCCCGGCCCGGCCAGCGC
>NZ_JAIVFN010000111.1 GCF_030015065.1 Xanthobacter autotrophicus | reverse complement strand
GCTGGGGAGGGGGCTGCGCTGGCTGTCCCGCACGAAATCCTCAAGGCTGGCGCAGGCGGAGAGACTTGCCCCCCCCCCGGCCCTCCCCCGCAAGCGGGAGAGGGGGCAACCTGCGTATTGAAACCCTGCCTTCACGCTGGCTCGCCCGCCATGACCAGGCAGACATTCTGTCCGCCGAAGCCGAAGGAGTTGGAGATGACCCGGCGCACCGTCGCGTCGCGTGCCACGTTGGGCACCACGTCGAGGGGAATGGCGGGGTCCGGGATATTGTAGTTGATGGTCGGCGGAATGCGGCCATGGGCGATGGTGAGCAGCGACACCGCAGCCTCGATGGCGCCGGCCGCCGTAAGCGTATGGCCGATCATGGACTTGTTGGACGAGATGGGGGTCTGCGCCAGCTTCTCGTCGCCGAACACGGCCTTCATGCCCACATATTCCATGCGGTCGTTTTCCGGCGTGGAGGTGCCGTGGGCGTTGATGTAGTCCACGTCGTCGGGGGTCACGCCCGCGTCGGCGAAGGCATTGGTCATGCAGCCGATGATGGGGCGGCCGTCGGGGCTGGAGCGGGTGCGGTGGAAATTGTCCGCCATCTCGCCGCAGCCTTCCAGTACGCCGAGGATCTTCGCCCCGCGCGCCACCGCATGCTCATAGCTCTCCAGCACCAATGCAGCGGCGCCCTCGGCCATGACGAAGCCGTCGCGGTTCTTGGCGAAGGGGCGGGCGGCACCCTCCGGATTGTCGTTGGCGGTGGTCAGCGCCGAGAGCAGCGAGAAGCGGATGAGCGCTTCCGGGTGCACCGAGCCGTCAGTGCCGAGGGAGAGCGCCACATCGGTCTCGCCGCGCCGGATGGCCTCGACGCCGAGCTGGATGGCGGTTGCCCCCGACGCGCAGGCGGTGGACAGCGAGATGGGCTGGCCGCGGGTGCCGAAGCGGTCGGCGAGCCGGTCCGCCACCGAGCCGAACAGGAAGCGCTCGTGCCAGGGACGGAACTTGCCGGAGGCCGCCGCGCCGAGCAGGTCATGATAGACGATGGGGTAGTGCCCCACCGCATCGGCGAGCTGCCGCCGCTCGGGCCATTCCAGCTCCACGGGCGGCACGGCCGCGAACAGCGGGCCGGGAAAATCCCCGTCCGAGCCGATGGCGGATTCGGCGATGGCTTCTTCCGCCGCCAGCGTCGCCAGCTTCTCGGACAGGTTCGGGGCTGCGACGCGGCCGTCGAACAGGAAATCCACCGTGCCGGCGATGGTGGTGCGCATGCCCTCGATGGGAAAGCGCGTGATGGTGTGGATGCCCGATTCGCCGGCGGTGAGGCGCCGCCAGTTGTCTTCCTTGCCCTGGCCGAGGGAGGTGACGAGGCCGATGCCCGTCACAACCACGATGGGGCGGCCGAACTTGTCCAGATGCGCCTGCGTCATGTTCGCGGCTCCTTTACGTGAAGCGCGCCCGCCCCAGGCGCCGTCCATGGTGTCCCCCGGCCTCGCGCAAGCTGCTGCTGCGCGAGCGTCCGTGCCGGCGGGTCCGGAAAATAAGCCGAAGGCGGCGGAAAGGACAATGCGTCGGCGCCTTGTCCTGTCCCGCAGGCCCGGCGCGCATCATTTCCGCGACCGTCATGTCGTAACCCGAGCCTGCTGGAGCGGCGGCGCGGCGACGATACGAAAGCCGGTCGGGAGCGCCGCAAAATGCTGAGGCAGAAGGCGCCCCGGTCCAGCCTCACGCCTTCTCCACCAGCCCCGCGCCTTCGCCGCGCCAGTGGCCCACCTGCGTCACCACGATGCGCTCGGCGCCGTCCCCCGCCTGCTCCAGCGGATCGCCGGCGGACGGCGGGAACAGCGCGCCCTTCGACACGGCGAGGGCGGCCAGCGCCAGGCCGGCGATAAACTGCGCCTCGAAGCCGTGGCCCATGCGGTTCGCCACCGCGCGCACCGGCAGGCCGGAGGCAGCCAGCGCCGCGTGCTCGGCTTCGGTGGCGTCATGGGCGCCGGTGGCGCCGGAAATGACGGCGGTGCCGGCCGGCGTTCCGGCGGTGGCCAGAAGCGCGGTCACCTTCTCGGCCACGGCGCCTTCCACCGCGCGCTTCGCCCGCTCCGACCACACGCCGGACAGCCTGGCGATGGGCTTGGCCCCGCGCGCCGTGGCGTGCTCCGGCGATTCGAGCACCAGGAATGCGCCCATGGAGCCGGAGGCGATGCCCGGCGCGGTGAAGACCGGCTTTAGTTCACCCTTCAGGCAGAAATTGTCGAGGTCGTTGAGGAGCAGCGTGTCCTCGCGCTCGGCATTGTAGGCGCCGCCCACGAGGGCGATCTCGCTCTGGCCGGCGGCAATGCGCGAATAGGCGACGCGGGCCGCATCCACGCCGGCGCTTTCCTCACCCATGAAGGTGCGCGAGGAGCCGGTGACGCCGTGCACGATGGAGATGTTGCCGGCGAGCAGGTTGGAGAGCTGGGCCAGCGAGAGCGTGGGCCGCAGGTCCGACAGCAGGCGCTCGTTGAGCAGCCGTCCGGCATCGTTGGACGTGGACAGATCGTTGAGGATGGAGGCGTCCACGGCGAAATCGCGCTCGCCGCCGCCCGCCGCCACGATCATGTCGGTCTTCGACAGGATCTCGGTATTCTTGGCGATCCCCGCCGAGTCGAGCGCAAGGCCGGCCGCATAGGTGCCGATGCGCTGCCAGGGCTCCATCTGCCGCTGGTCGCCCTTCTTGGGGATCTGGGTGTCGAAGTTCACCTTGACGAGCGGGTGGACCACGTAGGGCGCGTAGGTGGTGGCGTCAGTCACAGGCGCGGCGCCGGAGGCGAGCGCTTCCCAATGGGCGTCCAGCCCCTCCCCGAGGGAGGAGACGAGGCCGATGCCGGTGATCCACACGTCGCGGTGGATCCGGCGCCGGCCGGCGTTCGCGTCAGGCATCGGCAAAGTCCGCAAGGGGGAAGGAGACGTGCTCGGCCACCTTCATCACCACGGGCTTCATCTTGCCCTCGGGCCAGGGGAGCACGCGGAAGGTGAGCTCGGCGGAGCAGATGAGCTTGCCTTCGAGCATGGCCTGGGTCTTCGCCACGACGAAGCCCGAGCCCTCGTGGAGGATTTCGGAGTAGAGGTCGAGATTCTGGCCCGGCAGCACGAAGGTGCGGAGCTTCGCCTCCTTGACGGTGGCGAGGAAGGGCATCTTGTTGAAGCGGTTGCGGGCCAGCACCAGCCAGCCCGTGGTCTGGGCCATGGCCTCGATGAGCAGCACGCCGGGCATGATGGGATAGCCGGGGAAGTGCCCCTCGAAGATGGAGCTCTCTTCCGGCACCAGGCCCTGGCAGTGGATCTTCTGAAGCGACGGGTCGATGGTGACGACCCGGTCGATCATCTTGAAGACTTCAGGACGCATCTAGGCGCCTCACGCGGCCTTCGCAGCGACCAACTCGTCGATGCGGGCGCACAGGTTCTTGAGCACGAAATACTGCTCGGTGGTCGCCTTGCCGTCGTTGACTTCCTGGGTCCACTGCTCGAGCGGCAGCTTGATGCCGAACGCCTTGTCGATGGCGAAGGCAATGTCCAGGAAGTCGAGGCTGTCGATGCCCAGGTCGTCGATGGCGTGGCTGTCCGGCGTGATGGTGTCCCGCGGAATATCGCAGGTTTCCGCAATGATGTTGGCCACCGTGTCGAACGTCGAAGACATGGACTGACGCCTCTCGTGTGCTCGGCCGCCCTGCTCGCGGCCGGCCCGCGCATCATGCCTTCAGGCATCATGCAGGGACTTGGGCCAGGACTTGGGCCAGGGCCGAGGGTTGGCCGCAGGGCCCCTTCGGAATGAGTTGTCGGCCCCTATAGCGAAGGCTGCAAGAGGTTTCAATGGCCGACGCCGAACGGCTCGCGCGGAAGGGTTCCTCCGCGGCGGCGCCGTTCGATCGGCCGTCCTTCGCATGCCTGGCCGCGGGAGGCAAGAGCGCGGCGGCAGAGTGTTGCGCCGCGCCGGCCACCGGTCCCGGTCACGCGGCGGACGCCCGTGCGAGGAGAAGGTCGCGCACCGCCTCCAGCGCGGTTGCGCCATAGATGCCGCGCGGCGCGGCGAGGCGGGTGGCGGCGAAGGCCTCGGCCACCGCGGGCGGGGCTGATTCGCACAGCGCTGCCGCAGCGGCAAGCAGGGCCAGGGCCTCGGCGGCCCGGCGCGCGTGCGCCTCCCGGTCTCCGGAGCGCAGGCACTCGGATACGGTGTCGGCCGTGGCCGCGGCGCCGGGCAGGCCGCGGGCGCGCTCCCGGAGATCGTCGAGAATGGCCGCTACCAGGTCCGGCTCGCGGAAGGCGATGCGGGTGAGGTCGAGGGCCATCACATTGCCCGAGCCCTCCCAGATGGCGTTCACCGGCGCCTCGCGATAGATCCGCGGCAGGGCGCAATCCTCCACGTAGCCGTTGCCGCCCAGCACCTCCATGGCCTCGGCGATGAAGGCCGGCGCCGCCTTGCAGACCGCGAACTTCACCACCGGGGTCAGGACCCGGGCGCGCGCCGCCTCGGTGGCGCAGCCGGCGGCTGCGTCGAAGCTCGCGGCGAGGCGGAAGGCGAGGGCGGCAAACGCCTCCTGGTCGAGCGCCAGGTCCGCCAGCACCATGGCCATGGCCGGCTGGTCCACCAGCTTCTTCTGGAACACGGTGCGGTGGCGGGCGTGGTGCAGCGCCCGCGCAAAGGCCGCGCGCATGAGGGCGGCGGAGGAGACGGCACAGTCGAGCCGCGTCAGCTGCACCATCTCGATGAGGGTGGGGATGCCGCGCCCCTCCTCGCCCACCCGCCAGGCGAAGGCGCGCTCGAACTCCACCTCGCTGGAGGCATTCGAGCGGTTGCCCAGCTTGCGCTTGAGCCGCACGAGGCGCAGCGCGTTCACGCCGCCGTCGGGCCGGAAGCGGGGCATGAGGAAGGCGGTCAGGCCGCCGGGCGCCTGGGCCAGCACCAGGAAGGCGTCGCTCATGGGCGCCGAGAAGAACCATTTGGCGCCGGTGATCTCGTATTCGCTGCCGCCGACGGGCGTGGCCCGCGTGGTGTTGGAGCGCACGTCGGTGCCGCCCTGGCGCTCCGTCATGCCCATGCCGACGGTGATGGAGGCCTTCTCCCAGAACGGCAGGAAGCGCCCGTCATAATTGCGGCCGCGGATGCGGGGCAGGAAATCGCGCAGCAATTCCGGCGCGGCGGCAAGGCTGGCGGGGGCGGCGTGGGTCATGGTGAGGGGGCACACATGGCCCGCCTCCACCTGGCTCACCACATAGAGCCGCGCCGCGCGCTGGGCGTTGCCGCGCCGCGCCTGCGCGGGGCGCGCCGGGCCGTCCCAGCTGGAGCAGTGGAGCCCCGCTTCCATGCTCTGTGCCATCAGCGCGTGATACGCGGGGTGGAACTCCACCACGTCGCAGCGCCGGCCCTGGGGGTCGTGGCTGTGCAGTTCGGGTGGGTTCTCATTGGCGAGGCGGCCGAGGGCGAGCTGGTCCGACCCGCCCCACTGGGCGCCGAAGGCGAAGAGCGCCCCGTTGAGGCCGGAGCGGTCGGCCACGGCGGCGAGCGCCGGATCGCCGGCGGCGAGGTTCACGTCGGCATAGGGCGGCGGCTGGTTCGAGACCTCGTCCGCGTCGGGCGTCGCATCCATGGCGTTTCCCCGCCGCCGCCCGGCTCCACTGGCGGGAGGGTGCGCCGGCCTTGGCATGGCCGCCCCGCAGGTGCGCCTGCGGTGGAGGCAGGCGGGAATTGGGGCGGACTTTCAGCCCGAATGCAAGGGAGGTTCGAGACCCCCCGCGTCAGATCGGCCCGGAAAACGTGTTGCACTGCTGCATGGAACCGGTCTTCAGCCCGCGCGTGAACCAGTTCACCCGCTGCTGCGAGGAGCCGTGGGTGAAGCTGTCGGGCACGGCATAGCCCTGCGACTGCTTCTGCAAGCGGTCGTCGCCGATGGCGCTGGCGGCGTTCAGCGCCTCTTCCACGTCGCCCTGTTCCAGGATGCGGAAGCGGGCGTTGGCGTGGTAGGCCCACACCCCCGCAAGGCAGTCGGCCATCAGTTCCACGCGGACCGAGAGATTGTTCGCCTCGGCGCGGGAGGAGGCGCGCGCCTGCGCCTGCTGCACCTTGGGCAGGATGCCGATGAGGTTCTCCACATGATGGCCCACCTCGTGGGCGATCACATAGGCGGCGGCGAAGTCGCCCGGCGCCTTGAACCGGCTCTTCATCTCCTGGAAGAAGGAGAGGTCGAGATAGACCTTCTGGTCGAGCGGGCAATAGAACGGCCCCATGGCCGACTGGGCGCCGCCGCAGGCCGAGCGCGTGGCGCCGGAGAACAGCACCAGCTTGGGATCCTGATAGGTCTTGCCCTCGGCGCGGAACAGCTCGGTCCACACGTCCTCGGTCTGGGCGAGCACGGCGGCGGCGAAGCGGCCCAGATCGTCCTTGGGGGGCGTCTGCGGGCCCGGGCGCGGCGCGGCCTGCTGCTGGGGCGCGTTGCCGCCGCCCATGCCGTTGATGGCCTCGAGCCCGCCGATGAGGATGGCCGGATTGATGCCGAGCGCCCAGCCCACCAGGCCCACGATGATGATGGTACCGATGCCGAGCCCGCCGCGGCCGCCGGGCATGCGGAAGCCGCCCCCGCCGCCATCTCCGCGCCGGTCCTCCACATTGTCGCTGGAGCGGAAATCCTCCCAACGCATGGCATGCCTCCCGACAGGCGTCCGGGCCATGCCCCGAAGGCGGCCTTGGACACGATATGGAAGATGGGCTTACATCGTGACGGGAGCAATGCCCAGCCCGTCGCTGGGTTCCATGCTATCAGACGTACGGGCCCCGACTCGTCCGGGACGGCCCGGCCCCAGCTGACCAGGGTTGATGTTTCCCATGGCGTCCCGCCCCAAAGTCCAGCCGCCTTCTTCACCGCCGGTTCGCGGCAGGCCGAAGCGGCGCGGCCGGCCGGCGAAGGAGGGGGACGGTGCGGCCGGCTGGGTGGGGCTCGATTTCTCCCGCGAGCGGGTGCTCTACAGGACGGGGCTTGCTCCCGTGGCCGGCGCCGACGAGGTCGGGCGCGGGCCGCTGGCCGGGCCCGTGGTGGCCGCGGCCGTGGTGCTCGATCCGGAGCGGGTGCCGCAGGGGCTCGATGATTCGAAGAAGCTGACGCGGGCGAAGCGCGAGGCGCTCTACCTGGAGATCTGCGCCACCGCGGAGGTCGCCGTTTCCCTCGCTCCGCCGGCGCGCATCGACCGCGACAACATCCGGCAGGCGACCTTGTGGGCGCTCGCGAACGCGGTGCGGGCGCTACCCTGCCGGCCGGCCTTCCTGCTGGTGGACGGCAACGACCCGCCCCCTGTGGCCTGCCGGGTCGAGGCGGTGGTGGGGGGCGACGGGCTCATCGCCTCCATCGCCGCAGCCTCCATCGTGGCCAAGGTGGTGCGCGACCGGCTGATGGCGGGCGTCGGCGCGGCTTTCCCGGCCTACGGCTTCGAGCGCCACATGGGCTATGGCACGCCGGAGCACGGCGCGGCCCTGCGCGCCCACGGCCCCTGCCTGCACCACCGGCGGTCCTTCGCGCCGGTGCGCGAGCAGCAGCTGGGCCTGTTCCCGGCGGACGGAGCGATGGAGGAGGCGGACTGAGGGCGGCGTCAGGCCGCCCGGCCCCTCAGTGATACCCCTCGCCCTCGCGGACCTTGCCGCGGAAGATCCAGTAGACGAACGCCATGTAGCCCAGCACCACCGGCAGCAGGAAGATGACGCCGAACAGCATCAGGATCTGGCTGGGCGCCGCGGCTGCGGTCTGCCACACGGTGAGGCTGGGGGGCACCAGATAGGGGAAGGTGGAGATGGCGAGGCCCACGAAGCCGAGCAGGAACAAGCCGACGGTGCCGAGGAAGGGCAGTATCTCGCGCCCGCTCTTCAGCCAGTGCAGCACGGCGAGGGCGACGAGCACGGTGACGATGGGCACCGGCGCGAGGAAGAAGATGTTGGGCTGGGAGAACCAGCGGGTGGCGATGCGCTCGAACGCGATGGGGGTCCACAGGCTGACCGCGGCCATCAGCGCCAGCACGGCGAGCAGCAGCGGCACCGCTTGGGCCCGCGCCCGTTCCGCCACCGTGCCTTCGGTTTTCATGATGAGCCAGGTGGCGCCGAGCAGGGCGTAGCCGATCACGACGCCGATGCCGCACAAGGCGGCGAACGGCGTCGCCCAGTCCAGCGGCCCGCCGGCGAAGGCGCCGTCCTTGACCGTGATGCCCTGCACCAGCCCGCCGAGAATCACGCCCTGCGCGAAGGCCGCCACCAGCGAGCCGCCCGCGAAGGCGGCATTCCACCAGCGCCGGCTGGTCATGGCGACCCAGCGGAACTCGAAGGCCACGCCGCGGAACACCAAAGCGAGCAGCATGATGATGACGGGCAGGTAGAGCGCCGGCATCACCACCGCATAGGCCTTGGGGAAGGCGACCCACAGGCCGCCGCCGCCGAGGATGAGCCAGGTCTCGTTGCCGTCCCAGAACGGTGCCACCGTATTCATCATGGTGTCGCGCTCGCGCTCCTCCTTCGCGAACGGAAAGAGGATGCCGATGCCCAGGTCGAAGCCGTCGAGCACCACGTACATGATGACGGCGACACCGATGATGAGGCCCCAGATGACGGGGAGATACCATTCCATGGCTTGGATCCTCTCACGCGTCGGTTGAAGGGACGAGCTTGCTCATGCCGGGGTCAGCCGCCCGGCGTCATCTGGCCTTCGCCGTGGGCGGCGGCCAGCGGCCGAGTCGGCCGCTCCCTGGCCGGGGGCTCGATCAGCGTGCCGCCGGGACCGCGCACGATGAGGCGGTTCATGAAGTAGATGCCGGTGGCGAAGATGATGCCGTAGACGAGGAGGAACAGGCCCAGCGTCAGCGCCACGGTCCAGCCGGCGAGGGGCGACATGGCATCCTCGGTGCGCAGCAGCCCTTCCACCACCCAGGGCTGACGGCCCTGCTCGGTGACGATCCAGCCCGACAGGATGGCGATGAAGCCCAGCGGCCACGCCCAGGAGCAGATGCGCAGATACCAGCGGGTGATGGTCTCCTCATCCCGGTAGATCAGCCAGGCGCCGATCCAGCCCAGAAGGATCATGATCACGCCCACGCCCACCATGGCGCGGAAGCCGAAGAAGGGGCCCAGCACCGGCGGGCGGTCCTGCGGCGCGAAATCCTTGAGGCCGGGGAACAGGCCGTCCAGATTGTGGGTGATCATCAGCGAGGCGCCGCGCGGGATCGAGATCTCGTAGAGATTCTTCTCCGCCTTCTCGTCGGGCCACGCGAACAGCACCAGCGGCGCGGGCTTGGAGCTGTCCCAGTGGGCTTCCACCGCCGCGATCTTGGCCGGCTGGTAGTGGGCGGAGTTGAGGCCGTGGCTGTCGCCGACGAAGGCCTGGATAGGGCCGACGATGGCCAGCATGCCGATGCCCATCACCATCATCACCCGCGATTCCTCGGGGAACTTCCCCGCGAGGAGGTAGCGCGCGCCCACCGACAGCACCACCAGCGACGTGGTGAGATAGGCCGCGAGCAGCATGTGCGGCAGGCGCCAGTGGAAGCTCGGGTTGAAGATGATCTGCAGCCAGTCCAGCGGATAGGCGAGGCCATCGCGAAGCTCGAAGCCGGCGGGGGTCTGCATCCAGCTGTTGGCGGCGAGGATCCAGAAGGCCGACATGAAGGTGCCGAACGCCACCACGCAGCACGACAGCACATGCAGCCACGGCGGCACCCGGTTCCAGCCGAACAGCATGATGCCGAGGAAGGTCGCCTCCAGGAAGAAGGCGGTGAGCACCTCGAAGCCGATGAGCGGCGCCACCACCGAGCCGACGAACTCCGCGTAGCGACTCCAGTTGGTGCCGAACTGGTAGGACAAAACGATGCCGGACACCACGCCCATGGCGAAGGACACGGCGAAGATCTTGGTCCAGAACCGCGCGAGCCGGTGGTACACGTCGCGCCCGGTCTTCAGCCAGATCAGCTCCAGCGTCGCGATGAAGGCGGACAGGCCGATGGTGAAGGCGGGGAAGATGACGTGGAAGGAAACCGTGAAAGCGAACTGAATGCGCGCGAGGGTCACCGGATCGAAATCCATCGGGTCCGCTCCTTGTCGTCCGCTCGGGAGGCGCTGCTGGCGTCGTCCGCTCGGTCCGCCGGGATGCGGCAGGGGGGCGACCCTGGCCACCGGCTGGATCCCGGTTGCGGACAGCGTTCAGGCCGGCCTGCCGTCTCCCCGCCGGCATGGACGCCGGTCAGGGGAGGCATTTCCCAGAAAACGCAGGGACAATAGCCGCGTACCGGGACCACGTCGATACGCCAAGTGGGCCTGTGCACCATCTGGTTGGTGCCGCGTTGCCGCAGGGTGGAACTCGGGAGCAGATGGCAAGGCGTTCGCACCTGCCCTTAGGGCGGCTCCCGAAGGCCGGTTGCCGCATTGCAAAAAGGCCTTGACCTCCTCGTTTCCCGGCGCGATAGGCGGGCCCAACGGCCCGCGTACCGGTCAATCGAAAGTCGTTCCTCTGATGGACAGTTCCAGTCGATCTAGCTTGAGCCTGCTCGCAGCGGCACGGACCTGACCTTTCGCGTCCGGTTCGTTCTCCCGCCGCCGGCCGGCTCCGGGATGAAAGGTGAACCCATGCGGACGCTTCCTTTCCGCACACACCCGTTGCGCAAGCCCCTGTTCCCAAGGCATCGCGTCTGGGCGACCGGCGCCGCCGGACGGGACCGAAGTCGGCGCTGACGCCGCTGCGCGCGGCGACGCGTGGCCGTGATCCGGAGCCGTTCCGGGCGGGGCAGGCCGTTCGGGCCTGCCCCCGGGACCCCTTCGAGCGCGATGCGTTGAGCATGGCTCTGGCGCGGGTTGGTTCCGGGCGGCCCGGGATGCTCCGGCCGGCCGATCCCTCACGCCGAAATCGGACCCTTCCTCATGACGATGCATCACCCGGCCCTGGAAGCGGGCCGCCGGCGTGCGTTTGCGCCGAACCTCTGGGACGCGCTGGCGTTCGGCCTGCTGTTCGGCGGGCTCATTCTCCTGGTCCATGGCGGCAAGGAGACCCTGGCGCCGCTGGCTGAACTCGATCTCGCGCCGGTCTCGCTCGATCCGGCCATGCTGCCGGAATATGCGCTGCGCACCACCATGCGCATGCTGGCGGCCATCGTCGCCTCGCTGGTCTTCACCTTCGCCTATGGTGCGCTGGCGGCCAAAAGCCGGCGGGCGGAGATGGTGCTCGTCCCCATGCTGGACATCCTCCAGTCGGTGCCGGTGCTGGGTTTCCTCTCCTTCACCGTGGTCGGCTTCATGTCGCTGTTTCCCGGCCGGGTGCTGGGGGTGGAACTGGCGGCCATCTTCGCCATCTTCACCAGCCAGGCCTGGAACATGACCTTCAGCTTCTACCAGTCGCTGAAGACGGTGCCGCGCGACCTCGACGAAGCCACCCGCAGCTTTCGCCTCACCGGCTGGCAGCGCTTCTGGCGGCTGGAGGTGCCGTTCTCCATGCCGGGCCTGGTGTGGAACACCATGATGTCCATGTCGGGGGGCTGGTTCTTCGTGGTGGCCTCCGAGGCCATCTCGGTGGGCGACACCACCATCACCCTGCCGGGCGTCGGCTCCTACGTGGCGCTCGCCATCAAGGAGCAGAATCTCGCCGCCGTGGGCTGGGCGGTGCTCGCCATGCTGGCGGTGATCCTGCTCTATGACCAGCTGCTGTTCCGCCCGCTGGTGGCGTGGGCCGACAAGTTCCGGGTGGAGACCTCCGCCGGCGGCCCGGCGCCGCGCTCCTGGCTGTTGTCGGCCGCCCGCCGCACCTTCGTGTTCCAGCGCATGCTCCAGCCTTTGGGCGCCATGCTGGCGGCGGTGCCGCGCCAGCGCCTCGCCTTTTCCGCACCGGTGTCGCAGGATACCCGCCACGCCGTGGAAAGCGCCTGGGCCAGCCCGTGGGCGGAGGGGATCTGGCTGGCGCTGGTGTTCGCCGCGGCCGCCTATGCGCTTTTTGTCATCGCCTCCTTCGTCGCCACCGAGCTGACCCTGCCCGAGGTGATCCAGGTGCTGGGCCTTGGCGTGCTCACCATGATCCGGGTGGTGGTGCTGATCGCGCTGGCGACCCTGATCTGGGTGCCGGTCGGGGTATGGATCGGGCTGCGGCCCCGCTGGGCAAGGCGGGTGCAACCGCTGGCCCAGTTCCTCGCCGCCTTCCCGGCCAACATCGTGTTTCCCTTCGCGGTGGTGGCCATCGTGCGGCTCGGGCTCGACCCGGACATCTGGTTGTCGCCGCTGATGGTGCTGGGCACCCAATGGTACATCCTGTTCAACGTGGTGGCCGGGGCCAGCGCCTTCCCCAACGACCTCAAGGAGGCGGCCTCCACCTTCCGCATCCGGGGCTTCAACTGGTGGCGCAAGGTGATGCTGCCGGGGATCTTTCCCTATTACGTCACCGGCGCCATCACCGCGAGCGGCGGCTCGTGGAACGCCTCCATCGTCGCCGAGGTGGCAAGCTGGGGCTCGACCACGCTGCGTGCCCATGGCGTCGGCGCCTACATCGCCGATGCCACGGCGGCAGGCGACTATCCGCGCATCGTGCTCGGCATCGCCGTGATGTCGCTGTTCGTCATCCTGTTCAACCGCATGCTCTGGCGCCCGCTCTACGCCTTCGCCGGCCGCCGCCTGCGCCTCGATTGAAGGAGGGGATCATGACCGTGATCGATCGCGCGACGCCGCGCTCCGAGACCGAGTTCCCGACCCTCGTCAGCGTCTCCGGCGTGCGGCAGGTCTATGCCAAGGGCGACAATGCCGACCTCGTGGTGCTGGACGACGTGTCCCTCACCATCCGCGAGGGCGAGGTGGTGGGCCTGCTCGGCCGCTCGGGCTCGGGCAAGTCCACGCTGCTGCGCATCATCTCCGGCCTCGTGAAGCCCACTTCGGGCCGCGTGGAATGGTGCGGCAGGCCGGTGAGCGGCCCCTGCGAGGGCCTGTCCATGGTGTTCCAGAGCTTCGCTCTCTTTCCCTGGCTCACGGTGCTGGAGAATGTGGAGGTGGGGCTGGAGGCCATTGGCGTGCCGGCGGCGGAGCGCCGGCGGCGGGCCATCGAGGCGATCGACCTCATCGGCCTCGACGGCTTCGAGAGCGCCTATCCCAAGGAATTGTCCGGCGGCATGCGCCAGCGCGTGGGCTTTGCCCGCGCTTTGGTGGTGCATCCGCGCCTGATGCTGATGGACGAGCCCTTCTCGGCGCTGGACGTGCTGACCGCCGAGACCTTGCGCACCGACCTCATCGACCTGTGGATCGAGGGGCGGCTGCCCATCAAGTCCATCCTGATGGTGACGCACAACATCGAGGAGGCGGTGCTGATGTGCGACCGCATCCTCATCTTCTCGTCCAATCCCGGGCGCGTGGCGGCGCAGATCGCCATCGACATGCCGCATCCGCGCTCCCGCATCGACCCGGTGTTCCGCGCCATCGTGGACGACATCTATGCCCGCATGACCCAGCGCATGCCGCAGGAAAAGGAGGAGCGCAAGGACGAGGGGGCCTTCCCCGGCACCGGCATCGGCATGGCGCTGCCGCACATCTCCACCAACCTGATCTCCGGCCTGATGGAGGCGCTGGCCGCGCCGCCCTACGCCGGCAAGGCCGACCTGCCGGACCTTGCGGCCACGCTGCAGATGGAGGTTGACGAGCTGTTCCCCATCGTCGAGACGCTCCAGCTGATGCGATTTGCGGAGCTGGAGGAGGGCGACGTGACCCTCACGGACGCCGGCCGGCGTTTCGCGGACCTGGATGTGGATGCGCGCAAGCGCCTGTTCGCCGAGCATCTTCTGGCTTACGTGCCGCTGGCGGCGCTCATCCGGCGGGTGCTGGACGAGCGGCCGAGCCACAAGGCGCCGTTAACGCGCTTTTCGGAGGAGCTGGAGGACTACATGTCCGAGGACTTCGCCGAGACGACGCTCCGGGCCCTCATCACCTGGGGGCGCTACGGCGAAGTGTTCGGCTATGACGAGCACACCCGCCAGTTCAACCTGGAGAATCCGGCCTGAGGCCAGATCCCGCGGCAGGGCGGCGCGGGGTTCAGGAGGTTCGCCGATATCGGCACCGGATTCCCGGCGACGTTCCGGCGAAAGGCCGGCCTTCGGCGCGACTTCGGTTTGGTGGTATCATGATCTTCAGGGCGGCGCCGGATCACCCTGTCCGGCGCCGCCCCCGTCCGCATCGCGCGGTCAGGGATGCCCGCCCGGCCCCCGGGCGGGAGGGGCGGCCCCGATCAGGTGGCGCACCTGGGGCGGCTGGTCCCCCCGGTGGAATTTCAGCACGCCGGCCTGCACGTCGGCGTCCGCGTGGGAGACCCGGCGATGCTGGCGCAGGTGCTCGGCCCAGGACTCCACCATGAACCATTCCACCATGAGCGACGGATCGGCGGCATCCTCGGTGACGCCCCAATTGTAGGCGCCGTCGCGCCGGCGGGCGGCGGAGAGGCGGTACAGGGCATCGAGGAAGGCCGGGCGGTCTTCCGGGGCAATGCGATACTCGATGAGGATGAGCACCGGGCCGCGGTCGTTCTCCACGGGGGCGGCGAGCAGGGGTTCGGGCCAGTGCATGGCGGGAGTGAGGTCGGCCTCGCCCGCCGGCAGCCTCACCCGGTGGAGTACGAGCCCGGCCACCACAAGGCCCGCGCCGGCCACCAGCAGCGCCCCCGCCAGCCCGATCTCCTGCGCCACCAGACCCCAGGTGATGCTGCCGCCGGCCATGGCGCCGTTGAAGGCCGTGAGATAGACCGCCAGCGCCCGCCCGCGCACCCAGTTGGGCAGGATGGATTGGGCGGTGGCGTTGAGGGTGGTGAGGGCGATGATCCACGCCCCGCCCATGGCCAGCAGCACCGCCAGAGCAAGCCAGCGCGGCGGGGCGAAAGCGAGGCTCGCGGTGGCGGCGGCGGTGACGAAAGCGGCGCCGAGCACCAGAGTGTCGGCATTGGCGAAGGCGCGCAGGCGCGGCAGCAGCAGCGCGCCGCCGATGGCGCCGGCCCCCACCGAGCCCAGCAGCACGCCGTAATAGGCGGCGTCGCCCTTCAGCAGCTCCCGCGCCACCAGCGGCAGCAGCGCCCAAACCGCGCTGGCGAAGAAGAAGAAGAACACCGCGCGCAGCAGCACCACATGCAGCTCGTGGCTGGCGCGGGCATAGCGCAGGCCGGCGCGGAAGGCGCCGGTGAAGTGCTCGGACAATTCGTCCTGCGCGCCCGCGTCCCGGCGCCACCACCACAGGGCGGCGATGACCAGCACGTAGCTCGCCACGTCGGCGCCATAGGTCACCGCCGCGCCGAAGGAGGCGAGCAGCAGGCCGCCCACCGCCGGGCCGATGGAGCGGGCGATGTTGATGCCCAGCGAGTTCAGCGCCACCGCGCTCTTCAGCTCGGGACGGGGCACCAGCTCGGGTACGATGGATTGCCAGGTGGGCGCCATCAGCGCCGCGCCCACGCCGCCGAGGAAGGTGAGCGCCACCAGCGACGACACGGTCATGAGGCCGCTCATGGACAGCAGCATGAGCGCCACGCTCACCGCCCCGAGGCCGAGCTGGATGCCGATGAGGAAGCGGCGGCGGTCGAGGATGTCGGAGAGCACCCCGGCGGGAATGGCGAGCAGGAACACCGGCAGCATGGCGGCGGCCTGCACCATGCCCACGGCGGCCGGGGAGGCGGATAGATCGGTGACGATCCAGGCGCTGGCCACGTCGCGCATGAAGCTGCCGGTATTGCCCAGCACGGTGGCGCCCCACAGCACGGCGAACACCGGCCGGCGCAGCGGCGCGAAGGCGCCTCCGGCGGCCGGGGGTGGAGAGGCGGGCGC
>NZ_JAIVFN010000110.1 GCF_030015065.1 Xanthobacter autotrophicus | reverse complement strand
CTCCCCACCCCTCCCCCGCAAGCGGGAGAGGGAGCACGGGCGGCGCTCCGTCTGCGACCGGCAGAACACTGGCCCCGCCTACTTCACGTCGGCCTTCAGGAACTGGCGCATCTCCGGCGTCTTCGGGTTCTCGAACAGGTCGCGGGAGGGGCCGGCTTCGTGGATGCGGCCCTGGTGCATGAACACGGTGGTGTTGGCGACGCGGCGGGCGAAGCCCATCTCGTGGGTCACCAGCAGCATGGTCATGCCGTCGCGGGCGAGTTTCTCCATCACCGCCAGCACCTCGCCGGTGAGTTCGGGGTCGAGGGCCGAGGTCACCTCGTCGAACAGCATCACCCTGGGCTCCATGGCGAGGGAGCGGGCGATGGCGACGCGCTGCTGCTGGCCACCGGAAAGCTGGTCGGGATAGGCGTCGATCTTCTCCGACAGGCCCACCAGCGCCAGCACCTCCCCGGCGGTCCTGCGGGCGGAGGCCTTGTCCACGCCCTTCACCCGGCGCGGGGCCAGCATGATGTTTTCCGCCACGTTGAGGTGGGGGAACAGATTGTAGCTCTGGAACACGATGCCCACGTCGGTGCGCAGCTTGCGCAGGGCGGCGCGGTCGGGCGTCACCTCATGGCCGGCGACGCGGATGGCGCCCGACTGGAACTGCTCCAGCCCGTTGATGCAGCGCAGGAGCGTGGACTTGCCCGAGCCCGAGCGGCCGATGAGCGCCGTCACCTCGCCGGGGGCGACGGAGAGCGACACCCCCTTCAGGACTTCCACCGCGCCGAAGCTCTTGTGGACCTGGTCAATGACGACTTCCGACATGGAGCCTCCTTTCCAGCCAGCGCGAGAGCTGGGACATGGGATAGCAGATGACGAAGTAGAGCGCCGCCACCGTCAGGAACACCCGGAACGGCTGGAAGGTGGCGTTGTTGATGAGCTGGCCGGCGCGGGTCAGCTCCACAAAGCCGATGAGGGCGGCGATGGAGGTGTTCTTCACCAATTGGACCAGGAAGCCCACGGTGGGCGGCAGGGAAATACGCACCGCCTGCGGCAGGATGATGTAGAGATACTGCTGCGGGATGGTCAAAGCGAGGCTTTCGCCGCTCTCCCACTGGGGCTTGGGCACCGCCTGGATGCAGCCGCGCCAGATCTCGCCGAGATAGCCCGAGGCATAGATGGACATGGACAGGCCCGCGGCCACGATGGGCGGCAGCCGGTAGCCGGCAAGGCTGAGGCCGTAATAGCTGAGGAACAGGATCATCAGCACCGGAATGCCCTGCACCACCTGGATGTAGGTGGCCGCCGCCATGCGCAGGACCTTGGTGCGGGCGGTGCGCATGAGCGCCACCAGGAAACCGGCGATGCCGCCGCCCACCATGGCGACGCCCGTCAGGGCCAGCGTCCACTGGAGACTTTCCAGCAGGAAGTAGAATTCGTTGAGGCCGAAGCTGCGCAGGAACATCACACCGCCTCCACCTTCAGGGTGGGCTGCGCCGCCCGCCCGCCGGGCCGCCCGAACAGGCGCCAGCCGATGAGCGCGAGGCCCCCGCGCAAGGTCAGCGCCAGCGCCAGATAGATCAGCGTGACCGCGATATAGACCTCGAACGAGCGATAGCTCTGGGACTGGGCGTAGGAGGCGGCGGCGGTCAGCTCCGGCGTGGAGATGGCCGAGCACACGGAAGAGGCCAGCATCATCAGCACGAACTGGCTGCACAGGGCCGGATAGACCTTGGCCACCGCCGGCAGGATGATGATGTCGCGGTAGATCTGCAGCTGGGTGAGGCCCAAGGCCTCGCCCGCCTCGATCTGCGACTTGTGGATGGATTCGATGCCGGCGCGGATGATCTCGGTGGAATAGGCGGCAAGGTTGATGGTCATGCCGATGAGGGCCGCCGTCACCGCCCCCACCCGCAGGCCCAGGGTCGGCAGGCCGAAATAGATGATGAACAGCTGCACCAGGAACGGCGTGTTGCGGATCACCTCCACATAGGCATCCACGAGCACGCGCACCGGCCCCCCGCGCACGCTGCGCAGCGAGGCGAGCACCACGCCGAAGAAGGTCCCGGCGGCGATGGACGCCACCGACAGCCAGACGGTCATCAGGAGCCCGTCGAGAAGCTGCTCGCGATATTGCGCGAGCACCTCCAGCCTGAGTTCATAGGGCATGGCGAAGCCTCTCTGCGCGGAGACGAAATCAGAACGTGGGCAGGCTCGCCGGGAAGGGCTCGCCGGTCCATTTCACCGCGATGGCGTCGAGCTGGCCGGAGACCTTCATCAGGTAGATGAGGGTGTCGAGATAGTGGTTGAGCTCGAAGTCGCCGGGCAGGGTCGCCATGGAATTGCCCTGGCGGAAGAAGGGCTGGCCCACCTGGAGGCCGACGGTCGGCATCTGCTTCAAGAGCGCGGCGGCGACCGTGGAAGGCAGCGCGGTGCCGTCCACCTGGCCGGAGAGCAGCGCCTGGGCGGTGGTGGCGTCGTCCTCATAGACCACGAGCTCGAGGCCGGGCACGGCGGCGCGGCGCAGGGCGGTCTCCTGCGAGGAGCCGCGATTGACGGCGATGCGCTTGCCCTTGAGGTCTGCGGTGGCGTTGTAGACCTTCCCCGGACCCGACACGATCACCATGTTGAAGGCGCTGTAGGGGGTGGTGAACATCACCGTCTTGGCCCGCTCGCCGGTGGGGGCGAGGGTCGCCACGAGGAAGTCCACCTGCCCGGTCTGGAGCGCGGGGATGCGCGCCGGCGGCGTCAGGGGCACCAGTTCCACCGGCAGGTTGATGAGGGTGCCGACAAGGTTGGCCACGTCCACGTCGTAGCCGGAGGGCTTGCCGTGCTCGTCCACCATGCCCATGGGCGGGGCGCCGGTGAGCACGCCGATGCGCACCTTGCCGCGCTTCTGGATGTCGGAGAGGCTGGTGGCGTCGGCGGTGCCGGCGGCAAGGCCCGCCAGCGGGCCGGTTGCGGCAAGGGCGAGCGCCCCGGCCGCGATGAAGGTGCGGAACATCTTTCGCATGGGTCGAATCCTCCCGGTTTTGCTCGGTCTTTACTTTAGAAGCGGGTCCCTCCGGGTCTTCGCGCCCGGATGGGGGATGCCGCCTGCCTGTCGTGAGGGGTGCTCTCAACTTGAAGAGAGAGCACGCATTCTCCGCTCAGAGCGTCGCCAGCACGCCGCCGTCCACGTAGAGAATCTGGCCGTTGACGAAGTCGGATGCGGGCGAGGCGAGGAAGATCACCGCGCCCTGCAATTCCTCCACCTTGCCCCAGCGGCCGGCGGGGGTGCGCGCCTTCAGCCAGCGATCGAAATCGGGGTTTTCCACCAGCGCCTGATTGAGCGGGGTGGCGAAATAGCCCGGCCCCACGGCATTGATCTGGAGGCCGTGGCGGGCCCAGTCGGTGCACATGCCGAAGGTGAGGTTGCGCACCCCGCCCTTGGCTGCCGTGTAGGGCGCCACCGAATAGCGCGCCGCCGCGCTCATGAGGCTGCCGATATTGACGATCTTGCCGCGCCCGCGCCGGATCATGTGGCGGGCCACCGCCTGGCCCACGAAAAACACGCTGTCGAGATTGGTGCGCATCACCTCGCGCCAGGTGTCGACCTCGAACGCCTCCAGCGGCGCACGGCGCTGGATGCCCGCATTGTTGACCAGGATGTCGATGGGGCCGTGCTCGGCCTCGATGGCATCGACGGCCTCTACCACCGCCTTGGGATCGGTCACATCGAACGCCGCCTGCTCCACCACGATGCCCTGCGCGGAGAGTTGCGCGGCGGCCTTGGCCAGCTTGTCCGTGTCGCGCCCGTTGATGACCACGCGGGCGCCGGCGCGCCCCAGCCCTTCAGCCAGCGAAAGACCTATGCCCTGTCCCGATCCGGTGACGAGTGCACGCTTGCCGCTGAGGTCGAACAATTGCAGGGACACGCCTTCCTCCTCCCGATGCCGGAGCGCATCTGTCGTGCGCCGCTCTTGCGCGAACTGTATTTCATGATATCGGTAACATGACAAGAGGCAAAGCGGACCGTGATCCGCACTTTCGCCGCCCGACCTGCAAGGAGAGGAAACATGAAGGCCGCCGTCATCCACGCCGCCAGGGACCTGCGCCTCGACGAGCGCCCCGAGCCCGAAATGGCCGCCAACGAGGTGCTGGTCTCGTTCCGCGCCGGCGGCATCTGCGGCTCGGACCTGTCCTATTACGGCAAGGGCCGGGTGGGCGATTTCGCCCTCAAGGAACCCATGGTGCTGGGCCACGAGATTTCCGGCGAGGTGATCGCTCTCGGCTCGGCCGTGAGCACGCTGGCGCTCGGCGACCATGTGGCGGTGAACCCGAGCCGGCCGTGCCTGGAATGCGACTATTGCCGCGCCGGCCGCAGCAATCTGTGCCGCAACATGCGCTTCTTCGGCAGCGCCGCCATCTTTCCCCACGTGCAGGGCGCCTTCTCGGAGACCTTCCTGTGCCGCGCCGACCAGTGCGTGAGCGTGCCGCGCGACATCCCGTTCCGCCGGGTGGCCATGGCCGAGCCGCTCTCGGTGGCCATCCACGGCGTGCGCCGGGCGGGCGAGCTTGCGGGCAAGCGCGTGCTCATCGCCGGCGCCGGCCCCATCGGCATGCTGCTCGCCATCGCCGCGCGGCGGGTGGGGGCGAGCTACATCGCCATCACCGACATCGTGGATGCGCCCCTCGCCCTCGCCCGCGAGGCCGGCGTGGACGAGACCATCAACGTCGCCACCTCGCCCGAGCAGCTTGCCCGCTACGAGAAGGACAAGGGCTTCTTCGACGCGGCGCTGGAAGCCACCGGCGTGCCGCTGGCGCTCGCCTCCTTGTTCAAGGTGGTGCGGCCGGGCGGCCGGGTGGTGCAGCTCGGCATGATGCCCCCCGGCGACGTGCCGGTGCCGGCCAACATGCTGATGGCGCGCGAGATCGACTTCGTCGGCGCGTTCCGCTTCGGCGGCGAGTTCGCCACCGCCGTGGACTGGCTGGTGCGCGGCCTCATCGACGTGGAGCCGGTCATGTCGGCGGACCTGCCCATGAGCCGCCTCGACGAGGCCTTCCAGCTCGCCGCCGACCGCAGCCGCGCCATCAAGGTGCACCTGCATTTTTGAGGGCGGATTTCCGCACGCCCCACCACCCCATCGACCATTCCGCGCCGGCCGGAAGCCCGCGCGCAGCTTCATCTGGAGACACCCATGTTCACGCGTAGCGCCGTCTTCGAGGGCACCATCCACCCCGGCCAGGAGGACGCCTTCTTCTCCATCGTGGAGAACGAGCTTCTGCCCATCTGGAAGCGCATGCCGAACGCAGTGGCGGTGCGCGTCATGCGCACGGTCGAGCCCGATGCGGGCGCCCCCTCCATCGTGATGGTGCAAGAGGTGGATTATCCCTCCCGCGAGGCCATCGCCGAGGCCCTCGCCTCCCCGGTGCGGACCGAGGGCCGGGCCGCCACCGATCGCCTCGCCGAATTCTTCGACGGCCGCTTCTATCATTTCGTATATGAGCGGATGGCGCCCCGGTGAGGCGAAAGCCGGCTCAAGAATCTGGAAAGCAGCCTTTTCGAGCGAAAGGGCCCCGGCTCGCGTGAATAAAATGCGACAAGCCAAGTAGAGCCTGCGTTCCCTGAACCAGCGTGAACAGGAAATGCTCCAGCAGGAAACCGGACCCGACCCATGTCCCGACCGATCCAGAAGCCCACCATGCGGGATGTCTCGCGCCTCGCGCGGGTCTCCCCCATGACCGTCTCGCGGGTGTTCACCGATCCGGACACAGTCTCCGCGCCCACCCGGGAGCGGGTGCTCAAGGCGGTGGAACAGCTCGGCTACGTGCCGGACCTCGTGGCCGGGGCGCTGTCGTCCCGGCGCACCAACTTCGTCGGGCTGATCCTGCCGACCCTGACCAACTCCAATTTCGGCGACACCGCCCAGGGCCTCGCCGACGTGCTGAAGGCGGACGCCACCCAGCTCCTCATCGGCTACACCCTCTACCAGCTGAACGAGGAGGAGCGCCTGGTGCGCGCGCTGCTGCCGCGCCGCCCGGATGCCATCGTCATCGCCGGCTCCGTGCACACGGCGGGGACGCGCACCCTGCTCGACCGCGCCGGCATTCCGGTGGTGGAAATCTGGGAGCAGCCGGACCAGCCCCTGGACCGCGCGGTGGGCTTCTCCAATTTCGAGGTCGGGCGCGCCGCCGCCCGTCACCTCATCGCGCTGGGCCACCGCAGGATCGGCGCCATCGGGCCCGGCTCCGACGCCGACCTGTGCGACCATCGCGCTGACGCCCGCCTGAAGGGTTTCGCCTCCATGCTGCGCGAGGCCGGGCTGTCCGACGCCCTGGTGCTGCGCCATGGCCTGCCGCCGGCCTCCTTCGAGCACGGCACCAACGCCATCGGCGCCCTCCTCGCCATGGCGCCGGACGTGGAGGCGGTGTTCGCCGTGTCCGACCTGTGCGCCTTCGGGGCCTTGATGGAGCTGAAGCGGCGCGACATCCACGTGCCCGGGCAGATCTCGCTGATCGGCTTCGGCAATTTCGAGGTGGGGCGCCTCAGCTACCCCGCCATCACCACCATCGGGGTGGATGCCCGCGCCATCGGCGCCGCCACCGGCACCATGCTGCGCGCCCTGCTGAAGCGGGATGCCGACGACAGCGCGGTGGAACACAAGGTGGACGTGGGCTTCGCGCTGATCGAGCGCGAGACCACCGCCCCGCGCCCCGCGGCGCACCAGAAGCCACGCAAGCGCCCGTCCGCCGACGCGCCGGGCGCCGGAACGAGGAAGGCTGCCGCCGCCCGGCGCACGCAAGCCGCGAGGGAAATGCCATGACCGCAAATGCCGTGACCGCAAACGCCATGACCGCAAATGCGATGACCAGGACGGGGAAGGCCGGCGTCGCCGTCATCGGCGCGGGGATCATGGGCAGCGCCATCGCCCGGCGGCTGCTGGAGACCGGGCACGCGGTCCATGTCTTCGATATTGATCCCGCCCGCGTGGCGGCGCTGAGAGCCACGGGCGCCATGGGCCATGCCAGCATCGCCGGGGCGGCGGGGGCGGCACCTTTCGTCATCCTCAGCCTGAACCGCGCCGACATCGTCGAGCAGGCCGTGTTCGGGCCCGCCGGCGTGGCTGCGGCAGCCGACCCCGGCCGGATGGTGATCGACATGTCGTCCATCGACCCCGGCGCCACCAAGCGCATGGCCGAGCGGCTCAAGCGCGAGACCGGCATGGCCTGGGTCGACTGCCCGCTGTCCGGCGGCGTTCCGGGCGCCCTCGAAGGCCGGCTCACGGTGATGGCCGGCGGCGCCGCGGACGATGTGGAACGCGCCCGCGCGGTGATGGGCGACCTTTGCGCCAACTATACCCGCATGGGCGGGCCGGGCGCGGGACAGACCACCAAGCTCGTCAACCAGCTGTTCTGCGCGGTGCTGTTCCAGGCGGTGGCGGAGGCGGTGAAGCTGGCCGAGGCCGGCGGCGTCGACCCGGCCGCCATTCCCGCCGCGCTCAGCGGGGGACGCGCCGATTCCCGCATCCTCGGGGAATTCATGGCGAAGTTCGCGGCCCGCGACTACACGCCCACCGGCCGCATCGAGAACATGCTGAAGGACCTCGAATCCGTGCAGGCCTTCGCCATGGCGACCCGCACCCCGCTGCCCATGACCGCCCTCGTGGCCGAGATCCACCGCCTGCTCCAGGCCGCCGGGCTCGGCGACCGCGACACCGCGGAGATGATGCGCCTGCTCGACGGCGCGGCATAGGCCTCCGCCGGCCCCGGCGCCGCCCGTTTGCGCCCGCCGCACCCCCGCCCGCTACCGCGCGGCGCGGGGCATGCGCTGTTCGTCATAATACGAACGTCGGAGCGTTGAATTGCTTCACCCGAAAGTATAAGCTTGCCGCGCCATCTGGAAAAACCTTTCCGGACCGGGCCGGACGCAGCTGCAATACGCCGAAAACCGAACTTAAACCCCTGATTTGTAGTGAGTCTTCGCCCCGGAATCGACTTTGTGCGGCGCGGAAGCCTGCCGCAGGAGTATCGCCCAAAGTACGGTATCTCCCCAACTAGCGCCCGGCGCGCGGCTGGTCCAGATTGCAGGCGCGACGTGTGGCTCGTCCAAGCCCGACGTCATCCAAGATAACAACCTGGTCCCGGAACAGCCGTGGACCGCAATGGGAGGGGCCTCCGATGGACGCATCTCTGGCCGCGCGCGTCGCGGCCGACCCCAATTACCAGAAGCTCAAAGCCAAGCGATCGAGCTTCGGCTGGCTGCTGACCCTGGCGATGCTGGTCGTATATTACGGCTTCATCCTGCTTATCGCCTTCCGGAAAGACATTCTCGCCGCCCGCATCGGTGATGGCGTGATGACGTGGGGTATTCCCATCGGCTTCGGCGTGATCGTCTTCACGATCCTCATCACCGCCATCTACGTCCGGCGCGCCAACAGCGAGTTCGACGACCTGTCCGAGAAGATCAAGCAGCAGGTGCTCAAGTGATGTCGACGCATGCTTTCATCGGCAAGGCGGCGCGCCTTGCGGGCCTCGCGGCCCTTGCCTTCCTGCCCACGGCGGCCTTCGCGGCCGAGGCCATCGGCGCCTCGGAGAAGCAGGCCACCAACTGGACCGCGATCGCCATGTTCGCGATCTTCGTGGTCGGCACCCTCTTCATCACCAAGTGGGCGGCCTCGAAGACCAAGTCGGCGGCCGACTTCTACACCGCCGGCGGCGGCATCACCGGCTTCCAGAACGGCCTCGCCATCGCCGGCGACTACATGTCCGCGGCCTCGTTCCTCGGCATCTCCGCGGCGGTGATGACCTCCGGCTTCGACGGCCTCATCTATTCCATCGGCTTCCTCGTGGGCTGGCCCATCCTCACCTTCCTGATGGCGGAGCGCCTGCGCAACCTCGGCAAGTTCACCTTCGCCGACGTGGCCGCCTTCCGCTTCGCCCAGACCCCGGTCCGCGTGTTCGCGGCGTCCGGCACGCTGGTGGTGGTGGCCTTCTATCTCATCGCCCAGATGGTGGGCGCCGGCCAGCTCATCAAGCTGCTGTTCGGCCTCGACTACTGGATGGCGGTGGTGATCGTCGGCGCGCTGATGATGATCTACGTGCTGTTCGGCGGCATGACCGCCACCACCTGGGTGCAGATCATCAAGGCGTGCCTGCTGCTCGGCGGCGCCACCTTCATGGCGCTCATGGTGCTGTGGCGCTACGGCTTCAGCCCCGAGAACATGTTCGCGGCGGCGGTGGGCGTGAAGACGCAGCTCGCGACGGCCAAGGGCGCGGCCCCGGCGGCGGCGGAGGCGGCGGGACAGGCCATCATGGGGCCGGGCACCTTCATCAAGGACCCGATCTCGGCCATCTCGTTCGGCATGGCGCTGATGTTCGGCACCGCCGGCCTGCCCCACATCCTCATGCGCTTCTTCACCGTCCCCAGCGCCAAGGAAGCGCGCAAGTCGGTGATGTGGGCCACCGGGTGGATCGGCTACTTCTACCTGCTCACCTTCATCATCGGCTTCGGCGCCATCACCTTCGTCCTCACCAATCCCGGCTTCCTCGACGCCAAGGGCGCTCTGGTGGGCGGCAACAACATGGCGGCGGTGCATCTCGCCCAGGCGGTCGGCGGCAACATCTTCCTCGGCTTCATCTCGGCGGTGGCGTTCGCGACCATCCTCGCGGTGGTGGCGGGCCTGACGCTCTCCGGCGCCTCGGCGGTGTCGCACGACCTCTATTCGACGGTGATCAAGAAGGGCAAGGCCGACAGCGCCTCGGAGCTGAAGGTCTCGCGCATCACCACCATCTGCCTCGGCATCCTGGCGGTGCTGCTGGGCATCGCCTTCGAGAAGCAGAACATCGCCTTCATGGTGTCCCTGGCCTTCGCGGTGGCGGCCTCGGCCAACTTCCCGGTGCTGTTCATGTCGGTGCTGTGGAAGGACTGCACCACGCGCGGCGCGGTGATCGGCGGCTTCCTCGGCCTCGCCTCCTCGGTGATCCTGACCGTCCTGTCGCCGTCGGTGTGGGAAGCCACGCTGGGCAACCCTGCGGGCTCGGCGCCCTTCCCCTACACCTCGCCGGCCCTGTTCTCCATGACGCTCGGCTTCGTCGGCATCTGGCTGTTCTCGATCCTCGACAACAGCCAGCGGGCGAAGATCGACCGGGCCGGCTATCCGGAGCAGGAAGTGCGCTCGGAGACCGGCATCGGCGCGGCGGAAGCCTCGGCGCACTGACGCCGAAGCCCCATGCCGCGGCCGGATGAAACGGAGCCCGGCGCGAACGACGAGGACCGCCGGAAGAGCCAGCCCCGGGCCGACACGGCCCGGGGGAAGGATCCCCACGGTCCTGCGGACACGACGCAGTCCCCCAACCCGCCCGGCACCGGGCGGGTTTCCTCGTTCATGCCGCCGGCTCCCGCCCCGGCGCCGCGCGGGCCTTCATCCATGGCCGACGAGAAACACCCGCCTGCCCTCGATGCCGGCCGCGAGCGCCGCGAGATGGTCTCGCTGATGACCTCGCGGGTGCGCGACGTGTTCATCCGCAAGCCGTTCTACGTGGACGGCTCCATGGACCTCGTCAGCCTGTGCCGCGCCCTCTCGGAACGCGGGCTCAGCGAGGCCCTGGTACGCGACGGCGGCCGCATCGGCATCTTCACCACCACCGATCTGCGCGACGCCCTGCTGGGCGAGACGCCCCCCGGCCGCGTGCCGGTGCGGGAGGTGGCGACCTTCGAGCCGTGGTCGGTCAGCCCCGATGCCGAGCTGTTCGAGGCCCTCATCCTCATGCTGCGCCACCGCATCCACCGGGTGCTGGTGCGCGAGGGCATGGACGAGGCCGGCATCGTCGGCGTACTCGGCCAGCTCGACCTCATGGCCTTCGTGGCCAACCACTCCCACCTCATCGCTTTGGAGGCCGAGCAGGCCACCAGCCTCGACGAGCTCAAGGCCGCCGCCCGCCAGATCGACAGCCTCGTCGGCGTGCTCGATGCCGACGGCGTGCGGGTGGAGGTGATCGCCGCCCTGGTGGGCGAATTGAACCGGCAGGTGTTCCGCCGCCTGTGGGGGATGCTCGCCCCCGAGGACCTCGCCGCCAATTCCTGCCTGGTGGTGATGGGCTCCGAGGGGCGCGGCGAGCAGATCATCAAGACCGACCAGGACAATGCCCTGCTGCTGCGCGACGGCTTCACCTGCGACGGCCTCGAGGACATCACCTCGCGTTTCACCGCGGCGCTCATCGATTTCGGCTATCCGCCCTGCCCCGGCGGGATCATGCTGAGCCGGCCGCTGTGGCGCCAGCCATTGTCCGCCTTCAAGGACACGCTCAGGCACTGGATCCACGGCGGCGATCCGGAGGGGCCCATGAATCTGGCCATCTTCCTCGATGCCGCCCCGGTGGCCGGTGACGCCGCCCTGCTCAAGGCGGCGCGGGACCATGTGGACTTCCTGATGATGAACGACGCCGGCTATTTCGCCCGCTTCGCCCAGGCGGTGGAGCGCTTCGGCGAGGGCGGCGGCTGGTGGACGCGGCTGCCCGGCCTCACCGGGCGCGCGGCGGCGGAGATCGACATCAAGAAGCTCGGCATTTTCCCCCTGGTCCACGGGGTGCGGGCGCTGGCGCTGGAATATCGCGTCGGAGCGCTGGGCACCGCCGACCGGCTTCAGGCACTGGTCGCCACCGGCCGCATGGAGGCAAGCTTCGCCCGCGACCTCACCGATGCGCTGCGCTTCCTCATCTCGCTGAAGCTCGCCAACAACCTGCGGCAGATGGCGGACGGCCGCCCCCCGGGCAACGCCATCCGCCTCACCGATCTCGGCACGCTGGAACGCCAGGCGCTGAAGGAGGCCCTCGCCATCGTGCGGGGCTTCAAGCAATGGCTGTCCCGGCACTACCGGTTCGACGCCCTATGACTGCCGGCGACCAGCCCCCGCCACTCCCGGCGGCCCCGCAGGCGTCGCCGGCGCCCGATCGCGGCCCGCGCCCGCAGCTGCTGCTGGCCCTGTTCGCCACCGGCGTGCTCGCCTTCAACTTCCCGCTGCTCATCGTGTGGGACGCCGGGGTGAGCGTCGCCGGACTGCCGCTGCTGCCGGTGGCCCTGTTTGCCATCTGGGCCGGGCTGATCGCCGCCCTCGCGGTGGCGAGCGAGCGCCGGCCCAAGGCCGCGCCCCCCATCCTGCCGGTGCGGGAGGGGCGGATCGCGCCCCCGGCGCAACACCCGCCGCGGGCGGCGCCATGATCTCCGCGCCCGGGGTGGTGGGCGCGGCGGTCAGCTACCTCGCGCTCCTGTTCGCCGTCGCCGCCTTCGCCGACCGGCGCGCGCGGGAGGGCCGCTCGATCATCGGCAATGCCTGGATCTATGCCCTGTCGCTGGCGGTCTACTGCACCGCCTGGACCTATTTCGGCAGCGTCGGGCGTGCCGCCACGACGGGGGTGTGGTTCCTGCCCATCTATCTCGGGCCCATGCTCGCCATGCTGCTGGCGTGGATCGTGGTGCGCAAGATGATCCGCATCGCCCACACCTACCGCATCACCTCCATCGCCGATTTCATCGCCAGCCGCTACGGCAAGAGCCCGCTGGTGGCGGCGCTGGTCACCCTCATCACCGTGGTGGGCATCGTGCCCTACATCGCCCTTCAGCTGAAGGCGGTCTCCGCCGGCTACGTGCTGCTCACCGGCGCCGGAGCGGCCGGCGGCGGGGCGAGCCCGGCCTGGTGGCAGGACGGCACGCTGCTGGTGACGCTGGCTCTCGCCCTGTTCACCATCCTGTTCGGCACCCGCCACCTCGACAGCGCCGAGCGGCACGAGGGCATGGTGGCGGCGGTGGCGTTCGAATCCCTTGTCAAGCTGCTGGCCTTCCTCGCCGTGGGCCTGTTCGTCACCTACGGCCTGTTCGACGGCATGGCCGACATCTGGGCGCGGGCCAAGGCGGTGCCGGAACTGAAATCCCTGCTGCGCCTCGGCGGCGAGGGCGGCGCCGGCGCCTTCGGCTATGCCCAGTGGTTCACCCTGACCCTGCTCTCCATGCTGTCGGTGCTGCTGCTGCCGCGCCAGTTCCAGATGATGGTGGTGGAGTGCGTGAACGAGCGGCACCTGAAGCGCGCCGCCTGGGTGTTTCCCGCCTATCTCCTCGTCATCAACATCTTCGTGCTGCCGCTGGCGCTGGGCGGCATGGTGCTGTTCGGCCAAGCGGGAGCAAATCCGGGAGCCGACCCGGAGACCTTCGTCCTGTCCCTGCCGCTGGCGCATGGCGCCACGGGGCTGGCGCTGTTCGCCTATGTGGGCGGGCTCTCCGCCGCCACCGGCATGCTGATCGTCGAGACCATCGCCGTCTCCACCATGGTCTGCAACGACCTCGTCATGCCCTCGCTGCTGCGGCTGGAGACGCCCAAAGCGTTTTCGAGCGGAGCGGGGGCCGGCTCGCGTGAAGACAACGCGTCACGACTGGACAGCGCGCGGGCCGGCGGCGACCTCACAAGGCTCATCCTCAACATCCGCCGCGCCGCCATCCTCGCCATCCTGCTTCTGGGCTACCTCTATTTCCAGGTGGCGGGGGAGGCCTATGCCCTCGTCTCCATCGGCCTCATCAGCTTCGCCGCCGTGGCCCAGTTCGCGCCGGCCTTGTTCGGCGGCATGTACTGGCGCGACGCCACCCGCGCCGGGGCGCTGGGCGGCCTCGCCGGCGGCTTCCTGGTGTGGGCCTACACCCTGATGCTGCCCTCGGTGGCGAAATCGGGATGGATCGACGACGGCTTCCTCACCCACGGCCCGTTCGGCCTCACCGCCCTCGCCCCGGAGCGCCTGTTCGGCCTCGAAGGGCTCGACAACCTCTCCCACTCCCTGTTCTGGAGCCTCGTCGTCAACGTCGCGCTCTATGTGGGGCTGTCGCTGTGGCGCGCGCCGTCCGGGCGGGAGGCGAGCCAGGCGCTGCTGTTCGTGGACGTGTTCGCCCGCGGCCATGCCGCCGGAACCACGGGCGCGGCCGCCGAACCGGTGTTCTGGCGCGGGCGCGCCCGCCCCGCCGACCTGATGGCGCTGGCGAGCCGCCTGCTCGGCCCCGAGGCCGCGCACCAGATCTTCGAGGAGCATGCCCGCGAGAGCGGCGTCGCCGTAGGCACCGACCTCACCGCCGACGCCCGGCTGGTGGACAAGGTGGAGCGGCGGCTCGCCGGCGCGGTGGGCAGCGCCTCGGCGCGGGTGCTGGTGGCGGCTGTGGCGGAGGAGGAGCCGCTCAGCCCCGCCGATGTCATGGAGATCCTGAACGAGGCCTCGCAGCTGCGCCTCTACGCGCTGGCGCTGGAGGAAAAGTCCCGCTCGCTGGAGATCGCCTCGGCCGAATTGTCCGCCGCCAACGCCCAGCTGCGCACCCTGGACGAGCTGAAGGACGATTTCGTCTCCTCCGTCACCCACGAATTGCGCACCCCGCTCACCGCCATCCGCGCCCTGTCGGAGCTGATGCTGGACGCCCCCGACATGGAAGAGGCCCAGCGCCAGGAATTCCTCGCCATCATTGTGGGCGAGAGCGAGCGGCTGGGCCGCCTCGTCAACCAGGTGCTGGACATGGCCAAGCTCGAATCCGGACATGGCGAATGGCACAATGCGGACGTGGACATGCGCCGCCTCGTCCGCGACGCGGTTACCGCCACCACCGAGCTGGTGCGCAGCCGCGGGGCGCAGATCCTCCTCGACATGCCGGAGGAGGTGCCGACCCTGCGCGCCGACCCCGACCGGCTGACGCAGGTGATGCTGAACCTCATCTCCAACGCCGCGAAGTTCGTGCCGGCGACCGGCGGGCGGATCGAGGTGAGCCTGGAGCGCGACGGCGACGGCCTCGCGGTGCGGGTGAAAGACAATGGACCGGGGGTGCCAACCGCTGACCGCGACACCATATTCGAGAAGTTCCGTCAGGGCGGCGACGCCCTGACCCGCCCGCCCGGCACCGGGCTCGGGCTTCCGATCAGCCGCCGGATCGTGGATCATTTCGGCGGCAGGATGTGGCTGGAGCAAAAAGACGGCAGCGGCGCGTGCTTCGCGTTCCGACTGCCCTTCCGGCCCGGGACCGACACGGACGAGCCTGCTCGGCCCGCGTCGGCACAGGAGCGCGCGGCGCTGGAATGAAGCCCGCCGGCACGGTCGCAGACCGCGCCGGAGGCGCCAGGAAGGAGGAAACGCCATGAGTCCGGAACCGATTGCCGAACCCGGCCCCGCCCCGAAGGCCAATGCGGGCCCCTGCGCCGACAATGGCGCCGGCACGTGCGCGGGCGCCAAGGTGCTCATTGCCGACGATGAGCCCAACATCGTGGTCTCGCTGGAATTCATGATGAAGCGCGAGGGCTTCGACGTGCACGTCGCCCGCGACGGCCGCGAGGCGCTGGACGCCATCCGCCGCGAGCACCCCCGCCTCGTGCTGCTGGACGCCACCATGCCCGGCATGTCCGGCTTCGACGTGTGCGAGGCGGTGCGGGCGGACGCGGAGGTGCGCTCCACCTGTATCGTCATGCTCACCGCCAAGGGCCGCGAGACCGACATGGCGCGCGGCGTCGGCGCCGGGGCGGACGCCTATGTCACCAAGCCCTTCTCCACCCGGGCGCTGGTGCAGCAGGTAAAGGACATGCTGGCGAGAAGCACGCCGGTCGCGAACCTGCCGGCCGTCGAAATGCCGGCGAAGGATCTCCCGGCATGACCTTCAACCGGCGTCTGGCGCTGACCGTGCTGGCGCCGGGGATCGGCCTTGCCGCGTGGCTCCTTCTCGGCCTCGGCCTGCTTTATGCGGCGCTGGACCCGGCCGACCGGGCCGCCGTGGCCGCGACCCTCGCCCCGCTGATCGACAGCCACGGCATGCTGGTGGTGCTGTGGTGGTTCCTCGCCGCCACCGGCGGCGGCATCCTCGCCGCGCGCCTGCATGACGCCTGCGTGGAAGCCCCCGCCCGCCTCGCCGACGCCACCCGCGTG
>NZ_JAIVFN010000109.1 GCF_030015065.1 Xanthobacter autotrophicus | reverse complement strand
AGCCAGGGGGCGGGGCGGTCGAGGCCGATGATGTCGGCCACCTCGAACCGCGGGCGCACCACCGCCGCCGCATCGCCGCGCACCAGGACTTCCGGCACCAGCGGGCGGGTATTGTAGGTGCCCGACTGGACCGCGCCATAGGCGCCGGCGGTCATCACCGCCAGCAGGTCCCCAGCCTTCGCCTGCGGCAGCGGGCGGTCGAGCGCGAGGAAATCGCCGGTCTCGCACACCGGCCCCACCACGTCCGCCACCACCAGCGGCGCGTCGGCGGTGGGCTCGATGACGGGAATGATGTCGTGGTGCGCCTCGTAGAGGGTGGGGCGGATGAGGTCGTTCATGGCGGCGTCCACCACCACGAAGGTCTTGCCCTCGCCTTCCTTAACGTAAATCACCTTCGTGACGAGAATGCCGGCATTGGCTACCAGCATGCGGCCCATCTCGAACACGAGGGGCAGCTTCAGGTCGCCGAGGGCCCGGCCGACCACCTCGGCATAGGCGCTGGGCGGCGGGGGCACCGGGTCGGAGGCGGCATAGGGCACGCCGAGCCCGCCGCCGAGATCCATGTGGTGGAGCTTGTGCCCCGCACTGATCAGGTCGCGCGCCAGCTCCGCCAGCAGCGTCACCGCATTGTCGAAGGGCGCCATGTCGGTGATCTGGCTGCCGATATGCATGTCCACGCCGGTGATGGCGAGGCCGGGCAGGCGGGCGGCGAAGTCATAGACATCGCGCGCCCGCGAGATGGGAATGCCGAACTTGGTGGCGGACTTGCCGGTGGAGATCTTCTTGTGGGTCTTGGCGTCCACGTCCGGATTGACGCGAATGGAGACCGGGGCGCTCACCCCCCTGGCGGTGGCCACTTCCGACAGGGCGAGCAGCTCGGGTTCGCTCTCCACGTTGAAGCACAGGATACCGGTATCGAGGGCCGCCGCCATTTCCTCCCGGGTCTTGCCGACGCCGGAGAAGACGATGCGCTCGCTCGGTACGCCGGCGGCGCGGGCCCGCGCCAGCTCGCCGGCGGAGACGATGTCTGCCCCCGCGCCGAGCCGGGCGAGGGTGGTGATGACCGATTGGTTGGAATTGGCCTTCAGCGCGTAGCACAGCAGCACGTCGCGACCGCTGAAGGCCTCCATGAACACCTGGTAGTGGCGTTCCAGGGTGGCGCTGGAATAGCAGTAGAAGGGGGTGCGCACCTCGGCGGCGAGGGCGGTAAGGTCCACGTCCTCCGCGAAGAGGCGGCCGTTGCGGTAGTCGAAATGGTGCATGGATAAGGGGCGGTCCGTGCGCGCTGTCGTTTGGGCCGGGACGGTCGGGCGCCGGGCGCGAAGGCCTTAGCTTTGCCGGGGCGCTGTCAGAGCAGGCCGTCGAGGATGAAAGGCTGGTCGGGCTTGCTGACGTCCTTGAGCAGGGGGGATTCGCCGGTGCTGGCGCCGGGGGCCGTCTTCTTTTTCTGCCACTCGGCGTGGGGCGTCGCACTCTCCAGGATCTCGCCGTCCGAGGTCGGGGCGACATAGGTGCCGTCGGTGGTCGCGCCCGGCTTGGTGCCGGGCTTGGCTGAGGTCGCGGCCGCCTGCTGGACCGCCGGCTTCGCAGCCGGAGGCGTGGCCTGGGGGGTGACGTGGGCGCCGGGCGGCGGCTCAAGCGGTCCCTTCACGCCGCACGCCGCAAGGGCGAGGGTGCCGCAGAGGGCGAGGGGGACGAGAAGGGGGCGCATGGCGGATCGGGCCGTTCCGGAAAAGATGGCCGCCACTATAGCCCGCGCCGCGCCAAAGGCGAGCCCCCGCCTCCCGCGCTGCAGGATGGGGGGCGACACGGGGCGGGGCCGGCGCGTCATGACGGGACCCCGAGCTTCTTCAGCCAGCGCTTGGCCTGCGCCCGCACCCGGGTTGGCGCGGTGCCGCCATAGCTCACCCGGCTGCGCACGGAGCGCACCACGGACAGCACCGAGAACACGTCCTGGGTGATCCGCGGGTCCACCCCCTGCATATCGTCGAGGGACAGCTTGTGCAGCGCAATGCCGCGGTCGGAGGCGAGCCCCACGATGCGCCCGGTGATGTGGTGGGCCTCCCGGAACGGGATGTTGAGCGCGCGCACCAGCCAGTCGGCGAGGTCGGTGGCGGTGGAATAGCCCTGGCCCGCCGCCTTCTCCATGCGCTTCTCGTCCGGGACGATGTCGCGCACCATGCCGGCGGTGGCCGCCACCACCAGGGAGAGGGCCGAAAAGGCGTCGAAGGCGCCTTCCTTGTCCTCCTGCATGTCCTTGGCGTAGGCCAAGGGCAGGCCCTTCATCACTACCAAGATGCCGGTGAGCGCGCCAATGATGCGCCCGGCCTTGGCCCGCACCAGCTCGGCCGCGTCCGGATTGCGCTTCTGCGGCATGATGGAGGAGCCGGTGGTGAACTTGTCCGAGAGCTTCACCAAGGCGAAGGACGGCGAGGTCCAGATCACCACCTCCTCGGCGAAGCGCGAGAGATGCACCGCGCAGATGGAGGCGGCGGAAAGCGTCTCCATGACAAAGTCGCGGTCGGAGACGGCGTCCAGCGAATTGGCGGTGGGCCGGTCGAAGCCGAGGGCCCTGGCGGTGGCCTCCCGGTCGATGGGGAAGGAGGTGCCGGCCAGCGCCGCCGAGCCCAGCGGGCATTCGTTCAGGCGCTTCCTGGCATCGGCGAGGCGGCCGCGGTCGCGCGCCACCATCTCCACATAGGCCATGAGGTGATGGCCGAACGTGACCGGCTGGGCGGTCTGCAGGTGGGTGAAGCCGGGCATGACGGTGCCGGCATGGGCCAGCGCCTTCTCGGCCAGCGCCCGTTGCAGGTCGGCGAGCTGGGCGTCGAGGGCGTCCAAAGTGTCGCGCACATAGAGGCGGAAGTCGGTGGCCACCTGGTCGTTGCGCGAGCGGGCGGTGTGGAGGCGGCCGGCGGAGGCGCCGATCAGCTCGGCGAGGCGGCTCTCCACGTTCATGTGGATGTCCTCCAGCTCGCGCCTGAAGCTGAAGGTGCCGGCCTCGATCTCTGACAGGATCGTGTCTAGACCCTCGGTGATCCTGTCGGCATCTTGCGCCGCCACGATGCCCTGGGCCGCGAGCATCTTCGCATGGGCCTTGGATCCGGCGATGTCCTGCGCATAAAGACGCTGGTCGAAGCCGATGGAGGCGTTGATCTCCTCCATGATGGCGTCGGGGGCGGAGGTGAAACGCCCGCCCCACATCTTGTTGCTCATGACGGATCCCCTCGTGATGACCGAAGCCGACCAGCCCCGCGCGACCGAAACCGACGAGACGGCGACCGGGCCGGCAGCGGCGCCTCCAAAGGGCGGGCGCGGCTCCGGCATGCGGACCGTCGCGATCGTCGCGCTGGCGACGCTGGCGGGCGCCGTAGCCGGCGCGCTCGCCCTATACGGGATGAACCGCCTCCCCGGCAATGCACAGGCGCCTCAGGTCACCTCCGCGCCGGCCGCGGAGCCGGCTTCGTCCAAGGTGGCGGATGCGGCCTGCCAGGGCACCGTGGAGCGCGCCCGGGCGCTGGCGCCGCTGGTGAAGGGCGACCTCGCCGCCTTTGCCCCCGCCACCGAGCCGCGCCGCCTGCCGCCCCTCGCCTTCACCGACGGTAGCGGCAGGGAGGTGACGCTGGCCGATTTCAAGGGCCGGGTGGTGCTGCTCAATCTCTGGGCGACCTGGTGCGTGCCCTGCCGCAAGGAGATGCCGGACCTCGACCGGCTCCAGGCCAGTCTCGGCGGCCCGGACTTCGAGGTGGTGGCGGTCAATCTCGATACCCGCGATCCCGAGAAGCCGCGCGCCTTCCTCAACGAGATCGGGGTGAGGCGCCTCGCCTTCTATGCCGACCCGGCGACCAGGACATTCCAGGCCCTGCGTGGCGTCGGCCGGGGGTTCGGCCTGCCCACCACGCTCATCGTGGATCGCGACGGCTGCGAGATGGGATACCTGGCGGGACCGGCCGAATGGGGTGGCGCCGAGGCCGAGGCCTTGGTGCGCGCTGCCATGGCGACGGGCGGGCCCGCCGTGCCGGTGCGGTAGCACCATGCGGGCGTAAAATTCGCATTTTGCGAAAAAAGGATTTTGGGCTTAAGTGTCGCTCAACCTTCTGTGTTCACAGTGCGTGACCATGAAAGGCGGCGGTCGCGTGTGACGTCTGCAGTCCCGTGACCGGTCCGACGAAACCTCCCCCAGCGGTAAATTGCGTTCCACGCCACGCCAGTGTTAAAAACTTGACCTTGACAATAATGGCTCGTGCAGCAGCCGAAATCGAATCACCGGGGACGCGCCTTGAGAATTCTGTCGATCTTCGGCACGCGCCCGGAGGCCATCAAGATGGCCCCGCTGGTTCGCACCCTCGCGGGGGCGCCTGAGATCGCATCCCTGGTCTGCGTCACCGGCCAGCACCGCGAGATGCTGGACCCGGTGCTGCGGCTGTTCGACATCCGCCCCGATTTCGACCTCGGCCTCATGGCCCACAACCAGGGGCTCAACGGCCTCGCCGCCGGCGCGCTCTCCGGCCTCGATGCCGTGCTGGCGCAGGTTCGGCCCGATCGCGTGCTGGTCCATGGCGACACCACCACCGCCATGGCGGCAGCGCTGGCCGCATTCCATCGCCGTATTCCGGTGGGCCATGTGGAAGCGGGCCTGCGCACCTATGATCTCGCCCAGCCCTTCCCGGAGGAGATGAACCGCCGGGTGGTGGATCTGGTCAGCGACCTCCTGTTCGCGCCCACGGCCCGCGCCGGGGCGAACCTTGCCGCCGAGCGGCTCGCCGGCCGGGTGCTGGTCACTGGCAATACCGTGATCGACGCCCTCGAGGCGACGCAGGTGCGCCTTGCCGCCGAACCGGAACTCGCTTCCGCCCTCGACCGGGCGCTGCCTGCCCTCGATCCGCGCAAGCGCATCCTCCTCGTCACCGGCCATCGCCGCGAGAATTTCGGCGACGGCTTCCGCTCCATCTGCGCGGCCCTGGCCGAGATCGCCCGTCGCCGTGACGTGGAGATCGTCTATCCGGTGCACCTCAACCCCAATGTGCGCGGCCCGGTGACCGAGGAGCTGGCCGGACGGGCCAACATCCATCTGGTGCCGCCCCTCGATTATCTGCCGTTCCAGCGGCTGCTGCAGCGCGCCCACCTGGTGCTCACCGATTCCGGTGGCGTGCAGGAGGAGGCCCCGGCGCTGGGCAAGCCGGTGCTGGTCATGCGCGAGGTGACCGAGCGGCCGGAAGCGGTGGAGGCGGGCACGGTGGAGCTGGTCGGCACCTCCCGCGCCGCCATCGTCGCCGCCGTCACCCGGCTGCTCGACGATCCCGACGCTTATGCCGCCTATGCCGGACGCATCAATCCCTACGGCGACGGGCAGGCCTGCCGCCGCATCCTCGATGGCCTGTGCGGACGTCCGGTGGACGAATTCGCGCCGCTTCCCTTCCCGCCCGCCGCGCCGGCACCCCGCCGCACCGCCGGCCTCGACGCCATGCTCGTGAGAGACTGACATGAAACACGAATTCGCCTTCCCGGCGGCGAGCGGCCGCGCCGCGACCGGTGCCACCCGAGGTCCTGCCGGCCAAGGTCCTGCTGCCCGGGGTCTCGCGACGCGGCTCGCGGCTCTTCTGCCGGCAGGCCTCCTCGCCGGCCTCCTCGGCGCGGTCCCGGCCCTCGCGCAGACGGCGGATCCGATCGTCGCGGCCATCCAGGAGCGGGCGGCGGATACCAAAGTGACGCGTTCCTACACCCTGTCCGACCTCGGCATCGAGGGGCCGGTGGTGCTCCAGGGCATGGATGCGCGCCGCGACCTCTATCTGCCCGTTCCGGCCGGCGTGCCCCTGAGCGATGCAGCCATCGCCCTCGACGGCGAATATCTGCGCGGCGACGGCGGACGCACCACCCTGGTGCTCTCGGTGGATGGGGTGCCGGTCTATTCCCGCCGGCTGGAAGGCGACAGCGGCAGCGCCGCAGCCGCCCTCGCGGTGGACGGCAAGCCACGCCCCACCGGCTTCGTGCGCCTTGGCACCGCCTGGTCGTCGGTGATCGGCGAGTATCTCTGCGCGGACGAGCGCGGCATCGGCAACGTGTTGAAAATCAGCCCGAAAAGCCGCTTCACCTATTCCTATGAGGCCGGCGCCGTGCGCGACCTCGCCACCGCCTGGAGCGGAATGCCCGGCGCGGGCAGCCTGCTGGTGGCGGGCGGCACCTTGACGAAAGACACCTACGACACCGCCTGGCGGCTCGGGCTGGCGCTGGAAGCCGCCGGCAAGCGCCTCGTGGTGAAGACCCTGCCCGCCATCGGCGAGGAGGTGGACCTCTCCGGCCTCGACGTTCCGGCCGCGCTGCGGGCGGTGGCGCCATTCTCGAACTTCGTCGGTATCGGCACATATCGCATCAAGGACGCGGCCGATCTTGGCGCCCTCCTGGTGCTGCCGGGCTCGCCCCTCGGCGCCGACGTGGTGGTGGCGGATGCGGGCCTCCTCACCTCCATCAAGGGCGCGCTCGACGCCCTCTCCGTCCGCCTCGGCCCGGCCTCGGCGGCCTTCACCGAGTGGCGCGCCAGGGCGGCGAGCCTCGGCGCGGCCACCGTGGCGGCGGACGAGGTGAGCCTGCAATCCCTCGCCGGCCGGCCGGTGATCGCGGTGGGTGGCGCGGCCGGCGGCAAGGCGACGGCGCTGTTCGACAGCTTCTGGCGCACCTCGCTCGCCTCCGGCGCGGTGACCATCCGCGCGGTGGATGCGGCGCCGCAGAAGCCGTCCTCGGTCGCCCTCGCCAGCCTCGGCCCGGCCGAGGGCAATCTCGACGTGCTGGCCCGCGGCGACTTCGTGGTCAGCTTCGATCTGGCCGCCGCCACCGGCGGTCATTCCCTGCCGAGCCGGCTCAACCTCGACGTGGCCGCCGCCCCCGGCGCCTCCACTTCCGAGCCGGTGGTGGCGGTGTTCCTCAACGACGTGCTGCTGGCCGCCAGGCGGCTGGACGCCACCGGCCATCCCGAGCACCTGACCGCTGCCGTGCCGCCCTATGCGCTGGCCGCCCGCAACGTGCTGCGCGTGACCTTCCAGCGCCAGCCGGTGAGCGACCGCTGCCGCGAGACGCCCCAGGCGTTCCCGGTCTCGGTGCTGCCCACCAGCCATTTCGAATTGGGCGGCGCGGCCCCCGGCGGCGATTTCCTCGGCGTGATCGCGGCCATGGCCTCCGGCGGTCGCCTCGTAGTGCCAGACACCTATCTCGCCAGCGCCAAGGCGAGCCTGCCCCGGGTGGTGCGGGCGGCGGCGGCGGCCGGCGTCCCGGCCGGCTCCAGCAGCTTCGAGGTGGCCGGGCCCGGCGCCTCCTTCCGCGCCGCCGGGGCCTTCCTCGCCCTCGACGTGCCGGTGCAGGGCATCACGCCCAAGGCCCGGGTGGAAGGCGACCGGCTCATGGTCGGCACCGACGACAAGGCGCGCCTGCTCGACATCTCCGGCCTCAGGAATGTGGCGCTGGTGCAGGCGGTGCGCGCCGACGAGACGCGCGGCATCGTCTGGCAGAGCATCGGCCCGGTGGCCATGACGCCGGAAAAGCCGGTGCGCCTCTCCCGGGGCGACGTGGCCCTGGTGGGGGTGGATGGCACGCTCACCGAGCTCAGCGCCTCGGGCGCAGCCCCGGGCACGGTGCGGGTGGCCGACACCGACGGGCCCGCCGGCAGCCTCCAGCGGCTGTGGCAGAAATCGTCGGACTGGGGCCTGCCGCTGGGCGTCGGCGCCGCCGCCTTGTTCTTCCTGCTGCTGATCCGCGCCTCCTACGTGCGCCGCCGCGGCAACTGACGCCGGAAAGATGACCGCCATGTCCGTCGACGGACTGTCTCTTTATTGGCCATTCCTCCTGGCCGATTACATCCGCGTGGTGGAATACGCCGCGGCGGTGGTGGCGGTGATCATCCTGATCTCCTCCATCGACGATCTGTTCGTCGATGCCTGGTACTGGGGGCGGCGGATCTACCGCCGCTTCGTCATCGAGCCGTTCATCCGCCCGCTCACCCCCGCCGCCCTCTACCAGCGGGACGAGCAGCCGCTCGCCATCATGATCCCCGCCTGGCTCGAATCCGGCGTGATCGCGGCCATGATCGAGAACATGGTGAGCGTGCTCGACTACCGGCGCTACGTGATCTTCGTGGGCACCTACCCCAACGATCCCGACACCATCGCCGAGGTGGAGCGCATGCGCCGGCGCTACAAGCAGCTGGTGCGGGTGGAGGTGAAGAATCCCGGCCCCACCAACAAGGCCGACTGCCTAAACGCCGTGGTGCGCGCCATCTTCCAGTACGAGGAGATGACCGGCACCGAGTTCGCCGGCCTCGTCCTGCACGACGCCGAGGACGTGCTGCACCCCCTCGAGCTGCGCTTCTTCAACTATCTCCTGCCGCGCAAGGACCTGATCCAGATCCCGGTCTTGTCGCTGGAGCGCCACTGGTCGGAGCTGGTGGCCGGCATCTACATGGACGAGTTCGCCGAGTGGCACGCGAAGGACCTGGTGGTGCGCGAGAGCATCGCCGGCTCCGTGCCCTCCGCGGGCGTGGGCACCTGCTTCTCGCGCAAGGCCATGCTGCACCTTCTCGCCGACGGGGCGGGCGAGGTCTTCAACACCGGCAGCCTCACCGAGGATTACGACATCAGCGCCCGCCTTTCCGCGGCGCGCATGCAGTCCATCATCGCCCGCCTGCCGGTGGACTACCGGGTGACGCGCGAGACCTTCTTCGGCTTCGGGCCGCAAATCGAGCGCGTCATCCGCATGCCCCTGTGCGTGCGCGAATTCTTCCCCGACACCTTCCGCACCTCCTATCGCCAGAAGGCGCGCTGGGCGCTGGGCATCGCCTTCCAGGGCTGGAGCCACATGGGCTGGCGCGGCAGCCTTGCCACCAAGTATTTCCTGTTCCGCGACCGCAAGGGCATCGTCACCTCCATCGTGGCGGTGCTGGCCTATGTGGTGGCGGCGCACTTCCTTGTGTTCTTCGCCGCCGAAAAGCTCGGCTGGCTGCCGGCGCGCTATCCGTCCATCTTCGCCACCGAGGCGTGGCTGCTGGTGGTGCTGACCGCCAATGCCATCGCCTTCGCGCTGCGGCTGGTGCAGCGCTTCTATTTCGTCGCCCGCGTCTATGGCTGGGAGCAGGGGCTCATGTCCGTGCCGCGGGTGGTGATGGGCAATTTCGTGAACTTCGCCGCCACCGCGCGGGCATGGCGTCTGTTCCTCGCCCACATCCTGTTCGGCCGGCGCATCGTCTGGGACAAGACGATGCACGATTTCCCCGACCAGGCCGAGCTGGGCCAGCAACGCCAGCGGATCGGCGAGCTGCTCCTGTCCTGGCAGGCCGTGCTGCCGGAGCATGTGGATGCCGCGCTCGCGGCGCAGGACGAGCGCCAGCAGCCCCTCGGCCGCATCCTCGTCTCCCGCGGCTGGCTGGACGAGGAGACGCTGGCGGAGGCCATCGCCTTCCAGTCCGGCCTGCCGCGCACCCATGTGACCGAGGACATGGTGCGCCGGTTCAACGATCTCCTGCCGCTCGACCTGATGGTGCGCCGGCGGATGATGCCAGTCGGCCGCGACGAGACCGGGCGCCTCGTGGTCGCGGTGGCGTCCCCCCTCGGCGACCGGGCGCTCGACGAGGTGCGCGAGGCGGTGGGCGGCCTGCCGGTCCAGCGCATCGCCCGCGAGGGCGAGATCAATGCCGGCCTGCGCCTTGTGCGCGGCGCCGCCCCCGGCCTCGAGGGCCATGGGGCGCCGCCGCTTCTGGGCGAGCTGCTGCTGGAAAAGGGCCTGATGCAGCGCGAGGCGTTCGAGGCGGCCATGGAACATTACCGCCCCGACGTGGACGGGCGGATCGGCGAATATCTCGTGCGCTGTGGCATCGTGAAGGAAGAGGCCATCGAGGCCACGGTCCGCGAGCAGGAGCGCCGGCTCGCCGTCGCCGCCCTGTGAGGCCGGCGGCCCGCCCGGCGCGACGCCCGGCCGGGGCGGTCCTGCCATGACGCGCCCGGTGAGCCGGCGGACGGCGCTCGCCCTCGGCGGCGCGGCGGCGGCCGGGGCCGGCCTCCTCGGCCTCGATCTGGCGCTGCGGCGGCTCGATCCCGCTCCCCGCCTGATGGAAGGCATCGTCTGGCAGGTCCATGGCGGCCTGCTCGATCCGCGCGGCGACTGGAACGAGCTCGGCGCCCGCAGTCTGCTGGTGCAATGGCTGGTGGCTGACGGCACCGCCTTCGTGCCGCTGCCGGGCCTCGGTCTGCCGCTGGTCGCCGACGCCCCCAACTGGGCCCGCATCGCCCGCGAGCCTTGGGCGCAGACCATCATCGCCGGCCTCGCCGGCCGCTTCAGCGAGCCGGCCGCGCGCCGCGACGTGCTGGCGCTCGGGGCGCTGTCGGCGCGGATCGCCCGGCAAAGGCTGCCGTTCAGGCCCTCGGGCTTCTATTTCCCGGTGGAGGCGGACCCGACCTGGACCGGGGTCGGCCAGATGGCGGCGGCGCTGGCCGATATCCCGCGCCCCCTGTGGGTGAGCGCCTACGACAATTCCAACGTGGGCGCGGATGCCTTCGCCGACTGGGTCGATGGCTGGCTGCCGAAGGATGTGGGCCTGTTCTTCCAGGATGGGGTGGGCGTCCACACCCGCGCGCCGGAGGCGGCGCGCGCTTATGGGCAGGCTCTGTCCCGGCGCCTCGGGCGCGGGCGCTTCAGGCTGATCGCCGAGGCCTTCCGCCCGGCGGGGGATGGAGGCTTCCGCGCCGCCACGGCGGCGGAGCTGCTGCCGCAGCTTCGCGCCTATGACGGCTTCGAGGTCTTCGTGTTCGACGGCCCGCATTATGTGGACCGCCTGCTGGTGGAAAAGCTGCTGGAGGGGTAGGGGCGGGCCTCATCTCCCGGCCTCGGGCGGGAGATGGCTTTCTTCGCCGCTCCTCAGTGGCGGAAGTGGCGCACGCCGGTGAAGACCATGGCGAGGCCGGCCGCGTCGGCGGCGGCGATCACCTCGGCGTCGCGCATGGAGCCACCGGGCTGGATCACCGCCGTGGCGCCCGCCTCCACCGCCGCCAGCAGGCCGTCGGCGAAGGGGAAGAAGGCGTCGGAGGCCACCACCGAGCCCCTTGTGAGCGGCGCCGCGAGGCCCAAAGCCTCGGCCGCGTCCAGCGCCTTGCGGGCGGCGATGCGGGCGCTGTCCACGCGGCTCATCTGGCCGGCGCCGATGCCCACCGTGGCGAGGTCCTTCGCATAGATGATGGTGTTGGACTTCACGTGCTTGGCCACCCGGAAGGCGAAGCGCAGGTCGGTCAGCTCGCGGTCGGTGGGCGCGCGCTTCGTGACCACCTTCAGGTCGAGGTCGTCGGCGCTGGCATTGTCCCGGCCCTGCACCAAAAGGCCGCCGGCCACGGTCTTCACCGTGAGGCCCGGCGCGCGCGGGTCGGGCAGGCCGCCGGTGAGCAGCAGGCGCAGGTTCTTCTTGGCCGCCACCACGGCGATGGCCTCCTCCGTGGCGTCGGGGGCGACGATCACCTCGGTGAAGATCTCCACCATGGCGCGGGCGGAGGCGGCATCCAGCGTGCGGTTCACCGCGATGATGCCGCCGAAGGCCGAGACCGGATCGCAGGCCAGCGCCTTGGCATAGGCCTCCTCCAGCGAGGCGCCCTCGGCCACGCCGCAGGGATTGGCGTGCTTGACGATCACCACCGCCGCGGTGCGGGCGGGATGGAATTCGGCCACCGCCTCGAAGGCGGCGTCGGTGTCGTTGATGTTGTTGTAGGAGAGCTGCTTGCCCTGCACCTGCCGCGCCGTGGCGACGCCGGGACGGATCTCGTCGGAGGCGTAGAAGGCGGCGGACTGGTGCGGGTTCTCGCCGTAGCGCAGCGCCTCGATGAGCTTGCCGCCGAAGGCGCGGAAGGCGGGCGCCTCCTCCTTCAGCTCGCGGGCGAACCAGTTGGAGATGGCCGCGTCATAGGCGGCGGTGCGGGCATAGGCCTTCTGGGCCAGCTTGCGGCGCAGGGGCAGAGTGGTGCCGCCATGCTCGGCGATCTCGTTCAGCACCGCCTCGTAGTCGGCGGCTTCCACCACCACGGCCACGTCGCCATGGTTCTTGGCCGCGCCGCGGATGAGGGCCGGGCCGCCGATGTCGATATTCTCGATGGTCTCGTCGAAGTCGGCCTTGCGGGCGACGGTGGCCTCGAACGGATAGAGGTTCACCACCACGAGGTCGATGGGGGCGATGGCGTGCTCGGCGAGGGACGCCTGGTGGCCCTTGTCGGCGCGGATGGCGAGGATGCCGCCGTGCACCTTGGGATGCAGGGTCTTCACCCTTCCATCCATCATCTCGGGAAAGCCGGTGAGGTCGGACACGTCCTTCACCGGCAGGCCGGCCTCGGCGATGGCCTTGGCGGTGCCGCCGGTGGAGACCAGCTCCACCCCGTGGGCGACGAGGGCGGTCGCGAACGGCACGAGACCCGTCTTGTCCGACACCGAGAGAAGGGCGCGGGTCACGGGACGGATATCGGCGGTCATGTAACGGCTCCGGCTGGAAGAATGCCGCTCGCCTATCACCAATGGGCGCCAAGGGCCAGCCGGCAGGCCCCCCGGTGGCGGCATGAGGGGTATGGAAAGGCGGCATGGCGGGGGAGGGAACGCCTCCCGCCGTCGCGGGCGGGGAGGCCGGATCCCAGGACGTGGTGCCCCGAAGGGCATTCCACGCCTCGCGCAGGAGGTCGTCGAGGAGCGGTAGAAAAGCCCGGACCTCTTCTCCCTCAATAAAGGTATTGGGATCGTCTCGTCCCTCAAATGGCGGATGCGCCCTTGCCGGTTGCCATGTTTAGAAGAGACCCATGGGGGTCATTCTTGGCTGAGCAGAAGGAATGGCACGATGCTCAACTGGCATGGCGCCTTCAGGTGCGCCGCTTCCGTTTGTACGACCGCCGTTTGCATGGCCGCGCTCATCGCTCCGGCCGGGGCGGCTCCTCCTCCCTCCGGTCGCGTCCAGATCGCCAATGCGAACAGCAATCTGTGCCTGAGCCCCGCCGGAGGGACCGGCAACCAGAACGAACAGACCGTCCAGTACCACTGTGATACTCACCCCTCGCGGGCCTGGGTCATCGAGCCCATCGAGGGCAACATCGTCAAGATCCGAAACGTGAACAGCAATCTCTGCCTGACGGTCGCAGGCGGGAACAGCGATCGCAACACGCCTTCGGTGCAGTATAGCTGCGACGATCATCCCTCTCGCCGCTGGCTCTACGCGCCGTTCGACGGCGGCCTGTTCCGGCTGGTCAATGTCAATAGCGGGCTCTGCCTGACCATCGCGGGCGGATCGACGGGGCTCAACCAGACTGCGGTGCAGTTTCCGTGCGACGAGCACCCGTCCCGCTTCTTCCGATTGAGATAGGTCAGGCGATCTTCAGTTCCTGCTCGGGCAGCATGGAGCCGGTCTCCCGCGCCTTCACGTGCCAGGAGAGCGCCTCCTCGATGATGTGCGGGGTGTGGCCGCCGCGGGCGCAGCCCCGCGCGAAATAGTCGTCCAGCGCGTCGCGGTAGAGCGGGTGGACGCAATTGGCGATGATCACCCGCGCCCGCTCGCGGGGGGCGAGCTCGCGCAGATCGGCAAGGCCCACCTCGGTGACGAGGATGTCCACGTCGTGCTCGGTGTGGTCCACATGGCTCACCATGGGCACCACGGAAGAGAGCGCGCCGCCCTTGGCGATGGATTTCGTCACGAACACCGACAGATAGGCGTTGCGAGCGAAGTCGCCGGAGCCGCCGATGCCGTTCATCATGTGGGTGCCGCCCACATGGGTGGAGTTGACGTTGCCGTAGATGTCGAACTCCAGCGCGGTGTTGATGCCGATGAGGCCGAGGCGGCGGATGATCTCCGGATGGTTGGAGATCTCCTGCGGGCGCAGGATGAGCCGGGATTTATATTCGGCGATGCGCGGCATCACCGCGTCATGCTTGGGCTTGGACAGGGTGATGGACGAGCCCGAGGCGAAGTTCAGCTTGCCGGCGTCGAACAGGTCGAAGGTCGAATCCTGCAGCACCTCCGAATACATGGTGAGGTCGGAGAACGGGCTCGCGATGAAGCCGTGCATCACCGCATTGGCGATGGTGCCGATGCCGGCCTGCAGGGGCTGCAGGCGGTTGGTGAGCCGGCCGATCTTCACCTCGTGCTTGAGGAACTCCATGAGGTGGGAGGCGATGGCCGCCGTCTCGTCGTCCGGGGGCAGCACGTTGGAGGCGCTGTCCAGCTTCTGGGTGATGACGATGGCCGCGATCTTCTCGGCCGGGATCGGGATGAAGGGCAGGCCCACCCGGCTCTCCGGCGCCACCACCGGGATCGGCTCGCGGAACGGGCGGCGGGTGGGGATATAGATGTCGTGCAGGCCCTCCAGCTCCATGGGCTGGGTCAGGTTGATCTCGACGATCACCTTCTCGGCCAGAATGGCGAAGGTGGCCGAATTGCCCACCGAGGTGGTGGGAATGATGCCGCCCTGCGCGGTGATGCCCACCGCCTCGATCACCGCCACGTCGATGGGGCCGAGCTGGTTGGTGCGCAGGTGCTCCACCGTCTCCGACAGATGCTGGTCCACGAACATCACCTCGCCGGCATTGATGGCCTTGCGCAGCGCGGGATCGGACTGGAACGGGATGCGGCGGGAGAGCAGGTGGGCTTCCGCCATCTGCTTGTCGAGGTCGTTGCCCAGTGAGGCGCCAGTGATCAACGTGATCTTCAGGGGCTCGCCGGCCTTGTGGGCTTCGTTGGCGCGGGCGGCCAGCGCCATGGGCACCGCCTTGGCCTCGCCGGCGCGGGTGAACCCGCTCATGCCCACGATCATCCCGTCCTTGATGTGCGCGGCCGCCTCCTCGGCGGAAACGATCCTGTCGGCGAGGGAGGAGAGGCGGATACGCGCGTGAGGCATGGTCGGCCATCCGTGTCTTGAGCCTATCCCATCGCGCATAGCGAGAGGGCGGCGGCGGCCGGAATTCGACTTAAGAGAAAATTCCGATCAGGCGACGATGGCGATGGGCAGGCCCAAGGCGTCGGCTTCCGGTGGGTCGGGAAAGCGCAAGGCCTTGCCTTCGGCCACTCTTTTGGCGGTCACGGCGCAGGCGGCGGCATCAATGAGGTCGTCCAGCCCCGCGCCTAGCGCACGGGCGTTCTGCTCGGTAAGCAGACCGGTCGGCACGCCGGATGCGCCCAACAGCCTACGCCGAAGGTCGAGGCCCGGCGCATGGGGCCGGTTCTTCACCTTCTTGGGCAGGTCGAGGGCGGCCTGTGCGTTCATGGCCCAGAACGCCACCTCGGGATGGCATTCCACCAGTCGGGCGCGCAGCTCCGGCCGGTGCCGCAGCAGGAGATCCAGCTCGGCGATCTTCGGGAACAGGTGGAAGCATTGCTTGGCCACCGCCCGTGGCGGATCGGACGCGGCGAGCGCTGCGGCGCAGGCGGCGCGGTAGCGCGCGGTCTCCTCGCCCGGTCCCACGCCGGCCATCACCGCAGCCCGCGCCGGGACCGAGAAGACCGAGGATTGCCGCATGCCGAGCAGGGGCCGCACCAGCCGCTCCGGCGTGCGACCGCCGGCGCCCACCTGCTCGGGCAGGCCGATGGGCAGGCCGATGGGCATGTCGATGGCGGCGATGTCCGGCGCGTCCGCCCTCTCGAACAGGGGCGCGACGGCGGCGATGCGCTCGAGGAGCAGGGTGGCGCCGCCGTCCCAGCGGGCGACGATCCAGCCGCCGCGGCATCCGTCGATGCCGGCGAACGGAAGGGACGGCGTCACCCTCAATCCTCCCCGGCCCTGGCCTTGGGCAGGGGCAGGGTGGAGGCCTGGGGGACTGGCGCGGTGTAGTATTTGCGCTTCACCGAGCCGGTCTCCGGGTTTCCCGACGGCGCGTAGGACATGGGCACACCCTGCGGTCCCACCTGCCAGCCGGGGGGCACGCCCTGCCCGGGCGACGGCTGGGGCGCGGGATAGGGC
>NZ_JAIVFN010000108.1 GCF_030015065.1 Xanthobacter autotrophicus | reverse complement strand
GCGCTGGTGGGGCGGCCGGCGGAGAGGCCGGAGGCGATATCGCTCAGCAGCGCGTCGAGGTCGTCGGACACCGCCTGTTCGGCGCGGCCCTCCGCGGGACGCTGGGAACGCGGGGGGAAGGGACGCACGCGGCTGGCCTCGTCGTCCGCGGCGCCCGGTGTCTCCCCGGTGGTGCCCCCTTTGCCCTTCAGTCGGTCAAGCCAGCTCATGAGCCCCCTCCAAAGCGGTCACGGACGCAAGAAACGCCGCTTCGTCTTCAAGGCATCTCAAATCGAGCACAAGCGCGTTATCGTCAATCCGTCCGATGACCGGAACCGGCAGGCGGCGCAGCGCATCGGCCAGCCGGTTGAGCGCGCCGCCGCTGCCGTCGCGGTTGCGAATGGCAAGGCCCACGCCTTCCAGCGTCTCGAGAGGGAGGGCGCCGGAGCCGATCTGGCTACGGCATGCCGTTGCGTCAAGCGTGAAGGGCGGGCCAAGAACGGCGGCAATCTGCGGGGCGAGGCGCGCGGCCTGGGCGGCCATGTCTTCCGGCCGGCGGGTAAGGTATCGCAGGGTGGGCAGGCGCTCGGCGAGGCGATCGGGATCGCGATAGAGGCGCAGCGTCGCCTCGATGGCCGCGAGGCGCACCTTGTCCAGCCTGAGCGCCCGCTTCATGGGGTTCTTGTTGATCCGGGCGATCAGGTCGCGCCGGCCCACGATGAAACCGGCCTGCGGGCCGCCCAGAAGCTTGTCGCCGGAGAAGGTGACGATGTCCGCCCCCTCGGCCACCGCCTCCCGCACCGTGGGCTCGTGGACGAGGCCGTAGCGGGAAAGGTCCGCCAGGGTGCCTGAGCCCAGGTCGTTCACCAGCGGCACGCCGCCCGCCTGGGCGATCTGCGCCAGCTCGCGCGGCGGCACCTCCTTGGTGAAGCCCTCGATGCGGTAATTGGAGGTGTGCACCTTCAGGATCACGCCGGTCTCGGGGCGGATGGCATCGCGATAGTCGCGGGCATGGGTGCGGTTGGTGGTGCCCACCTCCTCCAGCTCCGCGCCGGCCCGGCGCATGATCTCCGGCATGCGGAAGGCGCCGCCGATCTCGATCAGCTCGCCGCGCGAGACGATGGCCGGCTTTCCGAGCGACAGGGTGTTCAGCACCAGCAGGACGGCGGCGGCGTTGTTGTTGACGAGGGTGGCGTCTTCCGCCCCCGTCAGTTCGCAGACGAGGCCGCGCACATGGTCGTCGCGCTCGCCGCGCCTGCCGCCGTCGAGGTCATATTCGAGGGCGACCGCGTTGCGCATGGCCCGCACCGCCGCCTCCACCGCCTCTTCGGCGAAGATGGCACGGCCGAGATTGGTGTGCAGCACCGTGCCGGTGAGGTTGAACACCGGCCTGAGGCTGGGGGCCGCCGCCGCATCCAGCCGGGCCAGCGCCGAAGCCGCGATCTCCTGCGCCGTCGCCGGGCCGCCGGCCCCTGCGCGCAGGGCGGCGCGGCGCTCATCGAGGGCGGCGCGCACGGCGGCAGTGGCCGCCTGCCGGCCGTGGCGGTCCACGGCTGCCCGGGCAAGCTCGGCCTTCAGCACGGCATCCACCGAGGGCAGCACGCGCAGCGGCGCGTCGGAAGTGGCCTCGGGGCGGGCGACCGGGGGTGCGGCGGCGTGCGCTGACACAACATGCGCTGACATGGCCGCCCCCTCAATAGCCGAGCAGGAACGGGTTGAAGGTGGAGCGCCGGTAAGGTCCTTCCTTCTGCTTGAGGTCGAGGCCGAGGCTGGCCACGTCGTCGGCGACGGGATCGAGGTCCGCATCCTGGGCGAGATAGAGCACCTTGGCGTAGGAGTGGCAGGCGTCGCAGGTCTCGGCCTTGACGGCACCGTTTCCGCCTTCCACCTCCTGATAGGCGATGCCGCCGGTGGAGCCGCAGGCGGTGCAGCGCACCCGCACGAAGTTCCACAGGGTGCCGCACAGGGCGCAGGCGCAATAGCGCGCGCCGGGAGACATGGGCCAGTTCACCACCAGGCTCGCCACCGGCGGTCCGCCGCACACCGGGCAGACCCCGTCGCCGACCGGCACGAGGCGCGACGCATCGAGACGGGCGGCGAGGCGGGCGAAATGCACCTGGAGCGCCGCCGCCACATAAAGATGCTCGGCTAGGGCCTCCACGGGAATGGAATCGGCGAGCACGTTGCGGATCATCTCGCCGCGCTCCGCCTCCGAGGCGGCCTGCACCCGGGCGAGCGCGGCCTCGGCCGGCTCCGGCTTCTCGATGGCGCGGGCCTGCGACAGCAGGCGGTCGAGTGTGGCTTCAAACGCGGCGTCCGCGGTGAAGTGGCTGCGGTCCAGCGGCGGCATCTCGTGGGTCCGGGCGCGTTCAACCGCTTCCGCATCGGGCTGCTCGGGCGCGGGGGTGCGTTCCGCCGCCACGTGCTGGGCGCGGGCGATGTGCCCGAGGAAGGAAAGATAGGGACCGAGCATATGGCCCTGCGCCAGACGGCCGAAGCGCTCGGCGCGGCGCGCGAACAGGGTGGCCGGGTCCGGCAGATGGGCGAAGACCGGTGCGGTGCCCCCTTCCAGCACCGAAGGGTCGGGCATGACAGGGCCGGGAGGGCTGGAGAACGGACCGGACGAACGCGCCATTGGGACCTCACGAACCTCACGGGTCACGTGCCAGAGCGTTTTCGAGCGAAGTGGATACCGGTTCGCATGAAGAAAACGCGTCAAAACGAAACTTTCGAGTGTTTTCCGTGAGCCGGGGCGAACGGAAAATGCTCTGACAGCCCGGCCGCGCGAGGTCGCCGCCGGGCTTGCATTATACGCCTCGCACTATTCCGCGGGAGTCCCCCGCGTCCCCGAACTGCCGGGGGTCTTGCGGGAGACCAGTTCGCGGAGCCATTTGCGGTGGTGCCGCCACGCCCATCCGCCGGTGACCTGCCCGCGCGTCATGGCGCTGATGGTGCCCTTCACCCAGATGGCGGCATAGACGTGCACGATCCACAACGAGATGATCGCCACCGCCGCCACCGAATGCACCAGCAGGGCGACACGCTGCTGCCCGATACTGGTGAAGGTGGAGAAATAGGCGTTCCAGATCACGACTCCCGAGGCGATCAGGACGACGATCAGGAACGACATGCCCCAGAACACCAGCTTCTGGCCGGCATTGTACTTGCCGAGCTCCGGCAGCTTCTCCTCGTGGCCGGCGATGACGTCGCGGATGCGACGCATCCAGGTGCCGTCCTCGCTCTTCCAAAGGTTGGCCTTCCAGAAGCGCAGGAACATGCCGAAGAAGGAGAAGAACAGCACCACGCCGATCCAGGGGTGGATGGTGCGCGTCATCTGGCCCCCGCCGAACAGGCCGGTGAGGAAAAACAGGCTGGGGTGAAACAAGGCGAGGCCCGAGATCGCCAGAAGGATCAGGCTGATGGCCGTGATCCAGTGGTTGATCCGGGCGCCCACCGTGTAGCGGTCCACCTGCACCGGATGGCCGGGATGGACCGCATCGCCGGATTCGACGTCATAGGGCGCGCTCATGAACGGCCTCCCTCAGTCAGCTTCTCGGCATTGGCCTCGTCTTCCGGCGTCACCTTGTTGGCGCCCGCCACCAGATAGTGCAGCGCGCCGGCGATGGCCGCGAAGCCCATCACGCCGAGACCCACATATTTGGTGACGCCCTTCCAGGCCTCGACGATGCGGCTGATGCGTGGATTGTCCGGCAGGCCCGCATAGAGGGAGGGCTGGTCGGCGTGCTGGAGCACGTACATCACATGGGTGCCGCCGACGCCGGGCGGATCGTAGAGCCCCGCATTCTTGTAGCCGCGGGATTTGAGATCCTTGATGCGCCCCTCGGCCCACTCCTTCATCTGCGTCTTGGTGCCGAACACGATGGCCTGGGTGGGGCACGCCTTCTGGCAGGCGGGGCCCTGGCCCACGGCCACGCGGTCGGAGCACAGGGTGCACTTGTACGCCTTGTGGTCGGCCTTGGAGATGCGCGGAATGTTGAAGGGGCAGCCCTTCACGCAATAGCCGCAGCCGATGCACCGGTCGTGGTCGAAGTCCACGATGCCGTTGGAATACTGCACGATGGCGCCGGGCGCCGGGCAGGCCTTGAGGCAGCCCGGATCGGCGCAATGCATGCAGCCGTCCTTGCGGATGAGCCATTCGAGGGTGTCGGTCTCAGGGTTCACCCACTCGGTGAAGCGCATGAGCGTCAACGAGTTCTCGGTCAGGTCCGGCGGGTTGGTGTAGGAGCCGTTGAAGGTGCCGATCTCCTCATGGAGCTCGTTCCATTCAAGGCACGCCGCCTGACAGGCCTTGCAGCCGATGCACTTCGACACGTCGATGAGCTTGGCCACCGGCTCCTTGAACTCCACCGGCACCCGCAGGTTGGAGGCCGAGCGCCGGATAAGGTCGCCTTCGCCGAACTTCGCCGGGGTGGGGGTGACCGGAGGGTTTGGGATCGGAGGAAACATGACGCCACTCCTTCTCCTTACGCCACCGGCCCGGTGGTGGGCTCGATGTTCACGAGGAACGCCTTGAACTCGGGCGTCTCGATGTTCGCGTCACCCACGAACGGGGTGAGCACGTTGGCCGGGAAGCCCTTCTTCGCCGCCCCCACGAAGCCCCAGTGGATGGGAATGCCCACGATGTGCACCGGCTTGCCGTCCACCATCAGCGGACGGATGCGCTTGGTCACGTAGGCCTTGGCGAAGACGGAGCCGCGCTTCGACCACACCCGGACCCAGCCGGCATTCTCGATCTTCTTCTCCTTCGCCAGCTCCTCGGAGATTTCCACGAAGAATTCGGGCTGGAGCACCGAGTTCACGTGGTTGTTCTTGGTCCAGTAGTGGAAATGCTCGGTCAGGCGGTAGGAGGTCGCCGCATAGGGGAACTCCTTGGATGCCGTGTCGGCGAACTGGGCGAAGTCGTCCTTGAACACGCGCGCCACCGGATTGCCCCTTATCTTCGGGGCGATGAGATTGGCGACCGGGCTCTCGAACGGCTCGTAGTGCACCGGGAACGGGCCTTCCCGCATCATGCCCCGGGCGAACAGGCGCGAGACGCCTTCCGGGTTCATGATGAAGGGTCCCACATCCTGCGGCTTGGCGGTCACGGCGATGTCGGGCACGTCGTAGCCCGTCCATTTCGACCCGTCCCACTCGATCAGCTTGCGCGTGGGATCCCACGGCTTGCCGTCGATGTCGCAGGAGGCGCGGTTGTAGAGGATGCGCCGGTTCGCCGGCCAGGCGAACGACCATTTCAGGTAGGCGCCGGTGGCGTCGGGATCGGAATTGTCCCGGCGGGCCATCATGTTGCCGGCCTCGGTATAGGAGCCGGAATAGATCCAGTTGCCGCACGCGGTGCTGCCGTCGTCGCGCAGGACGCCGAAGCCCGCCACCTGCTTGCCGGCTTCCAGCAGCTTCTTGGTGGGATCGTTGGGGTCCGGCACGTCCCTGAGCACCGACCCGTTGAGCTCCTTGGTGAGCTCGACGGCCGTGGGCTCGTGCGGGTCCTTGTAGGTCCACGTCAGGTTGAGGATGGGATCGGGGAAGGCGCCGCCTTCCTTGCGATACAGCTCCTTCATCCGCAGATGGATGCCCGCCATGATGGCGGCATCGGTCCGCGCCTCGCCCGGAGGCGAGCCCGCCGGCCAGTGCCACTGGATCCACCGCCCGGAATTGACGAGGGCTCCCTCGTCCTCCGCGAAGCAGGTGGTGGGCAGCTGGATCACTTCGGTCTGGATCTTCGCCGTGTCCGCCGGATTGTAGACGCCGTGATTCTCCCAGAAGCGGGCCGTCTCGGTCTCGAGCGGGTCCATGACCACGAGCAGCTTGAGCTTGGAGAGCGCCTCGGTGAGCTTGCCCCGGTTGGGGAAGGCCTGCATCGGGTTGAAGCCCTGGCAGATGTAGTTGGTGATCTTGCCTTGCTTCATCAGCTCGAAGGCGCGCAGGATGTCGTAGGCCGGCACGTCGAGCTTCGGCAGGTAGTCGAACGCCCAGTTGTTCTCGGCGGTGGCTGCGTCTCCCCACATGGACTTCTGGAAACTGACAAAGAACTTCCTGTAGTTCTGCCAGTAGCTCATCTGGTTGGGACGCAGCGGCTTGAAGCCGCGCGTGGACATGTAGGCGTTGAAGTCGGGCTCGCGCTCCGTGGGCAGGGTGAGATAGCCGGGGATCATGTTGGACATGAGCCCGACATCGGTCAGCCCCTGGATGTTGGAATGCCCGCGCAACGCATTCATGCCGCCGCCGCGCACGCCGATGTTCCCGAGGATCAGCTGCAGCATCGCCATGGTGCGGATGTTCTGCGATCCCTTGGAATGCTGGGTCCAGCCGAGCGCGTACATGGAGGTCATCGTCTTCGTCTTGGACGAGCACTCCGCGATCATGGACGCCACTTTCAGGAACTTGTCCTTCGGCGTGCCGGTGATGCGCTCCACCAGCTCGGGCGTGTACTGGGCGACGTGGGCCTTCAGTAGGTTCCACACGCAGCGCGGATGCTGGAGCGTGTCGTCCACCACCGCATAGCCGTCGGGACCGATGTCATAGTCCCAGGTGGAGCGGTTGTAGTCGCGTTTCTCCGCGTCGTAGCCGGTGAAGAGGCCGTCCTGGTAGGCGAAGCCCTCCTTGACGATGTAGCTGGCGTTGGTGAACGCCTTCACATAATCCCACTGCACCTTGTCGTTGGCGATGCAGTAATTGATGACGCCGTTGAGGAAGGCGATGTCGGTGCCTTGCCGGATCGGGGCGTAATAGTCCGCCACCGCGGCCGAGCGCGTGAAGCGCGGATCCACGACGACAAGCTTCGCACCACGGCTGGCTTTCGCCTCCGTAACCCATTTGAATCCGCACGGGTGCGCTTCAGCGGCGTTGCCGCCCATGATGACGACCAGGTCCGTGTTCCGGATGTCGGTCCACGAATTGGTCATCGCGCCACGGCCAAAAGTTGGGCCCAAACTGGACACCGTGGGGCCGTGTCAAACCCGCGCCTGGTTGTCGAACACCAGCATGCCGAGCGAACGTACCGTCTTGTACGTGCACCAGGCGGTTTCGTTGGTCGTCGCCGAGGCGGCGAGGAAGCCGGTGGTCACCCACCGGTTCACGGTCACGCCGTCCTTGTTCCTGGCGATGAAGTTGGCGTCGCGGTCGTCCTTGAGGGTGCGCGCGATCTTGTCGAGCGCCTCGTCCCAGGAGATGCGCTCGAACCGGTCGGATCCCGCGCGCCGGATCATGGGATATTTCAGGCGCGTCTCGGATTTGACGATGTCGAGCAGGGCCGCGCCCTTGGGGCAGAGCGTGCCGCGGTTGGTGGGATGGTCGCTGTCACCCTCGATATGGGTGATGTCGGCCTTCTCCCCCTTTGCCAGATTGCCCTTGGTGAAGATGAGGATGCCGCACGCCACCGAGCAATAGGTGCAGGTGTTGCGCACTTCCGTCGTGTTGACGAGGCGGAATGGCTTGATGGTGGAGGCGTAGGCCTCCTCGATGGCGCCGAAGCCCATCGCCCCAAGGGTGGTCCCCGCCACGCCCGCGCCCGCCGTTTTCAGGAACTGGCGGCGCGAAAGCTCCATGTTCATCGAAGGAAACCTCCGACCTTTTGCGCCCCGCACGGGGGACGATTGCGGGCGGTCGCAAGGCGCCGCCCGATACCGGAATTCCGGCTGGTGGACGGTATTTTGGAACTGGAGTGATGTCAATTAACGGAGGGACAACTTCCCGTGTCTCCACGAGATTTTCCGTTCGCAATCATGCTGCGCTGCAATAAATACGCAAGCTTTGAATAGAAACGCCGTGCGATTTTGAAATTTTCCCCGTAATGGTCCCAAGGCGCTGCGAAAGCATGCGAGGCTTCACGGACTTGAGCGTTGACCCCCCGCGCGGGGTGTTCCAGATTGCGCGGGTGAAAATCATGTTCGCTCCCGAGGATCGGGGCTCTCCGCGTGGTTCATCTTTCTTCCTGAAAGATCAGGGTGCCGCTGTCACCCGCGGTCTGGCGTGCGCCGGCAAGGCGCCGGCCGGAGCACCCCGGCGCGCCATCGCGCGCATGGCTACGTCCATGGCTGCGTCCATGGCCGCGGTCGCCCTTGCCATGCCTTTCGGCGCCCCGGCGGCCTGCGCCTCCCCCGATGCGCCAGCCTCCGACCCGCAGGCTGCGCCCCGGCTCCTGCGTCCCGTGGCAGGCCATCCGCCCGCGCCGCCGCTGCGCCTTGCGACCCTCGACGGGCCGCCCTTCGATCTGGCCCATTCGCACCGCGTCACGGTGGTGCATTTCTTCGCCACCTGGTGCGCTCCGTGCCGCGCCGAGCTGCCCGCCCTCGGGCGCTTTGCGGCGCGCTGGCCGCAGGTGAGCGTCGCGCTGGTGGACGTGGCCGAGGTTCCGGCGCGGGTGCGCCGCTTCTTCGAGGAGCAGCCGGCGCCGGGGCCGATCCTCTTGGACATGGACCGTTCCGCCACGCGCGCCTTCGGCGTCAGCCTGCTTTCCGCCAGCTTCGTGGTCGCCGAAGGGCGCATCGCGCTCAGGGCGGAAGGGGAGGTGGCGTGGGACAGCCCCGAGACCGACGAGGCCATCGCCGCAGTGAACGGGGCCGGAGGCCTGCCGCATGGCCATTCCAGCCCTGCGGCAAACAACAAGGAAAGCCAGGAGGAGCCCTGACATGACCACGAGACGAGACCTGCTGAAGGCCGGCGCCCTCGCCACCGTCGCCGCGGCCTTGCCCCGCGAGGCCTTTGCGCAACAGGCGCCGGCCCCGCAGACCTTCACGCCCGCCGTGGGCAAGTGGCGCAGCTACCAGATCGTCACCACGGTGGAGATCCTGAAGCCGGAGGGCCGGGTGCAGGCGTGGCTGCCGGTGGCCTCCTTCTCCAATCCGGACTGGTTCCGGCCCGGCGAGAACAGCTGGACCACCAACGCGCGCTCCGCCGCGCTGGTGCGCGATCCCCATTCGGGTGCGGACATGCTGCATCTCGTCTTCGCGGACGGCGAGACAGCTCCGCGGGTGGAGCTCACCAGCCGCGCCACCAGCCGGGAGTGGGCGGTGGACCTGACGAGGCCGGGCCGGCCCATGCCGCTCGATCCCAAGGAGCATGCCCGCAACACCGCGCCCACCGACCTCATCCCCACCGACGGCATCGTGAAGGCGACCTCCGACAAGATTGTCGCTGGCAAGGCCGGCGAACTGGAGAAGGTGCGCGCCATCTTCGAGTGGATCGTCGAGAACACCTATCGCAACCCGGCGACGCGGGGCTGCGGCATCGGCGACATCGCGGCGCTGCTCAGGAGCGGCGATCTCGGCGGCAAGTGCGCGGACCTCAACGCCCTGTTCGTGGGCCTGGTGCGGGCGCAGGGCATTCCGGCGCGCGACATCTACGGCCTGCGGGTGGTGCCCTCGCGCTTCGGCTACAAGAGCCTCGGTGCCAATTCGGAGACCGTCACCAAGGCCCAGCATTGCCGCGCCGAGGTGTTCCTCTCCGATTTCGGCTGGGTGCCCATGGACCCGGCCGACGTGCGCAAGGTGGCGCTGGAGGAGCCGCCGGGCAAGCTCGCCCTCGACGATCCCAAGGTGGCGGCGGCCCGCAAGGCGCTGTTCGGAGGGTGGGAAGGCAACTGGTTCGCCTTCAACACGGCGCATGACGTGGCCCTGCCGGGCTTCGAGGGCCCGCGCCTCGGCTTCCTCATGTACCCGCAGGCGGCGAATGCGGCGGGGCTGCTCGACTGCCTCGATCCGGACACTTTCAAGTACGTCATCCGCGCCTCCGAAATCGCGGTATGACCAGCCTCGCCGGTCGGGGCGAACGCCCCCGTCGCCATGCCGGGCCGTAGCGTCTTTCGAGACGCAACGGCCCCGGGGGCGTGGCGGAAGCGGCGGGGGTCCCCGCCGGCGGGATCAGGGCAAGATCCGGTCAGGTGTCCAGCCTGACCGGACCGGCCATTCAATGCCAGGAATGAGCGCGCGCCGTTCCGCCGGGGACGGGGCGGATGGCGCGCCCGGGAAAATGGAAATCCAGCCATGCTTGACGTGCCTTCCGTCCGCCTCACCAGCCTTGCCCATGGCGGCGGCTGCGGCTGCAAGCTCGCGCCCTCGGTGCTGCAGGACCTGCTCGCCGGCCAGGCCCAGGGCGGGCCGTTCGAGCGCCTGCTCGTGGGCACCGAGACCGGCGACGACGCCGCGGTGTGGGACCTCGACGGCGGAACCGCCATCATCGCAACCACGGACTTCTTCATGCCCATGGTGGACGATCCCGACCATTTCGGCCGCATCGCCGCCGCCAATGCCATCTCCGACATCTATGCCATGGGCGGCACCCCGCTGATGGCCCTCGCCATCCTCGGCATGCCGCTGGGCAAGATCGACACCGCCACCGTGCGCGCCATTCTCGGTGGCGGGGCCGCCATCTGCGCGCAGGCGGGTATTCCGGTGGCCGGCGGGCATTCCATCGATTGCCCCGAGCCGGTCTATGGCCTCGCGGTGATCGGCTCGGCGCCGCGCTCGTGCATCCGCCGCAATTCCACAGCCCGGCCGGGGGATGCGCTGATCCTCACCAAGGCGCTGGGGGTGGGGGTCTATTCCGCCGCCTTCAAGAAAGAGGCGCTGGGCCAGCCCGCCTATGACGAGATGCTCGCCTCTGTCACCAAGCTCAACCGCATCGGTGCCGAGCTGGCGCAGGACGAAGCGGTCCACGCCATGACCGACGTGACCGGCTTCGGCATTCTCGGCCATGGTCTGGAAATGGCGCGCGGCTCCGGCGCCACGCTGCGCCTGTGGCGGGCGGCGCTGCCTGTGCTGGGGGAGGCGGAGCATCTTGTGCAGCAGGGCTTCGTCACCGGCGCGTCGCATCGCAACTGGGCGAGCTACGGGCACGAGGTGGACCTGCCCGAAGGCACTCCCGACTGGCAGCGGCACCTCCTCACCGATCCCCAGACCTCGGGCGGTCTGCTGGTGGCCTGCGCGCCGGAAGCGGCGGACCGGCTTCTTGCCGCCATCCACGCCGCCGGCTATCCCGCCGCCGCCCGCATCGGCACGGTGGAAGCCGGGCCGGGCCGGGTGGTGGTGGAGGGCTGACGCCAGCGACTGCCGGCGTGGCTCGCGCGGCGCCCGAAGGTTTCCCCGTTTCATGGCATCGGGGAAGCGATCCATGTTTTGCGTTGACGCATTTCTTCACGCGAGCCGGGCTTCCACCGCGCTCGAAAACGCTTCAGGCGAAACCCTCCCGGCACCGGTGAGGAGCGGGGCCGTCGGCGTGATCCCCGCGTCCCGGTCGGGCGGGCCTTCTGGGGAAGCAAGGAACCGGGCGGTTTTTCGGGGCGTTCTCCCGTCGAAAGGAGAACAGCCATGGCCCCGACCGCTCATCCGACGGCGCTTCGCCGCGCGTCTCCCGTCATCCTTCCGCCGCGCTCGCTCACCCTGGTGCGGATCGCCGCCACCAGCCTCGTCGGCGCGGTGATGTTCCTCCTTGCATCGGGCGCGCCTTCGCCTGCTGCGGCAGAAGGGACCACGGAGCCCGAAAAGGGGGTCTGCGGGCAGCCGGCCCATGCCGCCGCCACCCCGCCGGCGCAGGGCGCGCATTCGGGCACCGCGCCGGGCGGGGCGGGTTCGACCGGCTGGTCCGGTGGCACGGGCGGCTCCTTCATCGGCACGACGCCACAGGCGTCCACGCCTGGCTCGCCCGACCGCCAGCCGGAAGTGGTCAAGGGTGCCGATCCGAAGGCCGAGCCGCCAAAGGCGCCGTGCTGAGGCCGGGCGAGCGCTGCCAGCGGATCTCGCCGAGATCATAGGCGAGCTGGCGCCGCACCACCGCGGCGTCGGCGTCCGACGCATCGTCCGTGCGCGCCTCCACGCGCCGGATCAATTCGGCATCCGGGGCTTCCAGCCACCAGCCGTGAAAGTCGATGCCCGCATCAGCCGCCACCTGCTCGATGGCGGCGCGCTCCTGCGGCTTCGCATGGACTGCGTCGACGATCACGCTGCATCCCGTCGCGAGCACCCGGCGGGCCAGCGCGCGCAGGCGAGCATAGACCCGTTCCGTGACGGTGGGCGCATAGGCCTCCGGCGGCAGCTTTTCGGTCTCGCCCACGCCGAACAGGCGCTTGCGCTCCACATCGCTGCGCAGGATTACCGCGCCCGGAGCGGTGCCGCACAGGTGCGCGACGCGCGTGGCGAAGGTGCTCTTGCCGCTGCCGGAGAGCCCGCCGACGGCCCACAGGGCGGCCTGCCCGGACCGGGGCGCGGGCAGTTCCGCGCCATGGGCGGGCGGGGTCGCGCGGGCGGGATCGAGGAAGGCGAGGGCGGCGGCAAATTCCGCACCGATGCGTGCTCGCGCCTGCGCCCGCGTCTCGCCGTCGAGATGCCGGAGCCCCGCCGCCTCCACCTTGGCGCGGATGCCCGCGCGCAGGCTCAGGAAGAAGGGCAGGGCCGCGAGCCCTTCGATCTGGTCGTCCGCGCTCGCCCAGAGATAGCGGTTGAAGACGGCGTTGGCTTCCGCGTGGAGCGAGCGCTGCCACAGGTCCATCAGCAGGAAGGCGAGGTCGTAGAGCACGTCGCAGGTGGCGATGTCGTCGTTGAACTCGATAGCGTCGAACAGCACCGGCCGCCCGTCGAGGAGCACGATATTGCGCAGGTGAAGGTCACCGTGGCAGCGGCGGACGAAGCCGGCCGCGCTGCGCACCTTCACAAGCCCGGTGATGCGGGCGAGCGCGGCTTCGGACAGGGCGGCGAGCGCGGCGCCTTCGGCGGAGGGGAACAGCTCCGGCTGCGCCGCAAATTCCGCAATGTTATCCCGGAGATAGGCGCCTAGGCGCCCGGCGGTGTCGAAGTCCCGGCGCACCGGTGCCGCCTGGTGCGAGGCGACCACCGCCGCCGCCAGCGCCTTGGCGAGGCCGGGCGTGAAGCCGCCCCGCTCTGCCACCCTGTCCAGGGTGAGACCGGTATCGAAGCGGCGCATCTTCACCGCAAACTCCACCACCTCGCCCGCGCCGTCCAGCGCCAGGCCGTTGGCCGTGCGCACGATGGGTACCACGCCGAGATAGAGGCCCGGCGCCCCCGCGCCGCTGATCGCCACCTCCGCCTCGCAGGCGGCGCGGCGCTTCTCCAGCGTGGAGAAATCCATGAAGGGGAAGAACACCGCCCGCTTCACCTTGTAGGCGAACGGCCCGGCGAGGAAGACCGCCGCCCCGTGGGTGTCGATGCGCACCACCTTGTCAGTGATGCCGTGGGTGGTGGGATCTTCCAAAAGGGCGAAGACGGCGCCCTGGTCGCCGACCACATGGTCGGGTGGGGTGGGCGGCGTTGGCGTATCCGTCGGCGCCGTCATGGATCGTCCGTTCTGGGAGGATGCCGCCCCGGCGCGGACCGGGGCGGCATCACGTTAGAGCATTTTCGAGCGAAGTGGATACCGGTTCGCGTGAAGAAAATGCGTTAAAACAAAAGTCTAGAGCGATTGCCGTGAGCCAGTGCGAACGGAAAACGCTCTAGGGGGTGATGGCGACCTTGAGAACGCCGTCGCGCTGGTGGGAGAACAGGTCATAGGCCTTTTCGATGTCGTCCAGCCTGAAGCGATGGGTGACGAGGGCGCGGGCATCCACCCGGCCCGAGGCCACCACGTCCATCAGGCGGCGCATGCGCTCCTTGCCGCCGGGGCAGAGGGAGGTGACGATCCTGTTGTCGCCGAGGCCCGCCGCGAAGGCGTCGAGCGGGATCTTGAGGTCGCTGGAATAGACTCCCAGCGAAGAGAGGGTGCCGCCGGGCCGCAGCACGCGCAGGGCGGCCTCGAAGGTCTCCTGCCGGCCGAGGGCTTCGATGGCCACGTCCACGCCACGTCCGTCGGTGAGGCGCAGGATCTCCTCCACGGGGTCCACCTTGGAGAAATCCACCACCTCGTCCGCCCCCATGGCGCGGGCGACGTTGAGCCGCTCGCCCACCCGGTCCACGGCGATGATGCGGGTGGCGCCCATGAGCCGGGCACCCGCCGTGGCGCACAGGCCGATGGGCCCCTGCGCGAACACGGCCACGGTGTCGCCGATCCGCACCTTGCCGCTCTCGGCGCCGGCAAAGCCGGTGGACATGATGTCCGGGCACATGAGCACCTGCTCGTCGGCGAGCGCTTCCGGCACCGGGGCAAGGTTGGTCATGGCGTCGGGCACCACGAGATATTCGGCCTGGGCGCCGTCGATGGTGTTGCCGAAGCGCCAGCCGCCCATGGGCTTGAAGCCGTGCTTCATGCGCGGGCCGTCCTGCGAGGCGCAGCCGCACAGGCAGGCATTGGAATAGCCGGACGGGGTGATGGCGCCGGCGATCACGCGCTGGCCCTCGGCGAAGCCTTCCACCGCCGAGCCCAGCTTCTCGATGATGCCCACCGGCTCGTGCCCGATGGTGAGGCCCTTCTCGACCGGATATTCGCCCTTGAGGATATGGACATCCGTGCCGCAGATGGTGGTGGTGGTGATGCGGATGAGGGCATCCAGCGGACCCACGTCCGGGATGGGCTTCTCGTCCAGGACGATGCGGTTCTTCTCCACGAAGATGGCCGCCTTCATCTTCGCCCTGCCGGGGCGGTTGCGCTCGACGAAGCCGGGGCGTTCGATGGTGTCGGTCATGGCGTTCCTTCCTGATCCGTCCCCGGTGGGGAAACGTGGGGACGCTTCGGTGCCGCGGTAACTGGTTAGGACGCCGAGCCGGGGGCGGCATTGATGCGGGTCAACCGGCACGTGCACAGTGTCGGCGCGCCATGGGGCGCTTTCGGGGCTTGCCGCAGGACTGGGCGAAAAATGCCGGCGGGCTGTCGGCTGGGTGAGACGCTGCGCGTCTTTCAGCCAGGACACAGCGAGGATTGCGACCATGGCCACCATTTCGACCCCGAAGATCTCGCCCTGCCTGTGGTTCGACGGCGATGCGGAAGATGCCGCCCGCTTCTATGTCTCGCTTTTCCCCGACAGCGCCATCGACAGTGTGCACCGCAACGCTGCCGAGGGGCCGTCCGGGCCGGAGGGTTCGGTGCTTCTGGTGGCCTTCACCCTCGCCGGCCAGCGCTTCCTGGCGCTGAACGGCGGGCAGAAGATGGAATACACCCACGCCATCTCCTTCCAGGTGGATTGCGAGGATCAGGCGGAGGTGGACCGCCTGTGGGCGGCCTTCACCGCCGAGGGGCGGGAGGAGCAGTGCGGCTGGCTGCGCGATCGCTGGGGCGTCGCCTGGCAGATCGTGCCGCGCGTGGTGCCGCAGCTTCTGTCCGATCCCGACCCGGCGAAAGCGCGGCGGGTGATGGAGGCCCTGCTTCAGATGGTGAAGCTGGATGTGGCCGCGCTGGAGCAGGCGGCGGCCGGATAGCGCGCCGGCGCGGGCGCCGTGTGCGTTGGTGCGTTCGGGTGTAGATTGAGGCCGGCCCGAGCGGCCGGTCTTTTCTTTTCAGGGCGCGGCTGCGCCATTCTTTTCAAGCGAGGATTTCATGGCTCAGGAGAATACGGCCGGCGAGAGCGACGCGCCGCAGATTCCGCCCGCGGCGCTGGAGCGCTGGCAGACCTTTGCCGATGACACCCCGCTGCAGCTCACGCTGACCAAGGGCGACCTCGACAACCTGCTGCTGTCCCTGCGGAGCCTTGCCATCGGCCAGAGTGAACTCGTCGCTGCCCTTGCCGCCCACACCAATCAGGACCAGAACGCGTCCGTGGATGCCATGGTGCGGGCCAATGAGGTGGCGCGCATGGCGTTCGGGCGCATCAATGCGCTGATCTCGGCGGTGATGGGCGCTGCCACGCCCGCCCCCGGCGAAGGGAGATGAAGCCGTCATCCTCTATGAAGGGCGCTCCGGAGCACGGATATGCCATGGATGACCGGCCGGATGGCGATGGGCGCCGCACGGCGCCGCGGGTGTTCGGCGGCGGCGCCCTCATCGGCACGCTGGGCGGGCTGATCGGGCTCGGCGGCGCGGAGTTCCGCCTGCCGCTGCTCATGGGCGCGTTCGGCTTTCCGGGGCTGGAGGCGGTGATCCTCAACAAGGCCGTGAGCCTCGTGGTGGTGGCCACCGCCCTCCCGTTCCGCGCCCGCGCGGTGCCGCTCGCGGAGGTGGCGGCGCACTGGCCGATCATCCTCGACCTGCTCGCCGGAAGCCTCGCCGGCGCCTGGATCGGGGCCGGCTGGGCGGTGCGCCTGAAATCCCAGACGCTGCACCGGGTGATCGCGGTGCTGCTCGTCGCCATCGCCGTGGTGCTGGTGCTCGGCCACGACAGAGGTGCCCACGATCCCCTGCTCCAGGGGTGGGCGCAGCTGGTGGTGGG
>NZ_JAIVFN010000107.1 GCF_030015065.1 Xanthobacter autotrophicus | reverse complement strand
GGCATGGCTTGCGCCCAGCGGCAGGTCGCCGGCCGCCACGAAGGCGCGCCCGAGGGCTGCCATCTGCGCATCCCTGCCCGCCGGTGCCAAAAGGGTGACGCCATAGGGCACGCCGGTGGGCGCGATGGCGGCGGGCACGGCGATGCCGCACAGGTCCATGAGGTTGACGAAATTGGTGTAGGTGCCATTGCGCGAATTGAGGCGCACCGGATCGGCCAGCACCTCCTCCACCGTATAGGCGCTGGGGGCGGTGGGCAGGAGGAGGCCGTCGATGGCGGCCAGCACAGGGGCCACCTGCGCCCGCAATTCCTTCAGCTTGTACATGGCGCGGAAGGCGTCGGCCGCGCTCGCCTTGCCGCCCGGCTCGGTGATGGCGCGGGTGACGGGATGGAGCGCCTCGGGCGTGGTGGCGAGCAGCTTCTCCGCCACGATCCAGCGCTCCGCCACCCAGGGGCCCTCATAGAGCAGCCGGGCGGTCTCGGCGAAGGGGGCGAAATTGATCTCCTTCAAGGTCGCGCCGAGGGCTGCGAAGCGCTCCAGGGCCGCCGCGTAGGCGGCGGCGGCGTGGGTGTCGCCGAAGAATTCGCGCTGGGCTTCCGGCAGCACCCCCAGCACGAAGGCGGGTGGCGCGGCGGCGAGCGGGCCGAGGGGCAGGTCGCGGGACCAGGCATCCTGCGGGTCGAAGCCGGCGATCACGTCCAGCACCGTCATGGCGTCGTCCACCGTGAGGGCGAAGACGGAGATGCAGTCCAGCGTCTTGCAGGCGGGCACGAGGCCGGTATTCGGCACGAGGCCGAGGGAGGGCTTCAGCCCCACGATGTTGTTGAGCATGGCCGGCACCCGGCCGGAGCCGGCGGTGTCGGTGCCGAGCGAGACCGGCACGATGCCGGCGGACACCGAGGTCGCCGAACCGGAGGAGGAGCCGCCCGGCACCAGCGCCGGATTGAACGCGTTGCGCGGGATGCCATAGGGCGAGCGCACGCCCACGAGGCCGGTGGCGAACTGGTCGAGATTGGTCTTGCCGATGATGAGGGCGCCCGCCGCCTTCAGCCGCGCCACGGCGGTGGCGTCGCGCTCGGGCGTGTAGGCGAAGGCGGGGCAGGCGCAGGTGGTGGGCAGCCCGGCCACGTCGATATTGTCCTTCACTGCCATCGGGATACCGTAGAGCGGCAGGGCGGTCTCGCCGCTGGCTTCCAGCGCTGCGGCTTCCCCCAGCAGGTCGGCTTCGGGGCGCAGGGTGATGAACAGGGCCGGATCGTCGTGCACCGCGATGCGGGCATAGACGGCGCGCACCGTGTCGGCGACGGAGCGGGCGCCCGACCTGTGGGCGCTGAGGAGGCTGGCGACGGTCTGCATGCTCTAACCCGTGTTCGGCCGCACCGCGCGGCAGGCGAGGCCTAGCAGGAAACGAGCCACATGTATGCAATTTTAGATTTTATATTCTGATGCAAATGTTTGTGTAAGTTAATACGGCCCGGACGGTCCTTCCGGAACCGGCGTCGGGCCGCTATCGAAGCATCATTTGCCTAATAGTTGTGCGCCGCAGGGCGCGGGCCTCAGCGGCCGGGCCGGTCTCCGGCCTCCGGCGACAGGGTCCGCCCGGGAGGAGCTTCGGGCGAGGTCGTCGGTGGCGGCGGGTTGCCGGTGGGGGCGGCGATGTTGGCCGGGGCCGTTTCGCTGGGCTCGGGCGTGCCGCGGTTGGAGAACATGTTCGCCGCGAACAATGCGAGCACGAGCACGATGGCTGCGGCGACGAGTACGCCGTTGCGGTGCATGGGGATCTCCCTTGTCATGGATCTCCCAGGACCAACGCGCCGGAGCGGCCGCCGGTTTCCTTTGCGGCCACGCCCTTCCCGCGCGGGGAGAGGGCATGGCGCGCGGCAGCCTCAGTCGCGGAACACCACGGTGCGCGAGCCGTTCAGCAACACCCGGTCCTGGAGGTGCCAGGAGATGGCGCGGGCGAGCACCCGGCGCTCGATGTCGCGGCCCTTGCGCACCAGGTCGTCGGGCGAATCCTGGTGGGAGATGCGCTCCACGTCCTGCTCAATGATCGGCCCTTCGTCGAGGTCCGAGGTCACATAGTGCGAGGTGGCGCCGATGAGCTTCACGCCGCGGGCGTGGGCCTGGTGGTAGGGCTTGGCGCCCTTGAAGCCGGGCAGGAACGAGTGGTGGATGTTGATGCACTTGCCCGAGAGCTTGGCGGAGAGCCCGTCGGACAGCACCTGCATGTAGCGGGCGAGCACGGCCAGCTCCGAGCGGGACGCCTCGAAGATCTCCCAGATCTTCGTCTCCTGCTCCAGCTTGGTGGCCTTGGTCACCGGCAGGTGATGGAAGGGGATGCCGTCGAAATCGAGATGGGCATAGGTCTCGCGCGGATGGTTGGAGACGATGCCGGTGATCTCCATCTCGATCTCGCCGATGCGCCAGCGATAGAGCAGATCGGCGAGGCAATGGTCGAACTTGGAGGCCAGGAGCATCACGCGGCGCTTCTCCGCCACGGCGCGCATGGTCCAGGTGAGGTCGAATCCGGCGGCCACGGCGGCAAAGCCCTCGCGGATCTCGGGCAGGGTCGCCTCGCTCGCCACCACGTTGAACACCACGCGCATGAAGAAGCGGTTGGTTTCCGTATCGTCGTACTGCTGGGCCTCGAGGATGTTGCAGCCCTTCTCGAACAGGAAGGTGGACACCCCCGCCACGATGCCCGGCCGGTTGGGGCAGGAGAGGGTGAGGATGAAGTGATCGCTCGGCGTGGTCATGGTGATGCGTCTTTATCTGGCGCGCCGCGCGCCGTGGCGCAGGCGGTCGCGTGAGGAACGGGAAGGGTACGGAAAGGCGGGTGGCGCGCGCCGCGCTGCGGTCAACCTCGGCCGGTGCCGGCGAGGGCGAAGCCGAACTCGGCCGCGCTCACGGTCAGCCAGCGCAGGAAGGCGGGCGCGAACGAGCGCCCCACCGCGAAGCGGTAGGTTGCGCCATCCCTCTGCCAGAAGGTGACGCCCACATGGGAGACGACGGTGGTCGCTGCGTCTCCCGCCCGGAAGACGGTGGGCTCAAGGTCCACGGTCACGCCCTTCTCCAGCGCCGCGCGCGCCCTCTCGCCGCAGATGTCGAGGATGAGATGGGCGTCGCTCTGGTCGGTGATGGCGGCGAGGCCCTGCGCCATGCCGGCGAGGCGCGCCACGAGGTCCGGCCCGCTCATGCCCTCGGCGAGGACGAGCCAGCGGCCGGGGCCTGTTCCCACCGCCTCCAGCCCCGCCCCGCCGCTGGAGCGCGGTGCGTCGGCCAAAGGCAGGCCCGCCGCCGCGCAGGCGACGATGAGGCGCCCGGTGGCGCCCTTGCGGGCCACCAGGGTGGCGGCGGCAAGGGGGCTCGCGCTGGTGTTCGCCGCGCGCGCGGAGACGCCCGTAGCCCCCTCCGGGCCATAGTGCCCCTCCGGCACCAGGCGGGTGGGGGCGATGTGTTCCAGCAGGTCAGACACGCTGCTTCTCCCCTTGCGGGTCAATGAAAGCGGGAGAGCACACCTCGACCTCCATGTCACCGCCCCGCACCGGGTCATAGGCGCGCACCTTTTCGCCCATGCGTTCCGGCCCGCGCTTCAAAAGGCCGAGGCCGATGAAGTGGCCAAGGGTGGGCGAGAAGGCGGTCGAGGTCATGTAGCCCTCGTCATTCTGCGTGGTCGCAGCCGCGCCGACTTTGAGGAAATGGGCGCCGGCACGCAGCCGCGCGGCGCGGTCCACCGGCTTGAAGCCGACCAGCGTCGGCCGGTCCGGGTCGGCGAAGGCGGGCCGCCCGGCCATCACCCGGCCGATATAGTCCTTCTTCGTGGACGCCATCTTGGCCAGGCCCAGGTCGCGCGCGCAGGTCTGGCCGTTGAGCTCGCTGCCGGAGACATGGCCCTTCTCGATGCGCATCACGCCCAGCGCCTCCACCCCATAGGGCGTGATGCCGAACGGCGCGCCCGCCGCCATCAGCGCCTGCATCAGCGCCGCGCCGTGGCGGGCCGGCACCGCGATCTCGTAGCCGAGTTCCCCGGAGAAGGAGAGGCGGAAGATGCGCGCCTCAACGCCGCCCATCACGCTGCCCTGCGCCACCCCCATGAAGGGCAGGCCGGCATTGGACACGTCCAGCCCGTCCACGATCTTGCCCAGCACCTCGCGGGAGCGCGGCCCGGACACCGCGATCTGCGCCCATTGCTCGGAGACCGAGGCGAGGCACACATCCAGCTCCGGCCACAGCACCTGAAGGCAGAATTCCAGATGCTGGTAGACCTTGGCGGCATTGGCCGTGGTGGTGGTCATTACATAATGGTCGTCGGCGAGTCGCGCGGTGGTGCCGTCGTCCATGACCAGGCCGTCCTCGCGCAGCATCACGCCGTAGCGCGCCTTGCCTACCGCCAGCGTCGAGAACATGTTGATGTAGACGCGATCGAGCAGCACGCCCACATCCGGCCCCTGAAGGTCGATCTTGCCGAAGGTGGACACGTCGATGACGCCGACGGCTTCGCGCGTCGCCTTCACCTCGCGGTTCACGCTTTCCAGCCAGTCTTTTTCGCCGGGCTTGGGAAAATAGGCGGCGCGCATCCACAGGCCGGTTTCCACGAAGACGGCGCCCTGCGCCAGCGCCCACTCATGGGTCGGGGTGGGACGGGCCGGCTTGAAGTCGATGCCGCGATGGTGGCCGGCCAGCACGCCCAGCGCCACCGGCGTATAGGGCGGGCGGAACACGGTGGTGCCGGTGGCGGGAATGCCCTTGCCGGTCAGCTCCGCCATCAAGGCGAGGCCGGCCATGTTGGAGGTCTTGCCCTGGTCGGTGGCCATGCCCAGCGTGGTGTAGCGCTTCAGCAATTCCACCGCGCGGAAGCCTTCGCGATGGGCGAGGGCCACGTCCTTGGCGGTCACGTCGTTCTGCTGGTCCACAAACGCGGAGCCCTTGCCCTGCACATGGAAGAAGGGCTTGAACCCGGTGGGCGAGCCCTCCGCCTGCGGGGCCGGCGCCGGGGATGCGGCGAAGCCCGCGTCAGAAGCCGCCGATGCGCCGAGGCGCGTGCCTTCCGCGAGGCAATCGGCGAGGGCGAAGGTGCCCGCCGCCGCGCCCGCCACCGCCATGCCGGGGGGCACCGCGCCGGGGACGAAGGCGGCGATGTCCTCGCGCCACACGGGCTTGCCGCCGAGATGGCAGGTCAGGTTGAGGTTGGGCGTCGCGCCGCCCGACACGCCGAGGGCTTCCACCGTCAGCGTCTCGCTGCCGCGCGGCGTGCGCACAGTGATGGATGTCAGGCACTTGCCCGAGGTCGCCACCACCTCGCCCTCGGTGATGACGCGCACGCCCAGCGCCTTCGCCCGCGCCGCCAATGCGTCGGGCAGGGCCGGGCGTACGTCGATGATGGCGTCGAGCTTCAGGCCCGCTTCCGCCGCATCGAGGGCGGCGGCCACCGCATGGTCGTTGGTGGAGAAGACGGCGGCGTTGGCCCCGGCGCCCGCGCCGTAGCGCGTGGCGTAGGTGGCGAGCGCCAGCGCCGACATGACCCCCGGCCGGTCATTGCCCGGGAACACGATGGGCCGGTCGAAGGCGCCCGCCGCCAGCACGCAGCGCTTCGCCACGATCCGCCACAGGCGCTGGCGCGGCTGGAAGGGCAGGGGGGCGGGCAGATGATCGCCCACGCGCTCCACGGCGCCATATTCGCTGCCGTCATAGGCGCCGAACACGGTGGTGCGCGGCATCAGGCGCACATTCGGCAGGCTTGAAAGCTCGGCCTCAGCCCGCGCCACGAAATCGAGGGCGGAACCGCCGTCGATCACCGCGCGCTCGGAGAGCAGCCGGCCGCCGAGGCGGAAATCCTCCTCCGCGAGGATCACCCGCGCCCCGGAGCGCCCCGCCGCCTGCGCCGCCGCAAGGCCGGCCGCGCCGGAGCCGATGACGAGCACGTCGCAGAAGGCGGTGGCTTTCTCGTACGTGTCCGGGTCCGGCGCGTCGGGGGCGCGGCCGAGGCCGGCTGCGCGACGGATGACTGGCTCGTACAGCTTCTCCCAGAACGCAGCGGGCCACATGAAGGTCTTGTAGTAGAAGCCCGCGCCGAGGAAGGGCGAGACCAGCCGGTTGACGCTCAGCACGTCCACATCAAGCGAGGGCCAGCGGTTCTGGCTCGCGGCTTCGAGGCCGTCGTAAAGCTCCACCGTGGTGGCGCGGGTGTTGGGCTCGCGCCGGGCGCCGGTGCGCAGTTCCACAAGGGCGTTGGGCTCTTCGGAACCCGCCGTCACCACCCCGCGCGGGCGATGATACTTGAACGAGCGGCCCATGAGCCGCACGCCGTTGGCGAGCAGCGCCGAGGCCAACGTATCGCCGGGATGGCCGGTGAAGCTTTTGCCATCGAAGGCGAAGGACAGGGTGCGGCTGCGGTCGATGAGGCCGCCATCGACGAGGCGGGTCATCGACCGCCCTCCCCGGTTCCGGCGAAGGCCACGGCGGTGATGGCGTGGGTGCGGGTATCCCGCGTCACCTTCAGCCAGCGGCGGCAGCCGGCGGAATGGTACCAAAGCTCATCCATGGGCCCGGCGGGATTGTCCCGCTCGTAGACATAAGAATGGAAGGCCTCGGCCGCGTCTGGGGCTGAGGGATCGGGACGGGTCGGCGCGGCGTCGCCCAGATAGGCGAATTCGTGGGAGGAGCGCGCGCCGCAATAGGGACAGGGGATGCGCATGTCAGTGCAGGTTCGGCTGGGCGCCGACCCCCTTCTCGTCGATGATGTGGCCGGTGCGGAAGCGGTCGAGGCGGAAGGCCGCGTTCAAGGCGTGCGCCTCTTCCCGCGCGATGGTGTGGGCGAAGCACCAGCCGGAGGCCGGCGTCGCCTTGAAGCCCCCGTAGTTCCACGCCGTGTTGAGATAGAGGCCGGGCAGCGGCCCCACGTCGATGATGGGCGAGCCATCCATGGACATGTCCACGAGGCCGCCCCAGGCCCGCAGCATGCGCAGCCGGCCGATGAGCGGCATCACCGCCATGCCGCCCTCCGCCACGTCCTCCACCACCGGAAGGTTGCCGCGCTGGGCGTAGGAATTGTAGCCGTCGATATCACCGCCGAAGACGAGGCCGCCCTTGTCGGACTGGCTGACGTAGAAATGCCCCATGCCGAAGGTGATCACCCCCGGCACCAGCGGCTTCAGCCCCTCAGAGACGAAGGCCTGCAGCGCATGGCTCTCGATGGGCAGGCGCAAATCCAGCAGCCGGGTGAGGCGGGAGGTGGAGCCGGCCACCGCGAGGCCCACCTTCGGCGCGCGGATGGCGCCGCGCGTGGTCTCCACCCCGACCACCGCATCGCCCTCGCGGATGAAGCCGGTGACTTCGCAATTCTGCACGATGTCCACGCCGAGGCGGTCGGCGGCGCGGGCATAGCCCCACACCACCGCATCGTGCCGGGCGGTGCCGGCGCGGGCCTGCATCAGCCCGCCCTTGATGGGGAAGCGTGCATTGTCGAAATCGAGGAAGGGGGCGAGCGCGCGCACCTGCTCGCGATCGAGCAGCTGGGAGTCCGCGCCGGCGAGGCGCATGGCGTTGCCGCGCCGGGCATAGGCGTCGCGCTGGCCGTCCGAGTGGAACAGATTGATGATGCCGCGCTGGGAGACCATGGCGTTGTAGTTGAGGTCCTGCTCCAGGCCCTCCCACAATTTCATGGACCACTCGTAGAACGGCTCGTTGCCCGGCAGCAGGTAGTTGGAGCGGATGATGGTGGTGTTGCGCCCGGCATTGCCGGAACCCACATGGGCCTTCTCCAGCACCGCGATGTTGCGGATGCCGTGCTCCTTGGCGAGGTAATAGGCGGTCGCGAGGCCATGGCCGCCGCCGCCCACGATGATCACGTCATAGGTGGGCTTGGGCGCGGCATCCCGCCAGGCGGGCTTCCACCCGGTCTGGCCGTTGAGCGCATTGGCGATGAGGCTCAAAAAGGAATAGCGGGACATCGGGCACTCGCCTTGGGGCACGCGCTTGGGGCACGCGTTTGGGGCACGCGCTTGGGGACCCCTCGGAAGCCTCTATACCTCGCCGCCTAACGAGGATTAATATAAATCCTGCTTATAGTGTGCCCCTGAGCCCCGGACTGGCATCGTGCGCGAGCTTTTTCCCTTCGACCTGAAGGCGCTGGAGATCTTCCTCGCGGTCTGCGAGGCCGGCGCCATGGCAGGGGCGGCGCGGCGGCTCGGGCTCACCCAGCCGGCGGTGTCGCAGGCGGTGGCGGAGCTGGAGGGGCGCATGGGCGTCGCCCTGTTCGACCGCAGCGTGCGGCCGCTGGGGCTCACCGCCGCCGGCGGCGTGCTGCGGCAGAAGGCCAGCGCGCTGCTCTCCGAGGCGCGGCAGATCGTGCCCGCTTTGAAGGAGACCGAGCACGGCCGCCTGCCGCTGATCCGCGCCGGACTGGTGGATTCCCTGTCGCGCGCCTTGTCGGCGCCGCTGGCGGGTTGGCTTTCCGGGGTGGCGGAAGAAGTGTCGCTGCTGGCGGGGCTCACCGCCTCCCATGCCAGCGCGTTGCTGTCGCGCCAGCTCGACCTCTTGGTGGGCGTGGATGAGCTGGCCGACATCGAGGGGCTGGAGCGCTTCCCCCTCTTCACCGAGCCCTATGTGCTGCTGCTGCCGGCCGGCGAGGCGGCGCCGGCGCGGGTGGAGGATCTGGCGCAGCTCTCCCGCCGCCTGCCGCTGGTGCGCTTCTCGGCGCGCTCCAAGACCGGCATCGAGGTGGAGCGGCACCTGCGGCGCCTCAAGCTCGACCTGCCGCGCCGGCTGGAGTTCGACACCCCCTATGGGGTCACGGCCATGGTGGCGGCCGGGGAGGGGATGGCGGTGACGACTCCGCTCTGCCTCTACGAGGCGGGGATGGATTTTTCGCGCTTTGCCTGCGCGCCGCTGCCGGGTCCGGCGCTTTCCCGCAGCCTCACTTTGATCGCGCGGCGTCAGGAACTGGGCCGCCTGCCACGGGAGGTGGCCGCCTTCTGCCGGGGGGCGCTGGAGACAGAGGTGCTGCCGGGCCTTCGGGCCGTCTTGCCGTGGCTCGCGGCGCTGTCGACGGCCGAATAAGCGAGGCTCCGGGCGCAGCAAGCACACGGTTCTGCGGGACGGGCCATGCCAGCGACAAAGGTCCCGGAGTTGCCTCCGGGGCCCGTCGAGCAGCGGGAGCGACTCCGCGGCTCAGATGTCGAGCGTGTTGTCCCGCTCCCACTGGGTGAGGTGGCGAGAATAGGCGTTCCATTCCTCATGCTTCAGCTTGAGATAGCCGGAGACGAAGGGCTGACCCAGCCGCTCGCCCAGCACGCGGGATTTTTCCAGCGCGCGCAGGGCATCGAGCATGTTCAGCGGCAGGCGCTTGGCGCCCTTCACCTTGTGTCCGTCCGTGTACATGTTGATGTCGAGGCGCTTGCCGGGATCGCGCTGGTTCTCGATGCCGTCGAGGCCCGCCGCCGTGAGGCCGGCCTGGAGCAGGTAGGGGTTGGCCGCGCCGTCGGCGAGGCGGAACTCGAAGCGGCCCGCGTCCGGAATGCGGATCATGTGGGTGCGGTTGTTGCCGGTGTAGGTCACCGTATTCGGCGCCCAGGTGGCCCCCGAAATGGTGCGCGGCGCGTTGATGCGCTTGTAGGAATTCACCGTGGGATTGGTGATGGCGCACAAAGCGTCCGCATTGTGGATCAGCCCGCCGATGAAATTGTAGCCGAGCTGCGAGACGCCCAGCTCGCCCTTGGGATCGGAGAAGGCGTTCTTGCCCTTCGACCACAGCGAGACATGGGCATGGCAGCCCGATCCGGTGAGGTTGATGAAGGGCTTCGGCATGAAGGTGGCGCGCAGCCCGTGCTGTTCTGCGATCGACTTCACCATGTACTTGAAGAAGACATGCCGGTCCGCGGTGAGCAGGGCGTTGTCGTAGTTCCAGTTCATCTCGAACTGGCCATTGGCGTCCTCGTGGTCGTTCTGGTAGGCGCCCCAGCCGAGCTTGAGCATGGCATCGCAGATGTCCTTGATGACATCGTAGCGGCGCATGAGGGCGGACTGGTCGTAGCAGGGCTTTTCCGCCGTGTCGGACGTATCCGAGATGGACTTTCCGTCCGGCGTGATGAGGAAATACTCGCACTCGACGCCGGTCTTCACTTCGTAGCCCAGCGCCGCCGCGGCGGCGAGCTGCTTCTTCAGCACCGTGCGCGGGGCCTGCGCCACTTCCTCGCCCGCCATGTAGAGGTCGGCGGCGAGCCAGCCGATCTCCTCCTTCCACGGCAGCTGGATGAGGCTTGAGGGATCGGGCACCGCGAACAGGTCCGGGTCGGCCGGCGACATGTCGAGCCAGGTGGCAAAGCCCGCGAAGCCGGCGCCTTCCTTCTGCATGGGGCCGATGGCGGCGGCGGGCACGAGCTTCGCCCTGAGGCCGCCGAACAGGTCCACGTAGGAGATGAGGAAATACTTGATGCCGCGCTCTTTCGCGATCTTGGCGAGGTCGAGGCCGACATTTGCGGAGACGGCTGCGCGCCCTTCCGCCTCCCGTGCGATTTCGGTGGTGCGTGTCATGGGTTCGATCCCTGGCAGGAAGGTCTTGGGTTTTCTAGTATTTTATGAAGGCCGCGCCGTTCGAGCGGCGCGGCCGAATTCATGTCGCTGGGGCTCAGTAACCGCCGGTGCGTCCCGGGATCCAGGAGGTGCCGGCCAGCGGCACGCCGGCCATGGCGGCGGCCTCCACCGTGAGGGCGACGAGGTCCTCCGGCTCCAGATTGTGCACATGGCTCTTGCCGCAGGCGCGGGCGATGGTCTGCGCCTCCAGCGTCATCACCGAGAGATAGTTGGCGAGGCGCCGTCCGGCCTTCACCGGATCGAGCCGGGCGGAGAGCGCCGGGTCCTGGGTGGTGATGCCGGCGGGGTCGAGGCCCTCGTGCCAGTCGTCATAGGCCCCTGCGGTGGTGCCGAGCGCCTGGTATTCGTCCTCATACTGGGGATCGTTGTCGCCCAGCGCCACCAGCGCCGCCGTGCCGATGGCCACCGCATCGGCGCCCAGCGCCAGCGCCTTGGCCACGTCCGCGCCGGAGCGGATGCCGCCGGAGACGATGAGCTGCACCTTGCGATGCATGCCGAGATCCTGCAGCGCCTGTACCGCCGGGCGGATGGCGGCGAGGATGGGCAGGCCCACATTCTCGATGAACACATCCTGGGTGGCCGCGGTGCCGCCCTGCATGCCGTCGAGCACCACCACGTCCGCGCCCGCCTTCACCGCCAGCGCGATGTCGTAATAAGGGCGGGAGGCGCCCACCTTCACATAGATGGGCTTTTCCCAGTCGGTGATCTCGCGCAGCTCCTCGATCTTGATCTCGAGATCGTCCGGGCCGGTCCAGTCGGGATGGCGGCAGGCCGAGCGCTGGTCGATGCCTTTGGGCAGGTTGCGCATGGCGGCGACGCGGTCGGAGATCTTCTGGCCCAGCAGCATGCCGCCGCCGCCAGGCTTGGCGCCCTGGCCGATGACGATCTCGATGGCGTCCGCCTTGCGCAGGTCCACCGGGTTCATGCCGTAGCGCGAGGGCAGGTACTGGTAGACCAGGGTCTGCGACTGCCCGCGCTCCTCTGGCGTCATGCCGCCGTCGCCCGTGGTGGTGGATGTGCCCACCGTGGAGGCGCCGCGGCCCAGCGCTTCCTTGGCCTGGGCCGAGAGCGCGCCGAAGCTCATGCCGGCGATGGTCACCGGGGTCTTCAGCGTAATCGGCTTCTTGGCGAAGCGGGTGCCGAGCACCACCTCGGTGCCGCACTTCTCGCGATAGCCCTCCAGCGGATAGCGCGACATGGAGGCGCCGAGGAAGAGCAGGTCGTCGAAGTGGGGCACCTTGCGCTTGGTGCCGCCGCCGCGGATGTCATAGATGCCGGTGGCCGCCGCGCGGCGGATCTCCGCCAGCGTCGCCGGATCGAACGTGGCCGAGAAGCGGGGCGGGGTGCGGGGCACGTTGGAATGAGCGGTCATCGTCTCGGCCCTCAGTACGCGGACGCGTTGTCGACGTGGAAATTGTAGAGCTGCCGGGCCGAGCCGTAGCGCTTGAACGCGGAGACATCGACGGTGCCTTCAAGGCCGGCGGCCTTCAGCTTCTCCGCCAGCAGCGCCTTGTGCTCGTCGCGCAGCTCCTTCTCGATGCAGTCGGCGCCCAGCGACTTGACGGAGCCGCGCACGAACAGCTTCGCCTCATAGAGGCTGTCGCCCAGCGCCTCGCCGGCATCGCCCAGCACGATGAGGCTGCCGGACTGGCCCATGAAGGCGCTCATGTGGCCCACCGAGCCCTTCACCACGATGTCGATGCCCTTCATGGAGATGCCGCAGCGGGCCGAGGCATTGCCGTCGATTACCAGCAGGCCGCCATGGCCGGTGGCGCCGGCCGCCTGGCTGGCATCGCCGCGCACATGGACGAAGCCGCTCATCATGTTCTCGGCAAGGCCCACGCCGGCATTGCCGTGGATGATCACGGAGGCCTCGGCGTTCATGCCGGCGCAGTAATAGCCCACGTGGCCCTCGATCTCGACGGTGAGGGGGGCATTGATGCCCACCGCCACCGCGTGCCGGCCATTGGGGTTCAGCACCCGCCAGCGGCGGGCGTTGCTCTCGCCGGTGGCGGCGTGCAGCGCCGCATTCAGCTCGCGCAGGGAGGTGGCGGCGAGGTCGAAGGTGAGGTCGGGGGAGATGGCGTTCACTGGGCGCGCTCCCAGAAATAGACGGTGGCGGGTTCCGGCTCGAACACACGGGCCCTGGCGATGCCCGGCAGGTCCACCAGGGCGCGGTATTCCGAGCCGAAGGCCACATACTGGTCGGTCTCGGCCATCACGGCGGGCTTGCAGGCGATGGGATCGCGCAGCACGCCGAAGCCGTTCTCGGTGCCCACCACGAAGGTGAAGAAGCCGTCGAGGTCGTTGAGGCCGGCTTCCAGCGCCTGGCCCAGGGAGGCGCCCTGCTTCATCCGCCAGGTGAGATAGCCGGCGGCCACCTCGCTGTCGTTGTCGGTCTCGATGGCGATGCCCTCGCGCTTCAGCGCGCGGCGCAGCGCGTTGTGGTTGGAGAGCGAGCCGTTGTGCACCAGGCATTGGTCGGCGCCGGTGGAGAAGGGGTGGGCGCCGGCGGTGGTCACCGCGCTCTCGGTGGCCATGCGGGTGTGGCCGATGCCATGGGTGCCGCGCATGCCGGGCAGGCCGAAGGTCTGCGCCACGGATGCGGGCAGGCCCACCTCCTTGAAGATCTCCATGCGCTCGCCGGTGCCGACGATGGCCACCTCCGGATGGCGCTCCTTGAGGAAGGCGCGCACCGCCGCTTCCCGCGCGGCGGGGATCTCGACGATGGCATGGGTGCCGCGCACGGCGAGACCCGGCAGGCCGGCGGCCGGGAGCGAGAGGCCGGCCGCGAGCGCCTCGAAGTCGTAGGACGCCGTGGCGCGCAGCGAGAGCTTCACCTTGTCCTTCGCGCCGCTGCCATAGACGGCGAAGCCCGCGCTATCGGGGCCGCGATCCGTCATGACGCAGAGCATGGAGGCGAGCATGGCCCCGAGCTCGCCTTCGAGCTTGGGGTCCTTCAAGAAAAGTCCGACGATGCCGCACATGGCGCTGTCACTGTCTCCATTCCGGGCCGCGCGGGCGACCTTGGGATGAAGAAGTACGCCGAACGACCTGGGGCGTCAACGTAAAAGAATAAAGTTTTCGCTTGAGGAAAATAGACCCGCGCCCGACGTGACGGCGGGGCGGTGCCGAGGGCGCGCCTCAGTGCCGGTCGCGGCCGTAGACGATGATGGAGAGATAGGTCATGGGCCGCTTGATGAGGTCTTCCGGGCCATGCGCCGCGCCGGAATCGAACATCAGGGAATCGCCCGGCCGCAGGTGATAGGTGCGGTCCGCGTGGCGGTAGAGCACCTCGCCCGAGAGCATATAGATGAATTCCACGCCGGCATGACGGAAGCCGGTGTGGGGCGCGGCCTCCTCCGACAGGGTGATCAGGTAGGGCTCCACCACGATGTCGCCGCCGAGCCCGTGGCCCAGCAGCTCATACTGGTGGCCCACCTTGGTGCCGCGCCGCTCGATGATGACGCCCTGGTGGGCGCGCACGAACGAGCAGTCGCGCCGCTCCTCGAAGGCGGAGAACAGGGTGGTGATGGGCACGTTGAGGGCCTTGGAGATGGCCTGCAGCGTGGCGAGGGAGGGGGAGATCTGGCCGTTCTCGATCTTGGAGAGCATGCCCACGGAAATGCTGGCCGCGCCGGCAAGGTCCGACACGGTGAGATCGAGCTCGCGCCGGATGGAGCGCACCTGAACCCCCAGCGCCTGCTCAAGGGTCACCGCGGTCGCGGCGGGCGCGCCGGAGCCGGTCACATAGTCCTCGGGCTCGTGCGGCAACTGGGCCTCCACGGCCCCCTTCACCTTCCTTTCGGCCACGCTTTCCCCCGTACGCTCATCCGCCCAGCATCCAGACAAGGAGTCCGGGCGACACCACTCGTGCTTGAGTAATCATTGTGCCAGCTTCCGACGGAGAAGACACGGCGAATCCGTCGCCGGCCTGACGCAGGGGCATCTTTCCGGCGGGTCTGCGGTTCCGGCCCCGGCCTGGCTGACGGTCCGGGCGCTCGGTTGGAAGCGATCCGTGGATGGGATGATGCGAAAAGCGCGGCTGGGCGGGAGGTTTCAGGGCACGGTCGGATGGGTTTTCCACAGTTGGTCCCGACGCGCGCCTGCCGCGCGTGGCGCCTATGGACAGGCGCCGACTTCCTGACTATACACTCGCGGCTCCAAACGGCGCTGCCGCCGGATGGACGCCCAGGTAGCTCAGTTGGTAGAGCATGCGACTGAAAATCGCAGTGTCGGTGGTTCGATTCCGCCCCTGGGCACCATCGCTTCCTTGGAAGCCTTTTCCGACAAAGACTTAGTTAGGCTTTTTGTCCCACTTTCGTTGGCCGGCGAAACAGGTGGGACATTCTCGTTCGCCGTCAGCTTGAGCTGCGCGGACTTCGCCAGTCGCTTCTGGCTCGCCGAACGGGTGTAGCGGTCAACCTCCTTCGATGTGCGGTGGCCGGTGAAGGCCATGATTTCCCGGTCGCTGGCGCCGCTTTCCGCGAGGTGCGCCGAGAAGTATTTCCGGAGCCCGTGGGCAGAGCGGCCGACAAGGCCGGAGGTGCTGCACCAGTCCCGGAATTTGTTGCCGAACGCCGCGGTGGAAGCGAAGGGCCGGCCCCAGTCGTTCACGAGGAACGTCTTTTGCTCCGGCGGCAGGGTCTTCAGCACCGCCTGAAGCTCGGGGCTGATCGGCAGCGTCAGGGTCACCGGCTTGCGCCGGCGATTCTTCCATTGCGTGAACGTGATGTTGCCCGCCTGCACCATCTCCGGCCCAAGGCGGTGGATGTCGGAGATGCGCTGCCCAAATTCCACGAAAAGCATCAACGCAAGCCGCGCCACGGAGCCGGCGGGGTGGGCGGCCTCGAACTTCGCAACGTCCGCCGCCGTCCACGCGGGGATGCCATCCGGACGCACCGCAGGCAGATATGGCACCTCCTTCGCCGGGTTCGTGTCGGCGAGGTCGCAGTCGACGGCAAAAGCAAAGAGCTGGCGCAGTGCCTTCACCATCGAATTAGCCGCGCCGGGCGTGTCCATCTTCTTGTCGCGGATGCCGCGGACATGGCGCGGCAGCATGGCGCGGAAGGGCAGGTCCCCGTAAAGCTTGCTGGAGGACGTGGCCTCCTGGCAAAGCCGGTCAAGAATCGAGCGACGGACGCGACGCGTCGTCTCGTCGAGGCCACGGAACTCCGCGCTTTTGAAGTAGCGTTCACATAGTGAGCGCAGGGAGCCGGCCGAAGCTGGCATCTTTTCTTCCCGCGCGCCGGCCTTCACCGGCTGGATACCGGCCAAGGCATCGCGATAGGCAGCCCAGAACGCCGCAGACCCATACTCCTCCCGAAGGCGCACCTTGGGCTTTTCGGGCAAGCGCACGTACCAGCGCACGTTGCCGTGCCTGTCCTTGTCGCGGGAGAGATGGGGCGGGTTGGGCCTCGGCATGTCAGACCGCTTCATCCCAGGGGTTCGGCGCCTCGTCGTCGGGAATGACCGGCGCAGGCGGCGGCGCAGGGTTCTCAGCGACCAGCACCAGCGTGCCGCCCGGCTCGATTTCGACGCGAGGATTCGGGTAGCCCGCGGCCCGCGCGGCCTTGAGCAGGCGAGTGACATCGGCCTGACAGACGAGCGCGGGTCGCTTGGGCATGGGTCTCTCCCCTCAGATCGCCACGCCGTTGAGGCGCACGCGGACGGTGGCGGCG
>NZ_JAIVFN010000106.1 GCF_030015065.1 Xanthobacter autotrophicus | reverse complement strand
CTCCGGCACCTGCGCCTCATGGTCGGCGGCGGGGGTGCCGGGGCGGGGGCTGTACTTGAAGGAATAGGCGCTGGCGAAGCCCACCCGGCGGACGAGGTCGATCGTGTCCTCGAAGTCCTGTTCCGTCTCGCCGGGGAAGCCGACGATGAAATCGGACGACAAAGCCATGTCCGGCCGCGCCTTCCGCATCTTGTCGATGATGGCGAAGAAGGCGTCGCGGCCATGCCTGCGGTTCATGGCGGCGAGGATGCGGTCGGAGCCCGACTGCACCGGCAGGTGCAGATAGGGCATCAGCTGGGGCAAATCGCGGTGGGCGGCGATGAGGTCGTCGCTCATGTCGCGCGGGTGGGAGGTGGTGTAGCGCAGCCGGGCGAGCCCATCGAGGCCGGCCATGCGCTCCATGAGCCGGGCGAGGCTCCAGCTGGTGCCGTCCGGCCCCGCGCCGTGGAAGGCGTTGACGTTCTGGCCGATGAGGGTGATCTCGCGCACGCCCTGGTCCACCAGCCGCGCCGCCTCGTCCATGATCTTGGCGGCCGGGCGGGAGACCTCCGCGCCGCGGGTATAGGGCACCACGCAGAAGGTGCAGAACTTGTCGCAGCCTTCCTGCACGGTGACGAAGGCCGCTGGCCCGCGGGAGCGGGTCGCCGCCCGCGTCGGGGCGGGCAGGTGGTCGAACTTGTCCTCGGCCGGGAATTCGGTGTCCACCACCCGCTTGCCGGCCTTGGCCTCGGCCAGCAGCTCGGGCAGGCGATGGTAGCTCTGGGGGCCGACCACGAGGTCCACCACCGGCGCGCGGCGCATGATCTCGGCGCCTTCGGCCTGGGCGACGCAGCCCGCCACCGCGATCATGGTGTCGGAGCCGGCCTCCTGCTTCTGTTTGCGCAGGCGGCCCAGCTCCGAATAGACCTTCTCGGCGGCCTTCTCGCGGATATGGCAGGTGTTGAGGATGACCAGATCGGCCGCGGCCGGGTCCTGCGTCTCCACGAAGCCCTCGCGCGCCAGCGTGTCCGCCATACGATGGGAATCGTAGACGTTCATCTGGCAGCCGAAGGACTTCACATAAAGCTTGCGGGGCTCGTGCATGTTGCCTGTTCTGTCGCCGTCGATCTTCGCGCGTGGGCGCGACGCGATCGTGACGCCAGCTCTTGTCGCCCCCCTCATGGTTCGTGAGGTGGCAATCCTACTGGCAAACGCGCCGGTTGGAAACAGCGCCCGCGCGATGGGCGGTGGAACTTAGGCCGGGTGGACCTCACCGGCTTCCCATTCCGTCCGTACCGCCGCGTCTTCTTCCTGCATCAGCGCCGCCGCAGCGCGCGTGGCGAGGGCCTGTGGGCCGGCCAGCCGCCCGAACGCCCAGACGGCGGCCCCGCGCACGAGCGGCGCTTGGTCCGAGAGCCGGGCCTCCACCTGGGGCAGCAGCGCCGCATCCCCCGCATTTCCGATGGCCATCAGCACGTTGCGCACGAAGCGGTCGCGTCCTACCCGCTTGATGGGGCTTTTGGGGAAGCGGGCGCGGAAGGCGGCATCGTCCAGCGCGACGAGTTCGGCAAGGGGCGGGGCGTCATTCTCCGCCCGCGCGGCGAGCTTCATTTCGCGCCCGAGTTCCGCGAACTTGTTCCACGGGCAGGCGGCGAGGCAATCGTCGCAGCCATAGATACGGTTGCCCATGAGGGGGCGCAGGTCGCGCGGGATCGGACCCTTGTGCTCAATGGTGAGGTAGGAGATGCAACGCCGCGCATTGATGACGTAGGGGGCAGGAAAGGCGGCCGTGGGGCAGGCGTCGAGGCAGGCGCGGCAGGAGCCGCAATGGTCCTTCTCCGGCGCGGACGGCTTGAGCTCCAGTGTGGTGGCGATGGCGCCGAGGAACAGCCAGGAGCCGAAATCGCGCGAGACCAGGTTGGTGTGCCGGCCCTGCCAGCCGAGCCCCGCCGCCGCGGCCAGCGGCTTCTCCATGAGCGGGGCGGTATCCACGAACACCTTCACGTCGCCCTCAAGGCCGCGCCGTTGCGCCTCGGCGAGCAAAGCGCGGGCGACGCGCTTCAGCTTGGGCTTGATGATGTCGTGGTAGTCCTCCGCCCGCGCATAGACGGAGATGGCACCCGCTGAGGGCCGGGCCAGCACCGTGCGGGGGTCTTCCGCGGGGCCGTAATTGAGCCCCAGCATGATGACGGAGCGCATGGCCGGCCACAGCACGGCGGGATCGGCCCGGCGCTCCAGCGTCTCGGCCATCCAGCCCATGTCGCCCTGGGCGCCGCCGGCGACCCACGCTTTGAGCCGGGCACCGGCCTCGGGGACGGCATCCGCGCGGGCGATGCCGACGGCATCGAAGCCTTCCGAACGGGCGAGGCCGGCGATGATCTCCTCAAGAGGGGCGCCGGCCGCCTCGGTCAGAAGTCGAGGTCCGCGTAGGTCTTGGAGGGCGGCATGCCCGGAATGCTCTCGGTCAGGAGCGCGCGGAAGGTCGGGCGCGACTTGATGCGCGCGTACCAGTCCCTCGCGTGATCGTCCTCGTCCCACGGCACGTCGCCCAGATAGTCGGCCACCGAGAGATGCGCGGCGGCGGCAAGGTCGGCCTGACTCAGCTTCTCCCCGGCGAGCCATTTGCGCGCCTTGGCCAGCCATCCGATATATTTCAAATGATAGCGCAGATTACTGCGCCCCATGCGCAGGGATGTGGCATCGGGCGAGCCGCCGCCCTGCTCGCGCGTCATGTAGCGCTTGTGGATGCGCTCGCGCACTAGGGGCTCGGTGGCCTCCACATACATCTTCTCGTTGAACCATTGGGTGAGCCGGCGCACCTCCACTCGCGCCGCCGGAGAGTCCGGCAAGAGGCGGTGGTCGCCGAGGGCGAGGCCGCGCGTCTCGTCGAGCCATTCGGCGATGATGGAGGCTCCGGGCACCGAGGCGGCCATCTCCTCCACGATCACCGGCGTCTCGCCGGCCGGATTGAGGGCGAGGAAGCCGGGCCGGCGCTCCCACACCCGCTCTTCCACGAGCTCCGGTTCGAGCCCGTATTCGGCGAGGAGGAGGCGGACAAAGCGGGAGTGCGGGCAAAACGGATGGTGATGCAGATACATGACGCAATTTCGCCGGGGGTGTTGGGGGAAAAAGGCCAGTCACCCGGCGACCTCAAGTTTTAGAGCGCGATTCTTTCCGATTGGTTCCACCGCAGTGCAGCATTTCGCTTGCGCGCGTCGGGCGGCCCCCGGCGCGGCAAATTATCGTAAACGGAATGCTACGAGCCCGCCTGGGTCAAATCCAAAATCCTAAGTCAATTCAATGCATAAGACTGCCGTTGCGGCAAGATCGCCTGTGGCGCCGACGCCACAGGCGCCGGGGAAATAGCTTGCTGAGGCCGTGCGTGGCGTCTCCCTTCGCGGGCGCGCGATTGCACCTGCGAAGGGGAGAGAACAGGATGCGCCCTCCTTTCCGCCTTCCGGACGATCTGAACCATGACCCTCGGCGATATGCTCGAAGCCCTCGTTCTCGGCCTTCTGGAGGGGCTGACGGAGTTCATCCCCGTCTCCTCGACCGCCCACATCCTGCTTGCGGGGCATTTCCTCGGCTTCGAGAGCACCGGCCACACCTTCGAGGTGCTGATCCAGCTCGGCGCGGTGCTCGCCATCCTCACCGTCTATTTCCAGCGCTTCCTCAAGGTGGCGCAGCAGCTGCCCACCAATCCGGGCGCGCGGCGCTTCGTGCTCGGCATCATCGTCGCCTTCCTGCCGGCGGCGGTGATCGGGGCGCTGGCCCACGGTTTCATCAAGAGCGTGCTGTTCGAGACGCCCGCCCTCATCTGCGTGACGCTGATCCTGGGCGGCATCGTCCTCCTGTTCATCGACAAGGTGGTGCCTGAGCCGCGCTACAACAACGCCATGGGCCTGCCCATGACGCTGGCGCTCAAGATCGGCTTCTTCCAGTGCCTGGCCATGATCCCCGGCATGTCGCGCTCGGGCTCCACCATCGTGGGCGGGATGCTCATGGGCGTGGACAAGAGGGCGGCGGCGGAATTCTCCTTCTTCCTCGCTCTGCCCACCATGTTCGGCGCCTTCGTCTACGACCTCTACAAGAACCGCAACAATCTCTCCTTTGACGATGGCCTGCTCATCGTCATCGGCTTCGTCGCAGCCTTCTGCGCGGCGGTGGTGGTGGTGCGGACCCTGCTCGATTTCGTTGCCAAGCACGGCTACGCGCCGTTCGGCTGGTGGCGCATCGTTGTCGGCATTGCCGGGCTCATCGGCCTGGCGCTGGTGGGCTGAGGACTTCCTCCGCTCACCCAACGGCTGGGGCGTCGCGGCTCAGAAGTCGGACGCGATGCCCCCCACCTCCCAGTCGCCGTAGCGCACCGGCTCGGGCCCGTCGCGGCCGTTGATTTCCTTCGGGCGATCCTTGACCGCCGCATCCATGGCGGCGCGCCGGGCCTCGGCCTCGGCGAGCGCGCGTTTCGCGGCCTCGCTCAAGGGCTTGCGCGGCGGCGCGGGCCTGTCCTCGTCCATCATCTTGTCTCCTCGTCCTGCCGCGCCGGGATTGCAGGCGCGGCTCTTCCGGCGCCGATCCTTGCACCTGAAGCGTAAAGCATGGTAGCAGCGCCGCGCTTTTAGGGCATCCATCGGTGCCACCAATCAACGCTTGAAATGGAGATGCGCATGGCCACGCAGAATGGCGGCCCCACCCAGAATGCGGCGCCGTCGCTGAACGTGCTCGCGCAGTACACGAAGGATTTCTCGTTCGAGAACCCGAACGCGCCGCGCTCGCTCGCCGCGCCGCCGAGCCAGCCCGACGTGAACATCCAGATCCACGTCAATGCCCGTCCCGGCGGCAATGGCGAGTTCGAGATCGAGCTGAAGATCGACGGTGGCGCCAGCGTCGAGGGCAACACCCTGTTCGCCTTCGAGCTGGTCTATGCGGGCGTGTTCCGCATCCTCAACGTGCCCGAGCAGAGCCTGCAGCCGGTGGCGCTGATCGAGTGCCCGCGCCTGCTCTTCCCCTTCGCCCGGCAGATCATCGCCGACGCGGTGCGCAATGGCGGCTTCCCGCCCCTGATGATCGACCCGGTGGATTTCGCCGCCCTGTACCAGCAGCGCATGCAGGCGGAAGGCCAGCGCGTCCAGGCCTGATCGCCTGACGCCATCGCGACCTGACAGGACGCCGCCGGCTGCCGCGCGCAACCGGCGGCGTTTCCGTTTGTGCCCGGCGTTCCGGTGCCCGGCCGCGTTTCTTCCTTGGAACCGGTATCCACCCGGCCCGAAAACGCTCTAAAAGCGGACAAGCGCACCGACAGGGTGCCGCGGGAGGAAGCCGGCCAAGGGCGATGAGATCCATCCGCTTCAAGCTTGCCGCCCTGAGTGGCGCGGCGGCGTCCTTCGCCATCCTCGCCGCCGTGGGGCTTCTGCTCGCGGTGGGCGCGGCGGACCGCGCCCTCGAGGCGACCGTTGCGGCCCAGCAGAGGCTGGACCTGCTCACCGAGATGTCGGCCCGCCTCTCCGATTTCGGCCTCGCCGCCGTGGCCGCCGCCGAAAGCCCCGGCGCGGATCGCGGACGCATGGAGGATGCGCGTTCCCGCGTCTCCGCCGTGCTGGAGGCGGCCACCGTGCGCGCGGCGGCGACCGGGCCGGCTCCGAACCTGGGCATCCGCCCGCGCGAGCGCATGCTCGCTCATCTGCGGGCGGACTTCATCGTGCTCGACCGCCAGATCTCCGCCGCCGTGGCGGACATGGACGCCCCCCGCCGCGGTGACCGTGTGCGCGGCGCGCTCAACGGTTTTGCCGCCTCCGCCGGCCCCACCCTGTCGCTCCTCGTGGAGAGCGAGCGCCGCGCCGTCACGAGCGCGCGCGAAGAGGCGCTGGCGCTGTCTTTCCGCCTCAGGGTGGGGGCGGTGGCGCTCGCCACTCTTGTGCTCGCGGCGGTGGTGGTTCTCTACCGGGCGGTGGCCCGGCCGCTTCTGACCCGGCTGGGCGAGATCGACCGGGCGGCGGCCGCCATCGGCCGCGGCGACCTCGACACCCGCCTCGCCATCGGCCCGCGTGACGAATTGGGTGTGCTGACGGCGCGCTTCAACCGCATGGCCGCGCGCCTCGGTCGCCGGGAACGGCGGGTGGTGGAGGATCGCGCTGTGCTGGAGAAGACCATCGCCGAGCGCACCGCCGACCTCACCGCCGCCAATGCCCGGCTTGCCGCCATCGACGCGTCCCGCCGGCGGTTCTTTACCGATGTGAGCCACGAGCTGCGCACGCCGCTCACCGTCATCATCGGTGAATGCGACGTGACCCAGCGTGCCCCCGCCATTCCCGAGGAGCTGAGCCGCTCGGTGCTCGCCACCATCCGCAAGCGCGCCGGGCGCCTGCACCGCCGGGTCGAGGACCTGCTGCGCGTGGCCCGTTCCGAAAGCGGGGAGATCGAGCTGGTGTTCCAGGATGTGCCGCTGGTGCCGCTTCTCGCCGACGCCCTCGCCGGCTTCGAGAACGTGGCCCGCCGGCAAGGCGTGACCCTGACCCTTGACGCTGAAGCGCCGGGTCCCCTGGTCCATGCCGACCGCGAATGGCTGAGGCAGGTGGTGGAGGGCCTCATCGACAACGCGTTGCGCCATGGCGGCAAGGTGACGCGCATCACCGTCGCCGCCGCAACCGTGACCGGCGCTGACGGGACGGCGGGGGAACGGATCACGGTGACGGACGACGGCCGTGGCATCGCACCGGAGGCGCGCGCCGGCCTGTTCAGGCGCTTCGAGCGGGGCGAGCGGTTCGGCGACGGCACCGGATTCGGCCTCGGCCTCGCGCTCGCGGAATGGGTGGTGACGCGGCACGGTGGACGTATCACACTGGAAGAAGGAGAAGCGGGCGGTACCCGCGTGGTCATCATGCTGCCCCGGCCGCAGGCCCACCAGGACGCCGCCGACGTGCGGGCGCCTGAAGGAACACCGCCCGGCAAGGAGGAGACATGAACATTCTGGTGGTCGAGGACGACAGCGACATCGGCGCGATGCTGAGCCGCGGGCTCTCGGCCGAAGGCTTCGACGTGACCGTGGTGGGCCGCGCCGACGAGGCGCTGGACACGGCGCGCCAGTACAATCCCTGCGCGGTGGTGCTCGACATCATGCTGCCCGACGGCTCGGGGATCGACGTGTGCCGGGCGTTGCGCAGCGCCGGACATTCCGGCCCCATCCTGTTCCTGTCCGCCAAGGACGAGGTGCACGACCGCGCCGAGGGCCTCGGCGCCGGGGCCGACGACTACATTGTGAAACCGTTCGAGTTCGCCGAGCTGGTGGCGCGGCTGCGCGCCCACCTGCTGCACCGCCTCGGCGACAGCCATGCGGGCCGCATTGTCGCAGGGCGCCTGGTGCTCGACCAGTCCACCCGCACCGTCCTGTTCGGGGAGATCCATGCCCGCCTGACGGAACGGGAGGCGGAGCTGCTGGCCCTGCTGATGGCAACCCCCAACCGCCCGGTGCCCCGCGGCGAGATCTTCGACCGGCTCTGGGCCAACCAGGGCGGCGCCTCGCTGAACGTGGTCGACGTCTATGTGGGCTACCTGCGCACCAAGCTCGCTCCGGTGAGCCGGGCCGGCGGGCCGCAGGTGGCCACGGTGCGCGGCCGCGGCTTCATGCTGGACCTCTCGGCGCCGGCGGGCGCCCACTGATCCCGACCGCCGGTGAGCGTGCCCCGGCACCCCGTCGGGATCACAGCCCGTGCGGCGCCTGAGCGGAACCCCGCCCGGCGCCGGTCAGCGACCGGGGCCGTCGGCATTGCCGGTCGCGCCTGCTGCGCCGCAGCATCATATTTTGCTTGCGGGAACCAAATCGAGCGCCAATATTTATCCTCACTGCGATGAACTTCGTCATTGCAGAGTGTTCTTATGATCTTCTTAGAAAGATCTTGGGCATATAACTGGAGGAAGCATCATGCGCTGGAACAAGCCTCAGGTCTGCGAAGTCTGCGTTGGCATGGAAGTCACCGCCTATCTGCCGGCCGATTTCTGATCCGAATGAGGTCGGTGGCCGGGAACGAAAGGGCAGGAGCGTTCGTCGCATCATGCAGGTGATCGTTCTCGGTTCGGCGGCCGGCGGCGGCGTTCCCCAATGGAACTGCCGCTGTCCGGTGTGCCGCATGGCCTGGTCGGGGGACCCGCGCGTCACCCCGCGCACCCAATCGAGCATCGCCGTCTCCGCCGACGGCAGGGAGTGGGTCCTGCTGAATGCCTCGCCCGATCTTCGGGCGCAGATTTCCGCCACGCCGGCGCTCAGGCCCCGCAGTGGCGAGCGCGACAGCCCCATTCGCGCCGTCGTCCTCACCAACGGGGACGTGGACCATATCGCCGGCCTGCTCTCGCTTCGGGAATCGCAGCCCTTCGCCCTCTACGGGACGGAGGAGACGCTTTCCCTGCTCAAGCAGAACCAGGTGTTCGACGTGGTGGCGCCGGCCTTCGTCAGCCGGACCGCCGCCGTGTTCGGCGAGGCCTTCTCACCGGCACGGGGGCTCGGGATGGATTTCTTCACCGTGCCCGGAAAGGTGCCACTCTGGCGCGAGGATGCCAGCCTCGTCATCGGCGAGGAGACGGGTTCCACCGTGGGCGTCACCATCACCTGCGGGAACAAGCGCCTCGTCTACATTCCCGGCTGCGCGGCGGTGACGCCGGCGGTGCGGGAGCGCATCGCTGGGGCCGATCTTCTGTTCTTCGACGGCACGCTCTTTTCCGACGACGAGATGATCACCGCCGGCGTCGGTACCAAGACGGGCGCGCGCATGGGGCACCTCTCCATGTCCGGCGCCGACGGCACCGTGGCGCTGCTTAAGGATGTGCCGGTGGCGCGGCGCGTCTTCATCCACATCAACAACACCAATCCGGCGCTGGTCGACGACTCGCAGGAGCGCCGGGAGGTGGAGCAGGCCGGCTGGACGGTGGCCCGCGACGGAATGGAGTTCTCGTTATGACGTTCCTCGCCCTCGCCGAGCCGCTGGCCTTCCCGCCCCTGCCCGCGCCGTCCGAGCCTTTGTCGCCCGAGGGGCTGGAAGCGGCGCTGCGGGAGGTGGGAGCCACCCGCTACCACAATCTCCACCCGTTCCATAAGCTGCTGCATGCCGGCAAGCTGAACCGGGACCAGGTGCGCGCCTGGGCGCTCAACCGCTATTGTTACCAGTCCGCCATTCCCCGCAAGGACGCGGCGCTCATGAGCCGCTGCGACGACCGGGAGCTGCGCCGCGAATGGCTGCACCGCATCACCGACCATGACGGATTTGGTGAAGATTCCGGCGGCATCGAGCGTTGGTTGGTGCTCACCGACGGCCTCGGCCTTAACCGCGACTATGTGGTCTCGAAGGAGGGCGCTCTGCCCGCCACCAAGTTCGCGGTGGAGGCCTATGTGCGCTTCGTGGCTGACCATTCGCTGCTGGAGGCGGTGGCCTCCTCCCTCACCGAGCTGTTCGCGCCGGGCATCCATGCCGAGCGCATCTCGGGCATGCTGGCCAATTACGACTTCATCACCGAGCGTGTTGTCGCCTATTTCCGCCGCCGCCTTGACCAGGCGCCCAAGGATGCCGATTTCGCCCTCGACTACGTGAAGAAGAACGCGCGCACGGTGGCCGAGCAGCGCGCCGTTATCCGGGCCTTGACCTTCAAGACCGAAGTCCTGTGGGCGCAGCTCGATGCGCTTTATTTCGCTTATGTGGAGCCCGGCTGGCCGGCGCCCGGCGCATGGCGGCCGGGCATCGCCCTCGTCGAGGCCGGCTGAGCCATGCGGGCGGAAGAGACCGACGTGCCGCGCCTGCCGCGCGGGGTTAAACTGAAGTATGATCAGGTGCGCGAGCGCCATGTGCTGCTCGCCCCGGAGCGGGCGTTCGACATCGACGAGACCGCGGCTGCGGTGCTGGAGCTGGTGGACGGCCAGCGCACCTGCGGCCAGATCGTGGATGAGCTGGCGCTGCGCTTCGACGAAAAGCGCGAGGTGATCGCCGCCGACGTGCGCGACATGATCGGCGACCTCATTGCGCGGCGGGTGATCGAGCGATGACCAACGACACGGCCGAACTGAATCAGGAGACGGCGCCCCGCCCGGCGGCGGTGCATCCTGTCGGCCATCCCATCGGTATCCTGGCCGAGCTGACCCATCGCTGCCCCCTGCGCTGTCCCTATTGCTCCAACCCGCTGGAGCTGGAGCGCCGCGAGGCGGAGCTGGACACCGCCACCTGGAAGCGCGTGCTCAGCGAGGCGGTGGCCCTCGGCGTGCTGCATGTCCATCTCTCCGGCGGCGAGCCCACGGCGCGGGCTGACCTTGTGGAACTCACCGCCCATTGCGCGGCGGAGGGGCTCTACACCAATCTCATCACCTCCGGCGTCGGCCGCGCCGGCGCCATGCTGCCCGCCTTGTCCGAGGCGGGGCTGGACCATGTGCAGCTCTCGTTCCAGGGCGCCAAGGCTGAAACCACCGATCGGGTCGGCGGCTATGCCGGCGGCCATGCCGCCAAGCTCGCCTTCGCCGCGCAGGTCACCGACCTCGGCCTGCCGCTGACGGTGAACGCGGTGTTCCATCGCGCCAACATCCACGAGGTGGAGGACATGATCGCCCTCGCCGTGGCGCTGAAGGCGCGGCGGCTGGAGGTGGCGCACACCCAGTATTACGGCTGGGCCTATGCCAACCGTGCCGCGCTGATGCCGGCGCGCCCCGACGTGGATCGTTCCGTCGCCATCGTGGAGGAGGCGCGCAAGCGGCTGGAAGGCGTGCTGGTCATCGACATGGTCATCCCGGACTATTACGCCCGCTATCCCAAGCCCTGCTCCGGCGGCTGGGGGCGGCGCACGCTGAATGTCACGCCCACCGGCCGGGTGCTGCCCTGCCATGCGGCGGAGAGCATTCCCGGCCTCGAATTCTGGTCGGTGCGCGACCATGCTCTGGGGGACATCTGGCGCGCCTCGCCGGCCTTCAACGCCTTCCGCGGCACCGAATGGATGCGCGAGCCGTGCCGCAGCTGCGACCGGCGGGAGATGGATTTCGGCGGCTGCCGCTGCCAGGCCATGGCGCTGGCGGGGGATGCCAGCCTCACCGATCCGGCCTGCTCGAAATCCCCGTTCCATGCCCGGGTCGAGGCGCTGGCCACCGCCGAGGCGGCGGGCCCGGCGCCGGACTTCATCTACCGCACCATCGGCGGCGCTTCCGTGCCCCGGCGGGAAGGAGCAAAATCGTGAGCGCCCGCAGGATCTTCGGCCTGTTCATCTTCCTGACGGCGGCGCTGTTCGCCGCCGGGTTCCTGGTGGAGCCCCTGCCTGCGCGCGCCGCCGAGGCGCAGGCCGCCACCGAAAACGCCCCGCCCGAGGCGGCGGATCTCCTGTTCGAGCGGCCCCAGCTCGCCGCCACGAGGCCCGGCGACGTCCTCTTTTACGTCTATGCGCGCAAGGTGACGGATGCGGAGCTCGGGCCCTCCTTCGAGGACCGCATCCGCCTGATCATCGAACCCGGCGCGGGCAGCAGCGATGCGCGCGACGTGCGGGTGGACTTCTTCGCCGCCGAGCGCCACCGCGCCGCCGGCCCCTTCGAGGGGGCGACCACCAATCCGGTGCTGATGCTGTTCCTGGAGAATCACCTCGTCGAGCTGTCCGGCCGGCTGAAGGGCAATCCGCGCTATTTCAAGAACGCCATCCGCTCGGCCCTGCGCGACCGGGCGCGGGTGGAGCCCGCCGACATCGTCGTGGATGGCCGTACGCTCAAGGGCTGGCGCGTCACCGTGAAGCCCTTCGAGGGCGACGCCAACGCCGCCCGCATGCGCGGACTTGAGACCTTGACCTACACATTCGATGTGGCGCCGGGCGTGCCGGGGGAGGTCGTGCGCATGGAGATCGCGGCCGAGGCCCCCGGCGGCCGGCTCTGGGAGGAGACGATCGCCTATGATCCGAAGGGCTCTTGAGGTGGCGGGCCTGCTGCTGGTGTCGGCCGGCGCGGTGCTCGCCGCCACCCCGGACAACGACTATCCCACCTCCGCGCGTGTCGATTACGTCATCGCCTGCATGGCGGCGAACGGGCAGTCGCGCGAAGCCATGACCCGTTGTTCCTGCTCGGTGGACACGCTGGCCTCCATCCTGCCGTATGACCGTTACGTGGCGGCCGAGACCATCCTTTCCATGCGGCAGGGCGTGGGGCAGGCGGCGAGCATCTTCCGCAACACGCCCCAATACGAGGACAACATCGCCGAACTGCGCCGCGCCCAGGCGGAAGCCGAGGTCCGCTGCTTCAAGTAGAATTCGATACCGCGTCGCACAACACCTGCTCGCATCTGCCGCATAGATGACGGGTTTTCTGCCCCCTGCGGCTATGTTAGCTTCCTCTCCAAGAACAGACGCATGGCGCACGGAGTTTTCCGAAGCGCACTGCAACGACAAGCGGGCAACCGCCGCGGCGTCTTGATCGGGACCTTCAACCCCCAAGGCAATGCCATGGCATCTCAACGCTCTGCGTCTGTCCATTTCGTCCCATTTTCACATGCGAGGGCCGGTACCGGCGCCAGCTCTACGCCCTTGCGTGGACCTGGCGCAGCCCGCCCCGCAGCCATCGCCTTCGGGTGACGCCATGATATCGGGAGAGTCGATCACCGGCGGTGCCGCGCGCACCGTCCGAGACGTCGTCTGCGGCTTCTGCGGCCTCGGATGCGATGATCTGGAGGTGACCGTCGCCGGTCGCGCTATCACGCCGCGCACGGCGTGCCCCGAGGCCGCGCGCCTCCTCGCCCGCAGCGAGGCGCCGCCGCCCGTGCCGCGCATCAAGGGCGCTCCGGCCACTTTCGAGGAAGCGGCCGCAGCCGCCGCGGGGCACCTAAAGGCCGCCCACTCCGCCGCCTTCAGCGGCCTCGGCGCGGATCTGGAGGGCTTGCGCCGCCTGTACGACCTCGCCATGGCATCGGGCGCCAGCCTCGACCATGCGGCGTCGAGCGGGCTGTTCGCCAATCTGGAGCGCCTGGCCCGCAAAGGCTGGATCGCCGCCACCCTCGCCGAGGTGCGCAACCGCTGCGACGTGATGGTGGTGTTCGGCGATGATCCGGCCTCCGCCTTCAACCGCTTCTTCTCCCGCGCCGTTCCGGTGCGCGGGAAAGGGGCGGAGGGGGACGCCGCGCCGCTCTTCGTCACCGCCCCCGGACGGCGGCAGATCGCCATCGTCGGCGGGTCGCTGTCGGAGCCCTCGCGCCGGGTCCTGGCGACCCACGCGGTGACGGAAATTATCGTTGCTGAACATGAGGTTGCCACTGCCGCTTCGGTGCTGTCGGCGCTTGTCGCGGGGCGTGCGGTGGACGGGCTCAGCGGCCTGCCGGAGGCGACGGTTACGGCCCTCGCGGCGCTGGCGGAACAGCTCAAGGCGGCGCGCTATGCCGTCTTCACCTGGAACGCCGCCAGCCTGCCGGCAGAGGATGCGCCGGTGGTTGCCGGAGCGGCATCGGAGGCGGTGGATCTCCTCTCCGTCACCACCCGCGCGGCGGTGTTTCCGCTGGGCGGGCGGGACAATGTGACCGGGGCGCACCAACTTGCCCTGTGGCGCTTCGGCTATCCCCTGCGCACGGCGGTGGGGGCTGGCACGGCGCGCCATGTGCCTGAGCTTTATTCAACGACGGCAGCGCTTTACGATGCCGACCTGCTGCTGCACGCCAGCGCCTTCCGGCCCGATGCGCCGCCGGATTTCGACCGGGGGCCGGTGATCGCCATCGCCCATCCCGACACAGTGTTCGCGCGGGAGCCGGAGGTGTTCATCCCGGTGGGAACGCCAGGGGTGGACCATGGCGGCCACGTCTTCCGCATGGATTCGGTGGTTTGCCTGCCGCTTCAGGCGCTTAGGCCAGCCGAGCTGCCCAGCGTCGCCGAGGCGGCCGCGGCCATTCTTGTGTCGTTCGGGAGGGGTGCATGAGGACGCGCATCACCGGTGGGCGCGTGTTCGACCCCGCCAACAATGTCATCGACCAGGTTCGCGACCTCCTTCTGGAGGATGGCCGCATCATCGCCGACGCGCCGCCGGTCCAGGGCGAGCAAGTGGTTGACGCGTCAGGCACAATCGTGCTCGCGGGGGGCATCGACCTGCACAGCCACATCGCTGGCGGCAAGGTCAATCTCGGTCGCCTGCTGATGAACGAGGACCGGGCGCTCTATCCCGAGCCGTTCGGCGATTTCTGCGGCTGCGGCGGCGGGCGGGCGGTGCCCACCACCCACGCAACCGGTTGCCGCTACTCGCAAATGGGCTACACCGCCGTGTTCGAGCCGGCAGTTGTGGGGGCCAATGCCCGCCACGCGCACCTTGAGATGGCGGACATCCCCAACATCGACACCGGCGGCTTCCTGGTGCTGGGGAACGATGATTTCCTGTTGCGCCTTATCGCCCAAAGCGAGGGCCAGCAGGCGATCAATGACTATGTGGCCTGGATGCTCAAGGCCACCCAGTGCTGCGCCATCAAGATCGTGAACCCCGGCGGCATCAACGCCTTCAAGTTCAACGGCCGCGCCCTCGATCTTGACGAGACGGGGCCGTTTTACGGCCTCACCCCGCGCCGAATCCTCAACACACTTCAGCGCGCCGTATCGGAACTGGGGGTGCCGCACCCCATCCACCTGCACGGCTGCAACCTGGGGGTGCCCGGCAACGTGAAGACGACGCTCGCCACCATCGGCGCGAGCGAGGGCTTCCCCCTCCATCTCACCCACATCCAGTTCCACTCCTACGGCACCGAGGGCGACCGGCACTTCTCCTCCGGCTCGGCCGAGATCGCGGAGGCGGTGAACGCCAATCCGCACATCTCGGTGGACGTGGGGCAGATCATGTTCGGCCAGACCGTGACCGCCTCGGCCGACCTCATGTCCCAGTATCGCAATCATGGCATCGCCGATCCCAAGAAGTGGATCGGCATGGACATCGAGATGGACGCGGCCTGCGGCGTGGTGCCGTTCAATTATCGCGACACCTCCTTCGTGAACGCGCTGCAATGGGCCATCGGGCTGGAACTGTTCCTGCTCATCGAGGACCCGTGGCGGGTGTATCTCACCACCGACCATCCCAATGGCGGCCCCTTCACCTCCTACCCCCACCTCATCCGGCTCTTGATGGACAAGCCGTTCCGCGACGCGCACCTCGGCCGCATCCACAAGGCGGCGAGGGCCCATACCCGCCTCGCCGAGATTTCCCGCGAATACACGCTGGAGGAGATCGCGGTGGTGACCCGCGCGGCGCCGGCCCGCACCCTCGGCCTGAAGGACCGTGGCCATCTCGGCCCCGGCGCCCGCGCGGACGTGGTGCTCTACGAGGAGCAGGCCGACCGCGAGGCCATGTTCGCGGCGCCCCGCTTTGTCCTGAAGGACGGCGAGGTGGTGGTGGTGAACGGCGAGGTGGTGGCCCTCACAAAGGGGCGCACCTATGCGGTCCATCCCCCCTCCGATCCGTTGATGGACAAGCGTCTTGAGCGCTGGTTCGACGAGGCGGTGGGCCTGAAGGCGAGCCATTATCAGATCGCCGACCGCGAGATCCGTGACGGACAGGGCCCCGAAATCGTGGAGCTGACGCCATGAGTTCTTCCGCGATGATCATCAACGGCGTCGAGATCCGCGACAGCTTCGCCGAGGCGTTTCCCATGGCGGGAACGCGCCTCATCATCACCGCCGACACCCCACGCTGGGCACATACCGCCGCGGCGAGCCTGACGGGCTTTGCCACCTCGGTCATCGGCTGCGGCTGCGAGGCCGCCATCGAGCGGGAGCTTGCCCCCGCCGAAACCCCGGACGGGCGGCCGGGCTATGCCGTGCTCATCTTCGCCATGTCCTTGAAGGACCTGAAGAAGGTGGTGCCGCTGCGGGCCGGGCAATGCGTGCTCACCTCGCCCACCTCCGCCTGCTATTCGGGGCTGGAGGGCGGGGCCGCCATCGCGCTGGGGCGGGCGCTGCGCTATTTCGGCGACGGCCACCAGATCGCCAAGTCCATCGACGGGCGCCGCTTCTGGCGGGTGCCGGTGATGGAGGGGGAGTTCGTCTGCGACGAGGTGGTGGGCTCCACCACCGCTGCCGTGGGCGGCGGGAATTTCCTCATCCTCGCCCGCTCGCGTCCGGCAGCCCTTGCGGCGGCCGAGGCGGCGGTGGAGGCCATGGCCCGCGTGCCCGGCGCCATCATGCCGTTTCCGGGCGGCGTGGTGCGCTCGGGCTCCAAGGTGGGCGCCAAATATGCCGGCATGATCGCCTCCACCAACGACGCCTATTGCCCGACCCTGCGCGGCGTCTCCCATAGCGCGCTGCCGCCGGAGGTTTCGAGCGTGCTGGAGATCGTCATCGACGGGTTGAGCGAGCAGGACGTGGCCGCCAGCATGCAGGCCGGCATCGCCGCCGTCTGCGCCTTGGGGGCGGCGGCCGGGGTGG